>NZ_JBQFTH010000010.1:0-223265 GCF_056538565.1 Ruegeria sp. BG11 | reverse complement strand
ATCGGAACGCTGTTATTCTCATAAAAACCGCTATCCGCGGTCTTAATGTCCAAATCCGTAAACGGTTCTTTAATCGACATCAATTTCCTCCGTGTTGTCGATTTGATAGGGTGGAAGGCCGTTCTGTTTGCTGGCTCTTCTCTTATGTTTTTGCGGTGATCGCACCGGTCGTTCAGGCGCGCGGCTTTAAATCCTGACCCACTCAGGTTCTGTCGCGCCTTGAATTTTTCCTTGTGATTTCGATGTTAAACGGACACCAAAAAGGCGTCTTTGGTTATGTGGGTTGGTTGGGAAGGCTAGACACTCTTTGCGTGTGCGGTGCTCCGGATTCCGACCTTTTCGGTCGCAATGACGACGGATTCTGCGAGGCGCATTGCCGATAAGGGGCGTTTTGGCTGATCGAATTCGCCAAAAACGACATAAAGACACGTCAAACTCAATGTAAACTGGTGCTAGTTTAGCGTATTACCCAACGGGACGCTGTTCAGGGCGCCGCCTGCGCTTATAGTCTTTGCCAATACACTCTGGTCGTCTTGAAGAGGAGTGAGGGCGTGGATCACAATGTCGATATGCTGATCATCGGGGCCGGGTTTTCCGGGCTGACCATGGCGCTTGAGGCGCGCAAACGTGGCCTCCGCAACATCGCTATTCTGGAAAAGGCTGGTGATATCGGTGGGACATGGCGCGAGAATACCTATCCCGGTGTTGCCTGTGATATCCCCTCGCACCTTTATTCGATGGCCACACACCTAAACCCGAACTGGAGCCGCGCCTATGCGGAAGGAGCCGAGATTCAGGCGTATCTACAGGATGTTGCGCGCAAGGAAGGCCTTTACGACCTCTGTCATTTTCAGCAGGAGTTGAAGTCGGCCAAATGGGATGGCGCGCGCTGGCAAGTCGAGACGGAGTCGGGGCAGAGCTGGTCGGCGCGGTTTCTGGTCTCGGCCATCGGTGCGTTGCATCATCCCAGTGTTCCGGGCATCCAAGGGGCCGATAGCTTTCCAGGCCCGACGTTTCATTCTGCGCAGTGGGATCACAACGTCTCGGTCGCGGGCAAGCGCGTGGCGGTGGTCGGCACCGGCGCCTCGGCGGTGCAATTCGTGCCAGAGATCGCCAAAATGGCTCGTCATGTCACGATTTTTCAACGCAGCGCGCCTTATGTTCTGCCGCGTCCCGACGGCCCGATCGCGCCTTGGATACGCAGGCTCTACGCGCGGATTCCGTTGTTGCCGCGACTGCGGCGCAAGCTGATCTTCGCGCTGTTTGAATACCGTCATCGGGTGTTTCGCGGCGATCCGAAAATGGTGCAATACGCCATGAAGCTGTGGCGTAAAGAACTGGAGAGCGCCATTTCGGACCCTGCCGAAGTCGAGAAGCTGACGCCAGACTACCGGATTGGCTGCAAGCGAATCCTCAGCTCGAACGATTGGTATCCGGCGCTTGCGCGCGACAATGTCGACGTGATATCGCAAGCAGTCCGTTCGATTGAAGAAGACAGGATCATCGCAGCCGACGGCAGCGAAACGCTGGCTGACATCCTGATCTGGGGCACTGGTTTTCACGTCACCGATATGGTCGAACGCCTCGACATCACTGGGGCAGGTGGGCAGACATTGCGCAATGCATGGGCGAGGGGGATGCAGGCCAATTTGGGCACAGCGATCGCAGGATTTCCGAATTTCTTCATCCTGCTCGGGCCTTATACGGGCCTCGGCCACAACTCGGTCGTGCTGATGATTGAGGCTCAGGTCGGCCATATTGGTCGCGTACTGGATGGGATGCAAAGCCAAGGGCTGGAGGTGGTTGTTCCAGACCCCGCACGGCAAGCCGTATTCACCAAGGAAATGCAGGACCGTCACACTGATAGTGTCTGGCAGGTCGGAGGGTGTTCGTCGTGGTATCAAGACGCCGAAGGGCGCAACACGACTCTGTGGCCCGGAACAGTTGCAGAATTTCAAAAACGCATGGCACAATCCGGGTTGGAGCAATACGCCACGGTTCCAGCCGCAGGCAGCGAGGTTTGATATGACGACGCTTCTTATTCTACTGGCCGTCTTCGCGGTGTTTCTGCTGGCGATGAACCTGTGGACTCGGAGCCTGATGCGGGAGGGTTTGAAAACCGTTCCGCAGATGGGGCAAATCCTTCCGGTGCGCGGTGGGCGTATTCACTACGTGGAAAAAGGCGCCCCGAACGCGCAAACCATCGTGATGATCCACGGGTTGGCCGGTCAATTGCAGCACTATACCTACGCGCTGGTCGACAAACTGGCCGAGGAGTACCACGTGATCGCGCTTGATCGGCCGGGATGCGGGTATTCCACACGCGACAGCGCAGATCTGGCCCGACTGTCAGAGCAGGCGCGGATGATTGCCGAGTTTCTTGAAGCAAAAGAAGTCTCTGGTGCGATTCTGGTTGGGCATTCGCTGGGCGGAGCGGTGTCGCTCGCGATGGCGCTGGACTTTCCCGAAAGGGTAGGCGGGCTGGCGCTGCTTGCCCCGTTGACCCAAAAACTGCCGGGGACGCCGGCGGTATTCAAACCGTTGGAGATTCGCACGCAATGGCCGCGCCGCTTGATTGGCAACACGCTGGCCGTTCCCATCGCAGCCAAAACCGCACCGCACACATTGGGCGCAGTGTTCGACCCGGAAACGCCGCCTTCGGATTTTCTGGATCGCGCGGGCGGCGCCCTTGGCCTGCGCCCCTCGGCCTTTGTCACGGCGTCCGAGGATGTGATTGGCGTTGATCTCAGTATCTCCGAGCAAGTCGCCCGCTATGATGCGCTCCGGACGCCAGGTTCAATCCTCTACGGCACCGAGGATGCAATCCTGTCGGCGCCTCACCACGGCCCGCCAATGGAGCGCTTCGGGCTGGGATATGAGGTGATTGACGGGGCAGGGCACATGATCCTGATCACCGAGCCTGACCGCTGCGCCGCTTTCATCGCCGGTGTTGCCTCTGGGATTGCGGCCAGTGCTGCTCTGCCACAGGAGGGGCAGCCGACGAACTGAAAGAATCCGCAAGTAGGCGGTGTTTTCCCTCTTGACCCTCCCTGACCGCTCCCTTAAATCGCCTCTCACTTATGGCGGAGTAGCTCAGTTGGTTAGAGCAGCGGAATCATAATCCGCGTGTCGGGGGTTCAAGTCCCTCCTCCGCTACCAAATACCTCTCTCAATGCATTGTTTGTAATCTGGTATTTTGGGAGTTGCCTTAACCCTGCCGTCAATTTACCCACACCGCGCTCTAGGTTCTGCGTCGGAACGTTCGTAATTTAATGGATTGGCTTTTCTACACTCAAAGCTGCCCACCCTGAACGAATGCTTCCATCTTTTCGAGTAGGTTGCCTCGAATGCGCTTCTAAGAAAGTTCCACAATACTGATCTTAAGTATTCTCTGCAGATCCTAAGGTGATTGCTGTGTCAGAACCCCGTTCGCTTGGCTGACAGGCATATTGGGGGCCTCTGCGGCTATCGCGGACTTTCCATATTCGGGACGTGGTGGAGCAAGTGGCCGCTGGAAAAGGTGCTACATGCGGTCTGGGTCAAATTGCGAATGTGTATTTACGTTCCACTTTTTCGCCCACAAGTCCGCAAATTCTTTCATTAGTTCCGGCCTATCTTCAAGCAAAGCCATGAGTTGACAAGCGGCCCACATCGCCGCGTAGCCGTCGGCTTCTTCGCTTTCTAGCTGAAATGCGTTCATTGCAGCGGTGTAAGGGGTTGAGGGCTCGTGCATCTGCCAAACGGTTCCTTCAAGTCAATAAAAAAGAAAACCCTGACAAGAAACCAACGGCAACCCAAACTGAAGTAGCTGAAAAGGTCAAAGCAAGGTCCAACATCCATTCATCCCCCGAATTTCATTGCGTATCTCGGCCATCAGACTTTTCAGGCTAGGAATCGCATTCAACTGTTAACGAATACGGTTGAACACGCGGAAAACAGGCCGTTAACATTCGGTTCACGAATGGAGATTCGCAACCCAGCCGGGTCTGACGTCGCATCACCTTTGAGGCGATCCTGAGCGGCCCATTGTTTAGTGTGCAGCCTAATCTGACTGGTCCAAGTTGATTGATAGTGCATCATCGGCCTGTGATTCATCGCTACGATGGTTTAGGGCGCTGGCGGGCGATAGCCCAAATTCACTTTGGGGGCGTTTTGTGTTGTAGTGTCTCCTCCATTGTTCGATCAGGATTTGTGCTTTGCGCAGGTTGTAAAGATTTTGCCGTTGAGTAGCTCGTCCCTGACACGGCCATTGAAGCTTTCGCAGTATCCGTTCCGCCATGGGCTCCCAAATTCAACGTAAGCCGTTCGGGCGCCGAGGTCAGCAAAGGTGACAGTGCCAGGCCTGAATTCGAACTCACAGGATCTAAGTTCCGAGGGGTCTTAGTGCCCTTGTTTGTCTATCCCGAGACTGGCGTTTGGCGATATCGGTGTCGAAAACAGGTCAAAGGAACCCCGCCGCGTACGCAGCAGCAAGCGCGACCAAAATTTTTTCTAGACGGCCCACTTTTTTATCTGAATCCTCTTGAACCCTGCCAGCAACAATCGTAGACAGCCGCTCACCGATGGGGTGTAGCCAAGTGGTAAGGCAGCGGTTTTTGGTACCGTGTATCGTAGGTTCGAATCCTACCACCCCAGCCACCTTTTACAGAAATGCGAATTACCCATAAGCGTGCAAATTTCACTCGGTTCGTGCAAATCGATGTCAATAAGTTTGTCTACTCACACCGTTTCGAAGATTAACCATCATCTGTGCATTTCTATTGAAAGCGGAGAATACTAGTTTCCCTTAGAAAATTGCTGCTGGCTTTTTGTATCGAGCCACGGGTGATTGATGCAAAGGCCGCTTCTAAGGTTCGCTCCAGATTTGTTGATTCCGTTTCCAGATCTTCTCGCCAATTAGGCAATCATAGTCTGAGGGTGAGATGTATTGCGCCTTCATAACTTCTCCTATTGCTGGCGCTGACCCAATTTCCAGAACCAATTTTCGTCGTACGGCTTTCGCAAAGCCTTGCCAGTCAAGCACCGGGATTACGAATGAACTAGGTCCGCCCGTCACTCAGTTCTGGTAGTAGACATCAAGATCGTCGAGGTGCCACTGACTCCCCATACCTTCACGGGTCATCAGCGGTAATCCATTTAATGTGATCGACTTCGACAACACTGCCTCACGGGCTTGCAAAACCGGGCGACCCTGATTGTTAGGCCCGTCGCCAGATACGTCGATAACTTTACGCAGACCTTCGAATTCGTTCCCTTCGATCATCCTCGCCCCGAAGATCAAGGCCTCAGAGATTGAAGTGCGGCGCAAGGCGGGATCGAAACGCGTGGTCAGAACACTCGCAAAATCATCCAGATCAGTGCGCGTTTCTAACAGCTTCCACTCAACAACAACGTCTTGTGTTCCCGCCCACTCGACGTATGTCAAAGCCACCCGTTGCAAAGGTCCCGACTGAACAGCGGCGAAGACTTCATCCGACATCAATGCTGCGGCGTAACCCTGCCGCTGAATCTCGAGTTCTCGCTCATTCATCGACCTTGAAACATCGACAAGAAGGGCCAGTTCCAGATCGACTTCAGTTTTCTCAGATGCGAAAGGAGTTGCCGAGAGAGAGGCGATTGCGACAATTGTCAGGAGCAAGTTACGTAGCATCAGGTTAGGGGCGGCGCGATGCGCTGTTAAGTCAAGCTTCAAGTGGTTGATCAAGTTTTTGTGGAAAAAAATTCTACAACAAGACGGCTTGGTTCAATCGTTGGGGATACGAATGCTACTTAAGCGGAGTTACTGGTTTCAGCCCCAAACCGGACATTCATAACAAGACTTTGCAGTTTCCGAGATCAGGACAAAGCGGTCGATGACGAGAAGTCTAGAGTTTTCAAATTCCGGTATCGAAAATCGAAGGGCGCAGGGCATCCTCTTACCTTCGAACAAAAAAGGTCTGGCGAAGAAAAACGTACACCGTTCAAATTGAATTCATAAAACGCTCTATCTCCACTAGGGCTTTGGGCCAGGCAGGATCATACTCTGGCATTGTATTGTTTGCTGTCTCAAGGCCGACAAAGCGCGCATTCTCGATGCCGGAGGCGAATATCCTACCTTGTTCAACACTGTGCATCCTGTCTCGATTAGAATGCATGACCAGAGCCGGACAGGTGATCCGCAGAAGTAGATCGGTTACGTCGACCCCTGCGACTAGTGGTCCAATCTTGAGCCAATCCTGATGGTCCATTGCCACTTTCATAAATTCTGCATAAGTGCGCTGGTCATGCGGACTTGCGGTTGGGGCAAATGATTGGGCCATCAAGTCTCTTGCAGAAGGGTATTCATCGTTCCAGCCTTCAAGACTCATATCCATCACTGCTTGCCCAAGCGCGGCAATTCCGGGCTGTGAACGCACCGCGAGTCCTTGTGCAAATCCACCGAGCAGAACCAACCCCGAAACACGGTCAGGATTATGTGCGGCAAAAGCCGCCGCAATGGTTGCCCCAAAAGAAATGCCAAACAATGGAACTTTTTCGATCCCGGCTGCGTCCAGTACGGCCTCAACATCTTCGACGATTCGATTCAAAGACACATCCTGCACGCCCCGCTGGGACAAGCCATTGTTTCTACCATCAAACCGATAAAGGCAGTGATTTTCAGAAAGCATCGGCAACCACCCGGCGATGGTGTTCATCGTCCAATCGTATTCCAGATGCCTTAGCCAGTTTGGTGTGACCAGTAACTTTCTACCGCTTCCAGTGGATGTCCAGGCAAGCGTTGTACCGTCTTTTGATTTTGCAAAGCGGACGTCTTGAGAGTTAGCCAGCAGCTTGTTCTTTGCGCGTCTTTTGTCACCATCTAAATCAATAGAGTAGGCTTCCACTGGATTTGGAATTCCCTTCAACCGTATCGAGTTTTCTGGTCGCAAAGCAACCGCCAGCGAAGTTCCCGCGACTTCAGCAGCTGTCTTGCTGACGAAACAACTTCCAATATGTGCGCTGGACTGAAGGCGCGACGCAACATTCACGGCCTCTCCGAACAAGTCTGTGCCATTTGGCATTACGTCGCCAACGTGGAGACCTCCTCGAAGTGTTACGTCTTCATATCTCATCTGATTGAAAATCTGGCTGGCAGCATTAATTGCGTCTGTGGCTGCAACAAACTCAACCAAAGCACCATCTCCCATCAGCTTGAATATTCGTCCTTTGTTTTCATGGACCAACGGTCTGATCACATCGTTCAAATTGCGTTGTAGAGTGTTCAGCGTTGTCTCAGCATCCTCTGACATGCGCTTGGTATATTCGACGACATCGAGGCTTAGGATCGCAGCAATTTTCCGCTTCATCAGTCGATGTGATCCTTTTAGCTAAACCAATTCCTCTGAACCAAAATTAACAGACGAAAAGATTTTTGTGACCAAAACTTGTGCCTGGGCATTTTGCTAAACCTGCAAGTTCCCAAACTGGAGTCGAAAGATATTGACTGAACAAACTATCTTATCGGTTGGCGAAACCTAGAATTAAGGTGAAATAGTTAGCGCGTTTCGCGTTTCGCACAAAGGTTTACTTTGCAATATCCATTCTGAAAGTGTCAGCCCGTTGCTCTATTCATCTGTGACCGGGCGCAGCCCAAAGCAGACATGCCCGCTGCGTATGCTGAGCGGATAGTGGACGTTCTCGGCACCTTTCATCCAGATCCGCAATAGGAGCCAAATTGGTGTTTGTATTCGCTCGAATAGGGCGTATGAGGTACGTCAAGCGCGAATTCTGGGACATAAGTTGCGGGTTCGATGCGTATTTTACCCAAACTTTCTGCGCTGTCGCTGATCAAAATAGTTAAAGTGAAGCTTAAAGTGAAATAGCTGAATTTGGGGAGTCGTGTTTTGAGTCTCGTCTACCTGTGGGCATTTCTGGCCACGCTTGCCCAGATCACATTGGCTCTTGGCGTCACTATGCACGCCGTTTTGAAAAAGCGAGATACTCGTGCCGCAATCGGCTGGTCAGCGCTTGCTTGGCTTGCGCCGTTTGTGGGTTCGTTGGCCTATATCCTCTTGGGCGTTAATCGCATCCACCGGGCCGGAACGCGGATGGGCCTATCAGATATTATCCGTCAAATTCCCAGTTTCTCGCTCTCGGAAAGCGAGAGGGTTTTGTTTGAAGAGGCCAATGCTCAACTTCCTAACATTGCCGGGTTAGCCCGCGCAGGGGAAGGTCTTAGCGCAAAGCCGCTTCTGCCAGGAAACACGGTTCATTGTCTGCGGGACGGTGACGAGGCCTATCCGGATATGATTGCGGCTATTGATGCCGCCAAGTTTTCCGTTGGCTTGCTGAGCTATATTTTTGACAGCGACCGAGCTGGAGAGAAGTTCCTGAATGCTCTTGTTAGCGCCAAGGACCGAGACGTGGAGGTGCGCGTTCTTATCGACTGCGTTGGCGCGCGCTACAGTAAGGAGAACATGGTCACTCGATTGAAAGAGGTCGGGGTTGAAGCAGCGAGCTTTCTTCCCACAAGTGGGTTCTCCTCACGCCGCTTCTCAAATTTGAGAAACCACAGAAAAATCCTTGTTGTAGATGGCTGCATAGGATTCACAGGCGGAACCAATATTCGCGAAGCTCATTGCCTGAACCTCAATCCTGAGGGACCAACACAATGCCTGCACTTCAAGTTTGAGGGGCCGGTGGTAAGCCACTTTAAGCAAGTATTCGTTACGGACTGGGCCTTCACCACAGGTGAGCAGTTGAGTGGCCCGGCATGGTTTCCTGAGCTTGTGCGCCATGGCACAGTCTGGTCGCGGGGGATTTCGCACGGACCAGACGAGGATTTCGAGACGCTCAGTAAACTCATTTTTGCGGCGCTGTCGGCCGCGCGAGAACGCGCACGCATTGTTAGCCCTTACTTCTTGCCGGATTCTCGTCTTATAGAAGCCCTTTCAGTGGCGGCCCTCCGTGGCATCAAGGTTGAAGTCTACCTCCCTTCCGACAACAACGTGAAGATTGTCGAGTGGGCGGCCATGGGTCAGATCGGGCAAATTTTGGAACATGGTTGCCGTGTTTTCTTTACCAAGCCACCGTTCGATCATACGAAACTCATGCTCGTGGACGATGTCTGGGCTCTTGTTGGGAGCACAAATTGGGATCCCAGAAGCCTGCGATTGAATTTTGAGTTCAATGTTGAATGCTATCACCGAAAGCTGTCGGAAGAGCTCCATGCTATCCTGGACTCAAAAGCACTTGGCGCTCGGGAAATTAAACTTGAAGAGATCAATGATCTCCCGCTTTGGGCCAGATTGCGCAACGGGCTGGCGCGGTTACTCTCTCCCTATCTGTAGCAGGCAAAGCTTAGTTTGCCCCCAGATGCATTTCTGGAGGAGTTTGGTTCAAAAGAAGATCTACGTTTAACCAAACAAGAATTCGCGAATTGCCGAGTTGCGATCTCAGTCGCTCTGCGTTGTTTCTGGTGCTGCAGGTGCGACACGCGTGGGTCCGTCAGAGCGCGTAAACAAGTAGAACAACAACGCAACGAATACCAAAGCGGCGAAAACGACCACTCCAGACATTCCTAAGAGAGGAGCACGATGGCGCGAACCTTTGTTGTCGGGATCAGTGTTGTTGGCAGACATTGTATCTCTGGCCTCCAATGTGATCACCAACACTATCATTTTCAGTGCCTACAAACAAATTGAACTTCAAAAGAGCCCTCTACCCAGCTTTGCGCCGAATGGCAGATCATCAGCGGCAATTGGCATTTTTTAACAACTTTTGTGCCGTTGCATTCTTGGTATGGCATTTATTATCGGCGCAATAGTTACCGTCTTTCTTGTGGCTTGGGGCGCCATGCCTTGGTGGCGGGCACCGGGCCGCAATCGCAATGAAGACGACGACAAATAGCTTTGTCGATCACTTTAATACGGAAACAGTATCGGCGCGATTGTCACGGCGGCTATTCCGGTCAGCATGGTCAGCGGTAAACCAAGTTTTAGAAAATCGGAAAAACTGTAGCCTCCAGGTGCAACAACCAAGGTGACCACGGGCGTTGAAATGGGCGTAGAAAAGGAAGCCGACGCAGCAATCAACACGCACAGCGCCACCGGATAGGGTGAAATTCCAAGTGCTTCAGCCGCAGATATCGCAATGGGCGCCACGAGTACGGCGGACGCCGTATTGGAAAGAACCAAACCCAGCAAAGCGGTCAACACGAAGATGGCAGACATTACCGCTCGCGGGCTGGCATCGCCGACAAGGTACAGCAGCTGATCGACAATTATGTCGGATCCACCAGTAACTTGCAGAGCGTCCGCCAAGGGTAGCATCCCCGCAATAAGAACGAGGCTTGGAAGCTTGACGGCGCGATAGGCGTCCTCGGCAGATAGCGTGCGAAACACAACTGCTGCGACGGCGGCTATCAGTACCGCGGCGGTGATCGAAACAAGCTCAAACAAAGTGGCGGCGATCATTGCGGACATAATAAAAATCGCGGTCCAGAACCCTGAGGCCGCAGGTGGTATGGATTGCCGTTCCTGTGGAAATGACAGCAGAACGAGCGAGTCGTGCCGTTTGACGGCCCGATCCAACGCGTCCCAAGGTCCGGCGATCAGTAGTCGATCCCCGGATTGCAACGTTGCCTCCGATACATCCTCGACAGGTTCGCCATCTCTGACCAACGCGACGGTCTCGACGTCGTTCACCTCTATGCCGAGTCCATTGCTCACAGGTTTGCCAATCAAAGGGGACTCTGGATGAACCAAAACATCGGAAAACCCGATCTCTTCAATCCATGCTTCGATCGATTTTGCAGGGTCGATGCGCTCAGAAAAATCAGATCGCTGCACGAGGGTTTTTAGCGTCTCCTCCGGGCCGCGCACTAAGATGCGATCCCCGCGTAGCAACTCCATCCCAGTGCGGAACATTGCAGGGATGAGCCTACCTATTGCACCTAACCGCAGCCGGATCACTATATTGGCCTCGGCTCCGATCATCGCGGCGACGTCTTCCGCAGGAACTTTCTTGGCGACCACAAGAGTCTCAGACAGCTTATGGAGATCAAAAGACTGCCACATCCCGGCAAGGGTTGTCCCGGTCGTCGTCAAGTCCTCTTCCTGGGCTTCCGTGGCTGACCGAAGACGATGCCGGCCCCAAAACAGGATGAAAACAACGGCAACCAAAAGAACGAGTGCGCCGATCAGGAAAAAGGAAAACAGACCCAAAGGCTGATAGCCCTGAGCAACCAGTTAATCGCTGACGACCAGATTTGGCGGTGTGGCGATTAGGGTCAGCATGCCGCTGATCAAAGCGGCAAAAGACATCGGCATCAGAAGCCGCGCCTTGTCGTTTCCGGTCTGTTGGGAAATACGCAGAATGATTGGAATAAAAATAGCGACAACTGCCGTCGAACTCATGACGCTTCCCAAAAGGGCGGTGCTAACCATTATCAGGATCAGAAGATTAGTCTCTCGGCTGCCACCGTAGCGCATGATTGCGTCACCAACCGCGCGTGCCACACCGGTTCTGTCCAGCATTTCCCCCAGCACCAGAAGGCACGCCACAAGGATAACCACGCTGTTTCCGAAGCCCGAGAGGCTTTCCCCGATTGTCAGCGTGCCGCTCAAGGCAAGTGCGATGACCACTATCAAGGCGACAAAGTCATAGCGAACCCGATTGCTTGCCATCAGCACACCAGCGACGGCAATCAACACAAAGACAAAACCGGCCTCATTGGTCATTGCTTTATCCTCTTGAAACAACAGGCCGGCAATCGAGCCGGGTAAAGTTCAATTGGCTGCGTCAGCCATATCTACGCCTGCTTGCCGCAGCAATTCAAATTTCACAGCTGTTGCACTGACCTGTCGATAAAAGGCTATCAGCTGCCGGGTCGGGCCCTGGAGACGCGTCAAACCTACGGTGGCTGCGACGACCGTACCGACATCCGTGTTACCCTCCAAGACCTGCCAACCACCCACGACGAGAACCCCCACTGTCCCGGCGCCGTTAATGGCGCTGAGTACAAATTTCGAAGACAGCTTCCAGACGAATATCCGAGAGCGGGTATCGTAGATCTCGTCAAATTTAGGATTGATCTCTGCGGCCGAGCAATCAGGGTCAACAAGCCAGTTGGTGGCTTTGCGCAATGTGTGAACCCTGTCTGACACAAGGCAGTTCACGCGCATCTGGACGAAAAGGACAATAAAAACCTGAGGGATAATCATACCAATTGCAATCAGTCCCAGAGAGGGTTGATTGGCCGCAATATACCCGACAATCACAACTAGGGTTCCGGCCTGTACGATTGGTTCAGACAGAGCGCTACCAGAGAACTTTCCAACTTGTTCGGCTTCGGCCGACACCATTGTGGCCTTGGCACCATAGGCAACTTTCTCGGCCCCTGCGGGGATTTCGCGCGACAGATTGCAAATGCGCTTGCGCAGTTTGCGGATCATGTCTTCGCCCAGAACGCTCGATAGGTAACCCAGCACCCATTTCAGCGCCAGGCTCAGGATGATCACTCCACCCATTGCAACGCCGAGCCACAGCAATCCTGCGGGGCTAATGTTCTTTTCGGTCAGACCGTTCACGATTTCCTTTTGATAGTTCAGAGGAAACGCCGCTAGAGCGGCAATAGCCAGCGACAGAAGGATGTTGACCACCTGACGCTGTCCCGTTGTTCTCCAAATGGATCTATAAAATTCAATCACTTCACGTTCCCCTAACTTTCTTGCGGCACCCGTGCTGAACGATGCAGGTGTTGTAAACGCACTGTAACACTCAATTCCATTCGCATAAAAAGATGCGTCACCAATCAGCGGGCGCGATGAATTTCGAAGCCGCGAATTCTTGAAAGATCAACCGCTTTGACTTGATTTTGTGAATATAGGGACGGCCACTGATCCCCAGTTCTGACCTCGCGCAGCCTTGCCAACTGCTGTGCACGTTCACCACTCTAAACCCTAAGTGCGGATTCCGGAGCGCGCGCCTCTCCCACCCGTATATTTGATTTTTTGCATATTTTTCCATACACTGCGTCGCTAGTTTTAGTGTTTGGGGGAGCAGTCATGAGAACTCATTTTGAACCCACGATATTGTTGTATGCTGCAACAGCCTTAGCGCTTTCATTGGGAACGCAAGCCGCTGGCTTCGAAGGCGAAGTGCCTCCGGATACTGCGGTTCCTACGCAAACATATTCTCCTTTTGTTGATCGCGCTTATCCCGATCAGGTTCTCTTCGGTGATTTACATTTCCACACAGAAATCTCGTTCGACGCAGGGCTTGTCGGGACGTCCTTGAATATCCACGACGCCTTCCGCGTGGCGCGAGGGGAGCGGATAACTTCAAATACCGGACAACCTGTACAGCTCATCAGGCCACTCGATTTCCTCGCGATTACTGAACACGCGGAGATGTTGGGACTTGCAACCGCCGTTCGTGCAGCTGACCCTCGGCTTTTGGCTGACGATTGGGGTCGCTTGACCTACGAAAGGTTCAATTCTGGGCAAGAAGGTCGGATGGAAGCGTTTGCTGATATCATCGAAATCGCTTCAATCGAAGGGCGAGACCCGACCGCTGGATTGGATTTGGACGGTGACCTCTGGCAACAAATCGTAGAAACGGTCGACGAATACTACGAACCCGGCGTCTTTACATCGCTTGCGGGTTACGAATGGACATCCACACCGCGCGGAGACAACCTGCACCGCGTCGTGATCTTCGGAGATGGGGCCGACAAGACCAGCCGCACACGCCCATATACCTATTTTGAAAGCGAAGATCCCGAGCCGCTTTGGGACTATCTGGCTGCTTATGAGGAAGCGACGGGCGGAAGCGCCATTTCCGTTCCGCATAACGGGAATGTATCCAACGGAATAATGTTCGCACCCACCAAGTTTGACGGAACGCCCATGGACGCAGAATACGCCGCCAAACGTATTCGTTGGGAGCCGATGCATGAGGTGACCCAGATCAAGGGTGATGAGGAAACCCACCCATTCCTGTCACCTGATGATGAGTTCGCGGATTTCGAAACCTGGGACGTTGCGAATATCTCTGGAACAGTCGCAAAGAAACCTGAAATGCTGCGCTATGAATATGGGCGCTCCGCTTTGAAGGTCGGGCTTGAAGTTCAGCGGGAGACGGGCGTGAACCCGTTCAAGTTCGGCTTCTACGGTACGACGGACACGCACACCGCGCTCCCGACCACGCGGGAGGACAACTACTTTGGTAAGTACCAGCACACAGAGCCTTCGGCGAACCGTCACAACTTCGATGTAATCCCTGCCGAAGACCCGGCATTGCGTATCATTACGGCCCAAGAGTCGGCTGCGGGTCTTACGGCTGTATGGGCTCGAGAAAACACGCGTGAAGAAGTCCACGGTGCGATCAAGCGCAAGGAAGCCTACGCTACAACCGGGCCGAGAATGCGAGTCCGCGTCTTTGGCGGCTGGGGTTTCGATGCCGACGATCTGTACGCCTCGGATTTTGTGTCCAATGGATATCAGAACGGCGTGCCAATGGGCGGTGACTTGAAGAACGCGCCTGATGGGGTATCTCCCGGCTTCCTGATCCGTGCGCTGCGCGATCCGGATGGCGCGAACCTCGACCGTGTCCAAATCATCAAAGGCTGGATTGATGAAAGTGGCGAAACTCATGAGCGGATTTTTGACGCGGCCGTGTCCGATGGACGAGAAATTGGAGGGGATGGTCGCGCCCGCGAACCAGTGGGCTCGACGGTAGACATTGAAAACGCGACATACAGCAACTCAATCGGCTCCGTGGAACTCGCCGCGTATTGGCAAGACCCAGATTTTGATCCGGACAACAATGCGTTTTACTACGTGAGAGTGATCGAAATTCCAAAGCCACGTTGGACGACTATTGACGCAGCTTTCTATGATATCCCGTTGCCTGAAGCTGTCCCGGCAGAAGTCCAAGACCGTGCTTACACGTCACCGATATGGTATAGCGCCGAATAGTTGACTTAGTTTAGATGGCAAACCACTCATGGTTCGCTTAGACCGCCAGGGGTTTTACTAGGATTCAACCCTATTGGATGAGATGCCCCCATATCGCGAGTGCGCCCGCCTCTCGCTTTGGTGGATAGAACGAACGACTGGTCTGATGAAGGTGCGTCGGCGTATTTGAACCTGTAGCTACAACTGCTGTTGACCGCACGCTGAACTTTTCAAAGTCTGCTTTCTGCGTCTTGCCGGCATTAATGCACGGTGCAGCAATTTGCACCTTGGGCTCGATGCAGTCATTCGCCGCCATTCGGTCGAATGGCTACTATGCGCGCGATTATTGGCCGAAGCTAGGACATCACCTTGACCAACTCAATTTTGGTTGTTCTGAAAAAGCCTGGACAGCTAAGGTGGCACCGCGACAAAGCTAAACTCATAGCTTTCGCAAATATGCCCAAGAGACAAATCCCTTTAGACCACGCGCACGTTGCAAGGACACACGGCACCAACGGGTGTCGCCGGTCTGTTCGCAACTGTGAACTCGTAAAGCGGTTCCATTTGGAAGGCCCACTATCACGTTGAACCCTATTCCCGGTCCTGCACGCAATTTGAGCATGTCTCCGTCTTCAACGCCAAAAACCTCGTACTGTCCAAGAGAAGCTGCCGTTGCGGAATGAGTTAAGACAATGGTGCCTAGAAAAAACGCCACTAAGGGCAAGAAGATTGCACTTCGCATAACGTTAACCTGCCTGTTTCCTCAACTGCGATCTTAGCGCCTCTGATCATCAAGCGTAACTCCCTAACCAAAGAATGCGCACGTTCAAACCGACCATTGAACTAAGATTCTTGAGTATGCCTAAGGTCAGGTTTGGGCTCGCTCCTGCCGGTACTGCGTCATTGATGAGCGTCTGCCCGCATTACTGACATAATACAGTCGGGATACTTCGCGACGGCGAAACGTATCTCGCCCGCAAAAAGCAAAGGTTGGCCGGAGTCATCTCAACATCCGCTTTCGGAGCAATAGGGAGTCCTCGAAAAAGTCTTCGAGATGCAATGCTCGCGAAAGTCCGTCAAATCTGGGATGTCCTGGTATAGTTTAAATATTTACGGCATGTTCTGGCACTTGCAGTGGTGTTGTTCTTTGTTCTAGATTTGGGCGCCTATGCTTCCTGATTTTACGCTTGCATGCTTATGCTTCATGCGTTGCACGATTATGGTGTCTCGTTAATCTCGATTATCATTAAGATGATGTTTTAAATAGATATTTTAGAACAACATATGCAAGAAAATGCTGATTCGTGCACGCTTATGCTCAATCTTCAAAAAGCCAGGAAAATAAGGGGCGATAGAGCCCCCGGAAGATTCGATGTGTCACGGCATTCGGAAATTTTGACACATGCTGTGACACAGCCAGCCAGTAATCGACCCGGCGGTCGGTTGCTCTAACCCCGTTACCATGCTGGCCCCTACCTCATACGCCGCGGTCGTATTTATTGTTTCCGAAAACGCCTGCCAAAAAATCTATCAAACCAGTTCCTTTACCTGTCGCTGCGAACCGACCTCCCGCTCGACGCCGTGAAGCACGCAGCCGCGTTGCTCACCGTCCTCGAGCAGATGGAGAAAACACACGTGGACGCACTGATTAAAAATTCGCTGAAACCCGAGACCGCCAAAGCCGTTTCAGTGAGTTGGCCGATTGGCTGGAGATCCGACAGGTGGATCATGGTCGATGCGCTCCGTATCATCCTCAAACTCAGGGGAAGATCGAGCGCTGGCAACAGACCTTCAAAAACCGCATCTTGCTGGAAAATTACTACCTGCTCGGTGATCTAACGCAGCAGGTCGATGCCTTTTTCGATCATTACAATCACCGGCGCTATCACGAGAACCTGCAAAACCTAACCCCGGCCGATGTCTGCTTAGGGCGCTGCCAGACCATTCTGAAACAGCGATAAAAGATCAAACTGAAGACCATCGAAACCCGACGATTGCTTCACCGCAAATCCGCCGCATTATCACAACAATCAAATGAGCCAGATCCTTTCTTAGATCACGCCACCATCTGTCCCAAAATCCCTGACGACCGAAAGTAGCCAACATGGTTCGGAAGCGGCAATTTCCCCAGTACTACGAACTCTGGTTTTCGGCTTTTTACCGAGATCGCAGTATAAGTGTGCTCGGTAAATCCATGGCTTTGGCCGTTCCAAAAGTTGGCTACAAACCCGGTAAAACCCGATCAAGTTAACCTAATAAGGTTCCAAGGCTAAGATGTCACCAAAAACGGAGAAAGCGTCTCATCTGGCTGATAAACCTTCACCCATCCGGCAGCTGATATCGGGTTCGCCATGTCCAGAACCTGACCGAGATCCAGAAACGATATCGGCAAATTTGTGGCATCGAAGAGCTTGCCTAAGTCATGAAGATAGAGCCCAAGCATTGCGCTGAATACCGCAGATTGCGTAATAACCAGAACCTTCTCGCCTGCGGTAAGCATTTGCGAGATTCCCTGTGCGGTCAGATACAGTGTGGGAAGCCACGACAACAAAAGCTTATTTCCGGAAATCTGATAAACGGTCTGCGCGATGTCGCGGCCCGTAGCGGTCCGAATGTTTTGCAGATGCGGAGGAACGACATATACGATTCTGTCGAATTGGTACGTGCAACGCTCGATCATCGCGGCCAATTTGCCGCTTTGAAATGTTAGCTTTGGAAATCCGCCATCCATAAAGCGCCCCGATGTCATCCCTAGGCCGCGCTCCATGAACGCCAGCAGTCCACCGATTGCACCGCGCCCGATGATACGATCTTCTTCGCTCAAGGTTTCAAACCCATCCAGAATCTCGCGATGTGTCAGCATGCCATTGTTCAGGCTGAAACCAAAATCAATGGTATCAAAGCGGATGTTCTGGTCAGTGATCGTGGCGCAAGATCTCATACCTTCAATCAGCGCCTGCGTAAAGCACGTGTTAATATATATCCGTCTGTAGTGACCCGGAGCAATTGGGCGCCCGATTTCTTCTGGTTTTTTACGCCATCCGATCCTTAAAATCTGCTCCCAGAACCCGTGATTTATCTTGATGAAATATGGGTTCTTACCCTCCGACCGGACGTTTTCAATCGGCAAGATTTCCAGTTTCTCATCTACATAAGATGCAAAATCGCGGCTTAGGATTTCACGGCAGTATTTTCGAACTGGGGCACGCAGCTTCGAGCGGGTCAACCTGTTCATAAACAAGCGGCGGAACCGGCTGTTTGCGAGATGGTCCATTTGAACAGCGAGGAGCATGTCTTCCACAGCGTCTGAGAAGTTCTCCAGTGACTCCGGGGTCAAGGATTCGGGGCACTTAAAAGCCGCGCCTGTAGCCGCGTTCGAAAAGTCAGCGAACAAGTCATCGTTCATTTATTTATACACCCGAAAAGCAAAAAACCGTGCTTTCCAACCAGAGTTAGAGACAACTTACCCGAGGCAATTTATGCAAGAATCCGTCGAAGGTCCGACACTATTTCCTGATCAGTCAAACCGGCAACATCCGAATGCGTCGGAATGTTGATCAGGTGCCGGTATAGATCAGTAGCAACAGGTGTCGCTGCAACGGGTTGATAATATTTGCCAAAAGTAACGTGCTGGGCACGGGCAAGCGCTCCGAGAGCAAACGGACGGTCCGCCAGATATGCACGGCTCATGCAGGGTGTCGTATCATTCATTGGCAACAATGGTTTCAGACCTGCGCGGTCGGCAAGTTGATCAATGCGGTGCCCTTGAGTGATATAGTTCGGATGCCAGCTCTCGGCTGTCTCCAGCCGGTCCAATAAGAAGGCGCAGGAAATGTCAGATATCTTGGCGTTATTCAGCCATGCGGATGGCGGGTTGGGCAGATCCCCGTAGTCAAATAGGGTATAAAGGCTCTCTGCGCGCTCACGCGGTACAATTGCCAAGCCGCCCTCTCCAACGCCATATGGTTTGGTGTGGTGTAAACTGATTGCCTGCCATGGCCAGTTCGGCATGGAGGTCCCAAAACCAGCGGAATTGTCCAGAAGCAGGTGTTTGCCGGACGATTTTGCGCGTTCGATGAATGGCTCGAACATTTCAGGTCCTGCGCTTCCGAACGGATTGACGACAACCATTCCGTCCCAGTCCTGATCGTTTCGGGAATTTACCTGATCAAGATCTAAAAGGCCGCATTCATTGCAATCCAGCACTGTGGCAGAAGAAAAAAAGCCACGGCCAAGGTTGCGAAAGCTGAAAGATGACACCACCCATTGCAGTCTTCGACCTGCATCTTGTTCCAATAGCCTGGCTTGCGCTTCAAGTGCCAGCCCGCCGTTTGCGCAGGGGATCGCGACGACGTCGGAGGGCAAATTGCTATGGGCGGTCGCCGCGTTTTGGAACGACCGATAAACCGGCCCGCGATTGGCCCAGTGGTTTTGATCCGCACTCGCCTTAAGCAGATTTGCAACGCGATCATAATCCGGGGTTTTGTTTTCGATAAACTTTAACAATTGCTCACGCCCGCCCTTGTTTGCTGCCTGTTAATGTTTCACAAGAATACCCGCCGTACTCGTAGATTTGAGTGGTGAAGGCCCGAAACTTGTGCAAAAAGCACCGACAGTCAAGGCTTTTACTTAGAGTTACGCGATGAGCAGAAAATTTCTGATTTTTTCAGGACACAACGACCGAGCCGCAATCGCACTATGCCGTTATTTCGATGAAAACGGGTTGGATTTTGTTGTCGCTGCGCGTCCGGAAGCAGACGCGATAAGAAATAGCCGGTACCGCACCCGGATCGTCTTCACGCGACAAACGTTAGCCGTCGACTTGCAGCTATTTGCCAACATTTCCAGAGCCGTCGGAGGTGCGGATTTGATCTATTGCCCGACGACTGAATTTATCAACCTGTTTCTCCTGGAAAACCGTCAAGAGGCTGAAGCGCTGGGGTATATCCTTCCACTGCCAGATGCCGGTCTCTACCTAGAAATAACCAACAAGAAATCGGCGGGCGATTTCTTTCAAAGCGTGCCCGGCATTACGGTACCGCAAGAGATCGCAATGGATCAGGCAACCGCGCCATGTGTTCTTAAGCCACGTGAAAACAAGCGAGACGGCAAAATTCTCTACCCCCGCATCTGCAGAAATGACGTCGAACTGGAGCAGGCCCGCCCCTCTCACGACCCGACCGTGTATTTTGCGCAAAAGTATGTGGAGGGCGCAAGCCTCTACCTATGTGGCTGCATTGACTGTAACGGAGTTTTTGACTGCTTTTGGCAACGCAATCTCGGCCAACAACCAAATGGCAAATCAATCGTTCTGGCACGGGAAGAGTCGGAAGTTCCTGACGACCTGTTCGATTTGCAAGCTGCGCTTTTGACCCGCTTGAAACAGGCGGGATATTTTGGACCTTTCATGGTCGAAATCAAGCGCAATGGAAAAACCAACTATTTTGTTGAACTAAACCCGCGTTTCTGGGGGCCGCTGCAGCTATCACTTGATGTTTGCCCGGGAATTCTGGAGCGTTTCGTTCAGCTGTCCTTGCCCCAATTTGAAAGTTCCAGTTCCCGAAAGACCGATAACCCTTGCTATTACGCCTGGAAGGGGGGAATGGCCGAATGGGACGCGCTGGAAAGCGCCCTGGACGTGAACGAAGCAATAGCGAGGCAAGATGCGTGGGATGTATTCGAAAGAAAGGACTATGCGGATGCCAGACTCAGTTGACAAACTGTTTGCCGATTTGAATGCGGTGTCAAAACATTCTCACTACCAGGCACTGCATCCCATGATTCATGCGCAGTTCGATGTCCCCGACAGCTATAAGCCTCGCAAGCTGCTTGAGGCGAAACGCGATGATTTTGTGCGCAGTCATGTTTCCTTTGATGGGGCGAAGGTCGTTGATATCGGCGCTAATACCGGCTATTTTACGCTGGCCGCAATTGACCACGGCGCCTCACATGTGGATGCTCTTGAAGGCAACGCACGGCACGCGACATTTTTGCACCGCTGTGCCAAGGCGCTGGGGCTGTCCGAAAAAATCACCGTAACCAATCGATACGTCAACTTCAGTCCCTATGACTTGTCGGACTATGACGTAGCCCTTTGTTACAACGTTCTACATCATCTGGGCGACGATTTCCAATCCGGAACCGCCAAGCAAGACGCGCTCCATGAGATGGGTCAGGCGCTTAGAAACGTGGTTTCTCATAGTAAAACGACAGTATTTCAAATGGGATTTAACTGGAAAGGCGACCGCGCACTGCCCTTGACCACGCATGGCACCAAACGCGAAATCTTAGATTTCGTTACCTTAAGTCTGGATGGAATACCTTTGGATATGACCGTCGGTCTCTATGACCCTCAGACCGAAGCCTATCAAGCGCAGAACGACAACAATTTTGCCCGTTTGGATGCCCTTGGTGAGTTTGCAAACCGTCCACTGTTTATCATCAAAGCGATCTGAGTCCTTACGGCGTGTGAGCCCGGTCCGGCCCAATAGCTCATAGGCACATCGAGGTAATGAGATGAGAACCCCGCTATGAACACTGTCGATACATCTGCGACGTGCAAAATACTGGTGCCCGTGTATCGGTCGCTTACGCAGTTCGAGACCCGGATCGTCCGCCATAACCTTAGCCTGGTCTCAGGTTTCAAGGCCGCAATCATTGGTCCGTCAAGCAAGGCAAATCTACTTTCCGACACGGCCAAGGAGCTGTCTGGCACGCTCAGCAATGAAGTCGACGTAGAGTGTTTTGATGATCGCTTTTTTAAAGACGTCCACGCTTATAGCTGGCTACTTCTCAAAGATGAGTTCTATGAACGCTTTAATACCGAGGATTTCATTTTGATCTGCCAGACCGATGCGTTTTTATTTTCCGACAATCTGAAACACTGGTTGGGAGCCGGCTTTGATTTCGTTGGCGCACCGGTGTTCAAGGGCAAAGGTAAGCCCGAGTTTCCGCCGCAATTTTCTGGCATGATGAATGGCGGTTTGTCATTGCGGCACGTCGCAGGTGCGCGAAATGCCTTGAAACAGATATTGCTTTGCAAAAGCACCTCGCGAACAAGGTTGCTTGGCAAGCTTGGCCTGATGCGCATCGCAAATTTTGTCACCGGATTACTGGGCCGAACCATCGTTGTTGTACCCAAAAGGCCGTACGAAGATGTTGTCTGGACAGGGGAAATTGCCAAAGCGGTACCGGCTTTTTTCATGCCGCCTCCTGAAACAGCTCTTAAATTCGCGTTCGAATGCCTGCCGCAGTACCTGTTCAAGGAAAACGGCGAAGCGCTGCCTTTCGGGTGCCATGCGTTTGAGGTTTACGAACCGTTATTCTGGCGCGAACATTTCCCGGAATGGGCCCGCGAGGGGTTGGCCGAAACCAAAAAACAAAGCGGTTGAACGCGGCGCATTGTTGGACAAACAGCGTACAGTGCGATTGCCAACACGAGAGGCACTGATATAAAGAGTTCAAAAACATGCCGATACCGGAGAAGCAGATGTCAGGCCACACAGACCTTACACAGGCAGCTTGGCTGGAAAGCGACTTCAGCTATGATCAGACTCTGAACCTCTGGACACTGAAGGCGCGCGCTGGGGAATTTGGATATTCTGACGGCGATATAAACGAAGAATACCTGCTCGACACAATAAGGTCTGCCAAGGATCGTTCGGTCCTATCGGCGGAATTGTCACGCGGCATGAAGGACTGGCCGTCCGTTTACCACCTGCATCATCAACGCTGTAACGTCTTCCGCGCGATAACCCAGCATCTGGACGGGCCAATTCTAGAGATCGGAGCTGGTTGCGGTGTTCTGACCCGATTCCTCGGGGAACAGGGGTACCCGCTCTATGCGCTGGAAGGCAGCAATCGCAGGGCGACGATTACCGGTGAACGGTGCCGGGATCTGGAGAATGTACGGGTCATCAACGCAAACTTTCAGGATTTCAAACCTGATATTAGATTCAAGACCATCACTCTCATCGGTGTTCTGGAATATGCAAGGGTGTATTTTTCCGACGGCAGCGATACAGACCCGGTCGATCAAATGCTGCGCTCGGTATCAACCATACTAGAGCCCGACGGCGTTTTGATCATCGCTATCGAAAACCAACTGGGGCTAAAATATTTCGCTGGCTATCCCGAAGATCATTATGGCAAATCGATGTTTGGTGTCGAAGATCGCTATACCGACGATACGATCGTAACCTTCGGACGAGCAGAACTCAAAAACAGGATCGTGCAAGCTGGGCTAACTGAAGTTGAATTCGCCTACCCGTTCCCGGATTATAAATTTCCCCAGGCGGTATTGTTCGAACCGGCGCTCTCCTTGCCGGTTGCTACTCAGTTTGCGCCAATGGTTGCCGGAGCAAATGCCTCGGACCGGCAAAAGCCAATTGTTCAGAACTTCTCGATGCCCGGCGCAGTCAAATCAGTTATGAAAAACGGGTTGGGCGCCGATATGGCCAATTCCTTCATAGTGATTGCGTCAAAATCAGATGATACCATCCGGAAACCAGAAGATGCGCTGGCCATTTATTACGGCAATGGCAATCGTAAGAACGAATACTTGAAATCGGCAAAGGTATTTCAGGGTCCTGAAGGCTTGCGCATCGAGCGCAGTTTGCTGACCGATGTGCCGCAAGATCAAGAGCTTGATTTTAACCATGTCCTTGAGGATGAGGGTTTCGCCGAGGGAACACTATGGTCGGATGAATTTCAGAAAATCTTTCTCGACGAAGACTGGAAAATCGGAGATCTGGCAACTTGGGCGCAGGTCTGGGCTGCTGCGTTGCTGTCAGCAGCGGGAAAGGATGGCGAAGTCCTGACAGACAAGGATGAAGAGCTTCCCGGAAGGCTTCTGGATGCGTTGCCGAGAAACCTTGTTGTTGAGGCAGATGGGTCGACCAAGTTCTTCGACCTTGAATGGCAATCAAAAACGCCGCTGAGATTTGGGTTTCTTTTTGCGCGCGGGCTGACAGATTCACTAAGAAACTTGGAACTTGTGTCCCACAGCAGCCAGCCGACGGAAATTCTTGAAATCGTTGTTTTGGTCGCCAAGCATCTCGGCCTGGAATACACAAGATTCGAACTTGAAACGTATTTGGCACGCGAGAAGGAATTTCAGAACGCTGTATCCAGGTACCCGGTTGTTGAAAGCCGCCTACACTTCCTCCCAACCCGACCTTCAGAAAAGAAAATAATCAATCAGATTCGCCGTCGCCGCAAATGGTTTCGGAACAAGTTCAAGGTATCCTTGTTTTTTGGAAAACTTACCGGGCGCGGCAGGCATTGACCTGCCCCCCGAGGCTCTCTTATTCATAACGAGAGTCTACAGGTTTGGTTTCGTATTCTCTGTCGTCGGTTTGGGCGAACGCGCCGGGCGCTGAGCCGTCACATTGCTCAAGCGTCCGGCGTGTTACGGCGGACGTCTGGTTTCCGAGAGATGAGTATGGCTTGACCATTGCCGGGTGAGGCATAGCAGAGCAATGTCCTTAGAGGGTTGTAGTAGTCGTATCGCCAGAGCGCCAATTTGCGGCGGGCGTCACCCAGACTGTCGAACGTCTCCTCGTTCAGAAGTTTATCCAGCAAGCTGCCAATGAATGACTTGATGAAGGCATTCTGCTGGGGCTTGCAAGGATCTATGTAGTGCCAGTCCAAGCCGTTGTCGTTGGCTCATTTCAGGATCGCTCGGCTGGTGAACTCGGTTCCATTGTCACTGACAATGCTGGCCGGTTTGCCATGGAGCCGTACAAGCGCGTCCAGTTCTAGCGTAACACGGTCACCTGAGATGCAGGAGGCGGCCGTCAAACCCATGTTCTCGCGGCAGCAATCATCCTTTGCCGACAGAATACTGAACCTCCGCGATGCCTCGAAGGCGTCGGACAGGAAGTCCAAAGACCAGCGCTCGCCCGGCCTCAGCGCCTCAGGCATCGGTGTCCTCGAGCCACACGCCCGTTTCCGGCCCCGTCATCTTTACGCCCAGCCTCGCCTCTGTGTGAAACCAATATAGCTTTTTGTGGTTCACTGCGCACTCTTCGCGTTCCAGCATCATGTTGATCCGGTGAAAGGCAAACCGACTCCGCTAGGCAGCAATAGCCTTCATCTCTTTGCGTATCTCTGGGTCGGCAGGCGGACGGTCGGGCCTGACGGTTTTGGGACCGAAACCAAAGATCTTGCAGGCCCGATGTTGCGAGATGTCGTGATCCCGCATTTCTGGAAGCGTTGCATCCTGCCGTTCGCTTGATGTCGCCAGATCGTTCCCAGCCGGTCCTTCAAAACGACATTGCTCAACATGGTGTCCGCCCACAACCGCTTGAGCTTGGCGTTCTCATCTTCCAGCACCTTCAGCTCGGCAGCATCAGGCACTTCCATACCCCCACACATCGATTTGAACATGTAGAACGTGCCCTGGTTGAGACCGTCCTTGCAAAACATCTCGATCGTCGGCATCCTGGCTTCTTGGTCCTTGATCATCCCGACAATCTGTGCCTTGGTAAAATGGCTCTTTCGCATCCGTTTGTTCCTTCAAAAGGTTGAGCAAACTCTACATCAGATTGAGGGAAATTTCGGGGGCAGGTCAGTCTTTAAAGCAACCGAGTGGGGACTAGCTTTTCAACGGGTGCGACACGGCAATCTGTCGCTCCATAAAAAGAAGGTAGTTCGATACGAAATTCTTGGTCAGTATACCGTGCCGCTGTGATACACGCGCTCTAAGAAAGAAGGTATTTCATGTGCGGATAAGTAATGTCAGATGGAGCGCCACACCTGATGCACCAAGCAATTGAGACCCAAATCAGCGACCATTTTTGCCCAAAGACAAGATCTTTTTCGCCCAAGTATCAAATCACCCTTGTTTTCATAGGGGCGGGAACGCGTCTGTTTTTCTCAGCGGACGCTTAATAAGTCAGCATCAAAAATTCGAAGGTATTGACGTGCGCCCAATAATGGGGCTGTTTCATTCTATGGCGACACCGCAACATATCTTCCTCATACAGTTTTTCTGATCGGCCCCAGTTAGGGCCGACCGTTGGCTGCTTCTCAAATCTTTTCTCCTTGGCACGTTGTCGGTCGGTTTGTCTCACTTGATAGATGAGAGAACAGCTATGAGGACCGTCAAAATTTTACTCGTCACTGATCCCAACTTAGAAAACGGTGCTCTTACGCACAGGTTTACTGAATACCTGAAAAATTGTGCGAATCGCGACTGGCCAAAGAACTCGTTGGAGATGATGAACTCTTGGCTGATCTAGGCGGAGGTGATTTCGATGAAGTCGCTTGCGAGTTATCGGATGGCGCCTTGCCAACTTGGGATGATAGGCGACGTTTCAAAAATCGAGTTCAGTGCATTCTACAAGGCAGAGCTGAAGCCTTAGGGCATGGGCATCTCTCTGAGAAAGAAATCCAGCGACTTCGTACAGTCAATATGGGCGTTGAAAACAAGGATGAATTCTATCGACTTTGGGTCTCAATTGCTTAGCGCATCAAACCCGTTATGAACCGCAAGGTAATGAGACCCATTTCGTCAGTATTGTCGCCCATACGCAAGGTCATTTGCGCCCACAAAAAGAAACTCTTGGGTTTGTAGGTGAGAAAAGGCGCCGGGTCTTTGATCGCTGAGACCTTTTTTAGTGCGAGTTGGGAGGTATACACCAAAATCTCGCGAGGTTTGTACCAACATCGGAACATTGGCCAGTTGCACGGATCGCATCTGCAAGCGTCATTCCCTGACGGACAAGCACATCAACTTGCCGCAGCTTCTGAACTATTTCCTCTTGCTTGTGTCTCTTGTTCGACATTCGCGGTCCACCGTTTCTCAAACAGAACGGTGGACCAAATCAAACGAAGCACTCCATCACGTTAATTGTTGAAGAACTCTGCCACTGCATCGGTCGACGCATTCACGGCCTCGGGCTTGTAGTAAAAGTCTACGTGGCTGAATTCATCAAACGCCAGCTCTTTGTGGTCATTGGTCAGTTTCTCGACAAATGCGGTCGAGCAGATCGCTGTGGAGGCATTTGTGCCGTAGATGGTCAGCGAGGGCTGCACGATTTTGTCCGCATAGGCTTCACAAATTGAGAACAAAGACTGCATGGGCTGATCAGCAATGTGCATGTTGGTATAGTTGGGAACTGCAACCGGCCCCTTAGCACCATCACGGCCGTAATAGTCATAGGTTTCGCCAGCCATGTCTGGGTAGGCGGCCGCTTCCGTGAACTCTTCACGAGACATTTCGTCGTTCAAGCCGAACGGTGCAACGTAGTCTGGCTCGCCGGTTTCATATTGCTTCTGCATCGAGGCATTTGCTGCGTCGATCATCTGATTGGCCATATCGCGGTTGGTACACTGGAACGCGTCCGAGGCCATCATGCCCGACACCATAGCGATTTTCTTAATACGGTGGTCTGTCACCGCTGCCGATGCGATGGTCTGACCACCCTGACAGACGCCCAGGCCATAGATTTCTTCGACGAAGGGTAGCGTACCCAGGTACGAAACCGCGTCCCAGGTGTTTTCGATCAGGCGGAAATTGTAGCGCGATTGTTTGAATTCGCCGGGCAGTGCGGGGCTATCGCCCATGCCCAGATAGTCGAAGCCGAGATAGATGAAGCCGCGTGCCGCCATTTCAGGGCCGTAGGTCGCAGGTATTTGATCCTTGACCTGCGGGAACGGGCTGGCTCCCACGATGGCCTTGTAGGTCTTGGTCTCATCAAAACCTTCGGGCAGGTAGAGATCACCGGCCAAATCCACGCCAAAAGATTTAAAGGTCACTGCGTTTTTGCCAGCGATGAAAGTTTCGGAGGTCATGGTTTGGGTCCTTTCGAGGTCGAGCAGGATTGCGCATTGCTAAAGTAAATCGCCTTGTTTACTTATGTTGAGGGGGTGAAGTTTGTAAACACAGTTTTTTACTTTTGAGGCGAAATCCGTGAAACGTACTGAAAAGAAAAGAAAAGATATCATAGATGCAGCAATCGATGAGTTTCGGGAGCAAGGATTTCTGGGGGCCAGAACGACCTCAATCGCCCAAAAAGCAAATGTTTCGAGTCGCACGCTCTACAACCACTTCGAAAGCAAAGAGGCCCTCTTCGAAGCAATCTCAGAAATCATGTTGGAGCAGAACCGGAGTATGCAGCCGGTTGCCTATGACCCAAGTCGTGACTTCGTTGAGCAGCTGAAAGACGCTCTTTGGAGGTACATCTCGATCATAACGGAAGAGACAGCAATTGGTCTAAACCGCATGGTCCTTTCAGAGCTGATCCGCGACCTCGATCGTTCTCGGAAATTCTTCACGGAGACAGAAACGCTCGACTACCCGATGACGCAGTTGATCGGCGAAGCCATGGACGCGGGCGTAATCCGAAAAGCCGATCCGGTCTTCGCGACTAACCAGCTCTTGGCACTCGTCAAAAACTTCTTTTTCTGGCCAGAGTTTTTCCTTGGTGAGAACCCGACACCCGAGGGCGTAATGGACGATTGCATTGCCATGTTTATGGCGCACTACAAACCGGGCAGTTGAACCGCTGGTGAGACGCTTTGCGCTGGTCGTCACAATGGCGAAAGAACCGAAGCCGAAGGTCACCTACTGAAAAGATCGCTTATGTTCTGACCTATTTTGAACGACTGACTGCTTCCGACATCGACGGAATAGCTCCGGTACTCAGGAGTTGCCGTATTCTTCAGTCCAGAACGGTCTTCGGAAAGTAGAATGAGACCGTCCAGTTCGGGATATCCACGATTTCACTGATACGCAGATCGCCGCAGACCGAGCAGAGCATGTAGGAATCAAGCGCTGACATCCCCGTCGTGGCCGAGATCCAGTCGACCATGCCCGCCACCGCATCGCGGGCGGCCTGCATGAGATCCTCGCCTATGCCTGTCGTCGCCTTGTAGCCGGAGGTATCGAAATGGCGTGTGACGGGGCCGTTGGTTTCAAACCGGGGATAGGGCAGGTTTTCGCCTTTGAGAAGGTCGACTTTGATGGCCACGTCCATAGGGCTTTCGATGGCCGTACCGCAAATCTCACCATCGCCTTGTGCGGCATGGGTGTCCCCCAGTGACAACATCCCACCAGCCACTTCGACCGGGAGGTAAAGCGTTGTGCCCACGCAATTGTCGCGGATGTCCAGATTGCCGCCCACACGGCGCGGAGGGACGACGGAGTGCAAGCCCGGCTCGGCCAGCGCCAGGCCGATTGTGCCGACGAACGGCTTGAGCGGTACCTTCCCGCCCGGGCCGAACAGAGCAGGGGTCATCGCGGTGGAATCATAGTTCCAGATATGAAGCGCCGCGTCGGGAAACTGATCGGTCAGCAGGCCAAAACCGGGGATGTTGGCGGTCCAACCCCAGCCCGAGGGTTTGAAATCCAGAAAGGTCACGGCAACGGTATCGCCGAGCTCGGCCCCGTTGATGTGGATCGGCCCTGTGACCGGATTGACCGCGTCGAAAGACAGCTTGCCCAGATCGGCCAGGGTCGAGGAAGCGTTCAACTGCCCGCCCGAACTGTCGATGGTTTCGACCTCAACGGTCTCGCCGGGGTCGACGCTCAGGACGGGTTCGATGGAGTTGTCCCAACCGAAATGGTGGTTGTGTTTGTGAATAGTGTGATTGCAACCCATGACTTACTCCTGTTTTTTCAGAACCAGGTCTTCGATTTCTTGATCACCCATGATCCCTCCGGGGCGCAGGGCCATAGTCAGAACGATGACCGTTCCCAGTGCAATACCCGACAGGCCCAGCACTTCGGGCAGGTCGATGCCCAGCAGGACCGGGCCGGTTTCCAGCCAGCGCACGCATTCCAACCCGAACGAGATCAAAAGCGTGCCCAGAACCGCACCTGTGACTGTCCGCATTCCTCCAAGGATCAGCATGGCGAGTGTCAGAAAGACGTGGTTGAAATAGAAGGGCCGTGCGCTGATCGTGCCAAGGAAATAAGCGTAAGCAATCCCGGCGACTGCAAGCAGGATGGCTGACAGGACCCAAGCAATCAGGCGTAACCGGCGAATGTTTACACCCATTGCGGCGGCTCCGACCTCATCATCGGCGCAAGCACGCAGCTGGATGCCCCAACGGCTTTCGCGAAACAGGCGCACGATGAACACGACGAACACGGATAAGATCACGATAGACGTCAATGAGAACACCTGCGGAATGCCGAAAAACGCTTGGTTTCCTTTGAAAATATCCGTTCGGTAAAGGAATATCGAATGCACGATGACCAGGACGGCAAGGGAAAAGATGGTCACGCCAGACCCTGTCAGGCGCACGACAAACAGCCCAACGATCAGGGCCAGAACGGCGGTGATCACAATGGCAAGCAGCGCCGAACTGACCGGGTCCAGCGAGAAGGCATTCAACCCCCAAGGCGCATCCGGCAGAGAGATGGATTTGACCGTCACCGGCGTCACGCAAATCGCGGCCACATAGGCACCGATCCCCATGAAGGCACTGTGGCTAAGGTTGGTCAGGCGCGCATTGCCCATGAACACCTGCATGGCCAGAACGACCAATAAGTTCACGTAGGCGCTGTAGACCAGTCGAAGCTGATAGCGAGAGCCGAAATAGGTCACGATCAGCCCAATCGCGATCAATACGGCGGCCAGGATCGCAGCGCCCACCAGCCCGCGTTTCTGACTGGGGTTCAGGATCATATCTTGTCCCCTTTCTCAGTCGGGGGTGACAGGATGCCATCCGGCCTCCAAACCAGAACAAGGGCTATGATTCCAAAGACAAAGGCGTCTTTCATGCCGCCATATTCCTGCGGCAGAAGGACCAGCATGGCGACCTCAATCGTGCCGAGTAGAAAGCCGCCCAGCACGGCTCCGGGCAGGCTGCCAAACCCTCCAACGACGCAGGCCACAAAGGCCTTGAGGACCGGGTTGAACCCCAGATGCGGATCGACCGATCCACGCCGCGCCATGATGAAGATACAGGCCAGCCCGGCCAGTAGGCCCGACACCATGAAGGCCACCGCAAACACTCTGTTGGATTTGACGCCGACCATGCGGACCATCTCAAAATCCAGCGAGGCGGCGCGCATGGCCAGACCCAGTGTTGTGCGTTTTAGAAACAGCATCAGTCCGACGATCACCAGCACCGTCGTCACCGCCTCGAACACCTGAAGTGAAGATACCTGAACGCCCAAAAGCTGCACGGGCCAGTCGAGGAAGTACAACGATGTCACGGCCACGGGGCGTGGTGAGACCGCAAGCAGAAACACGTTTTGCAGAATGATTGAGACACCAAAGGCGGTCAGCAGACCGGTTGTCGGGTCCGCGTATCGCACGGGTCGGAACGCCACGCGTTCAAGCAGAAGGGACATCAGGATCGTAGCGGCGATCGCTCCGCCTATGACTATTAAGGGGTTGTTCAGCGCCAGTGCGGCAAAGGCCACCATCGTGTAGCCGCCAACTGCGATCACCTCACCATGGGCAAAGTTCACCAGCCCCATGATCGAAAAGACAATCGCCAGACCGAGTGCAATCAGCGCATATTCCGCACCAAAGGCGAGCGCGTTCATCATCTGCTGGGCCACGTATTCCATGTCAGGCGATCCCCGTCAGTTCCGCCATAAGCGCGCTGCTTTGGCCCAGTGTTTCCTTGGTGCCCTCAGCCACGATCCGCCCATTGTTCAGAAGGTAGGCGTAGTCCGACAGGCGCAGCGCCTGCGTTGCGTTCTGTTCGACCAGCAGGATCGTCATGCCTTGCGCTTTTAGCTGTTCGATCATCTGGAAAATCTGGCTTACGATCTTAGGGGCCAGACCTAGGCTGGGTTCGTCCAGCAACAGAATCTTGGGTCGGGTCATCAAGGCCCGGGAAATGGCCAGCATCTGCTGCTCACCGCCCGACAAGGTGCCGGCGGGTTGATCTCTGCGTTCGCCAAGGATCGGAAAGGTCTCAAGCCAGTGGGCGATATCGGTGTCCTTGGCCGCTCGGTCAGAACGTGTGGCGCCGCCGAGCACCAGATTTTCCTCGACGCTCAGATTCGAGAATATCCGCCGCCCTTCGGGGGCCACGGACATACCCGCCTGCACTCGAGCCTCCACAGGCAGGGCCGAGATATCGGCACCTTCAAAGGTGATCCGGCCTGAGGACTTGACCACCCCCATCAGCGCCGAGATGGTCGAGGTCTTGCCCGCGCCATTGGGGCCCAGCAAGGAGACACAGCGGCCCTTCTCCACGGCGAAAGAGATGCCGTGCACGGCCTCGATCGGACCGTGAGAAACTATCAGGTTTTCAACATTCAGCATGGGATTTGAAACGGGGGCTGGAACCGCCCCCGTCATTTGGCTCAGTTCCAGTCTTTCGGTGTGTTTTCGGGAATTTCGTTCGAGATGAGAACCCGCTTGCCATCTTTATAGCCAATCACAGGTATCGTGCGCTGGGCATAGGTTTTCGTGTCCTTGAACGAAATGCTGTCGACTGTCAGCACCGGGATCGTGTCGGCTGTGCGGATCGTTTCCGCAATCACCGCCGGGTCGCTGCTGCCTGAGGTTTCGACCGCCCAGGCAACGGCCTTGACCGTGTCGGCACCGGTGGCTGGGAACAGGCCGGGCACATCGTGGCCCAACTCTTTGCAGTCCGCCATGAACTTGACCACGGCGCTTTCGTCATGGCTGGGGGCCAGCGTGGCAAAAAACACCTTGTCGAGGATTGCGGGATCATCAGCCGCGACGGCGTCCAGGGATGGATCGTCAAACCCGTCCGAGCCGACCACCCAGGCGTCGATACCAGCGCTGCGCAACTGCCGCACGAGGACACCGATATCGGGCATGATCGACGAAATATAGACGGCGTCGATCTCTTCCCCCAGTGCTTTCATGTCCGCGATCTGAGGCGACCAGTCCGATGTGCCAAAGCTGAAATTCATCTTGGCCAGCACCTTGCCGCCGCCCTCTTCGATCACTTGACCGAACCACAGCGGGGTGCGGGCAGACCAAGACCCGCCTTCGTCCGAGGTCAGCAGAACCACGTTCTTGACCCCTTCGCTAAGCGCGTGGTTGGCAGCTGCCGTTGCCGTGAACGGATCAGGCGAGACGCCGGTAAAGAAATTGTCCACGATGCCCGCGTGCATCTCGACTTGAGTGGATTGCGGCTGGAAGATGGAAACGCCGTATGGCTGAGCGATCTGCGCCACCGGGATCATCGTGTCCGAGAACGGCGTGGTCCCCAGCATCACAACACCTTCGTCGAGAAACTTCTGAGCCAGTGAGATCGCGGCCTGCGTGTCGCCAGCGGAATCCTGCACCAGGACTTCGATCTGCTTGCCACCAGCACCACCGTCGGCGTTGATCATATCCGCCATACAGCGCGCGCCCAGGTATTCGGAATAGATGGCCAGATCGCCTGTCATCGGAACGCCCAGTCCGATCTTGATCGTATCTTCGGCGACCGCGGGTAGGGCGAGGCTCATGGCGGTCAGAGTCGTAAGGGTCAACTTCTTCATACTTGTTCTCCTGTTGAAAGCCGCCTGCGTCACGCGGCACGTTCATCGGTTTCGCCAAGATAAGCGTCGATAACCTCTTGGTTCTTGGTTATTTCTTCGGGTGCGCCTTCGGCAATGATGGCGCCCATGTTCAAAACGGTGATCGTGTCGCAGAGCGACATGATGAATTTAAGATCGTGATCAATCACCAAAATCGCGCAGTCCGAATGCGCGCGTACCCAAGTCAGCGACCGACCCAGAGCTTCCGTTTCCTGTTCGTTCATCCCCGCGGCGGGTTCGTCCAGCATCAGGACACGCGGGTTCAGGGCCAGCGCGCGAACGATCTCCAGCCGCCGAAGCTGCCCATATGCCAATGACCCGGCGTTTTGGTTGAGCTTGTCCAACAGGCCGAACTCGGGGATCGCGGCGTCGACGATTTCGGCGCCGCAGCCGGAATAGCGGGCGACGTCGATGTTTTGCGCGACGCTGAGGCTTGGAAAGACCCGCAGGTTCTGAAACGTCCGCGCCACACCGCGCGCCGCGCGTTCGTGGGCGCGTAGATTGTCCAGCGGCTCACCATCCAGCGACAGACTTCCTGCTGAGTGGGTCAGCAGGCCAGAGATCAGGTTGACCAGCGTCGTCTTGCCTGCGCCATTGGGACCGATCAGGCCGCGTACCTCGCCCGGTGCGACGGACATGGTCACATCCTCAACGGCGTGGACCCCGCCAAAGGTCTTGGTGATGCCGTTAAGATCAAGCACCAGCCAATTCCTCGACCAGTTCTTTTGTAGTGACTTGTCGGCAATAACCCTTGATCGCGCGCAGAGAGCTATCGTGCCGATCCTGCGTATGGGTCAGGCAGGCATCTTCGACCTGAGTAACAAGATAGCCCAGATCACATGCGTCTCGGATGGCGCTTTCGACGCATTGATCCGTCAAAAGACCGGACAAAACAACTTGGCGAACGCCAAGGTTGCGCAGGATGTAGTCAACATGCGTGGACACAAACACCGAAGAGGACGTCTTCGGCAGCACGATCTCATCGCTTTGGGGCGCGATCTGGTCAATGACCTTTCCGTCCCAGCTGCCCTTGGGAACATGAAAACCCGTTATCTTGTAGTCCAGCGACCGGTCGCGCCCGTCGAGTGTCAGGCTTTCGATATTGGTGTACATGACCTCGACGCCGGCGGTGCGACAGGCGGCTTGTATGGCCTGCATGTTCGGGATCACGCGGGTGTCCAGCTGATCGAAAAACCAGCCGTATTTCTCATTGAATTCGGCTTCAGGCATGTCCTTGAATTCGGCGCCTTCGCGATGTGCCGAATAGTTCTGCACGTCAATGAACAACAGCGCGGATTGCGATGGGACAAGGGGAACATTGCGCGTCAAACTCACGTCTTGGTCTCCAGTATTCGGGTAAAGGCCTCGGCGAGAAGCTGCGCCCAATCCTCGACGCCTTTTGCATCGCGGATCAGGTCATTGCGGATTTCGACCAGCGAATGCGCCAGTCCGCGAGGTTCCGCGAAACGAGGTATGAACCAGTCGCTTTCACTGTCGATCTGATAGGGCTGGTTCAACGCCATGTGCAGATCGGGACGCAGGGCCGAGATATGGTCGATAGCGGCTTGTCCCGTTTTGGGGTCAACGCGCGTCAGAAATCCAGCGTGCCAGGGCCGCGTCTCACCATCGACCTGTGAGGCGAAGGAGTGGATCGACACCGCAAGCACGCGCGGCGCACGGTCCAGCATATCTTCAATGGCACCGTTCAGTGGGGCCATGATCTCGCGCTGACGCGCTGTGCGATCCGCAGCGGTCAAGTTCAGATTGGCTGGGATCTGCTCTCCAAAGCTGTTTGGCGGAATTGAATCCGGGGCTTCGATCGGGCGGTTGCAATCAATCACAAGCCGGGAATAGCGTTGCAAGATCAAAGGGGCCCGTAGCCGGTCGGCTAATTGCCGGGCCACGGCCTCGGCCCCGATGTCCCAACCGCGATGGCTGGTTTGTACCTCTTCCGAGACACCCAGATCGCCCAGCTTTTGCGGGATCGCGCGCCCGGCGTGTTCGCAGAGCAGCGCGATCTTCGCATCACTGTCACGATTGACCCATTCCACTGGGGCGGGATCCCCGGTGACCAGCAGTTCTTGGGTTACAGCTGATGTATTCATGTGGTCCACGTTAGAGAACAAGTTTTTTCAGAGTCAATCAAAAATAGATTGACTGAAATTTTTATTCCATGCGATCCATTCAGATCAGGAGGTGCCGCTTGCTTGTTAGGCAAAGAATTGAATCGAAGGCGGAGAACATGACCGCGAGCGAGCGCAAGCTGGCTGCTGCTTTGCTGAGCGACTACCCCTATGCGGGTTTGGTCACGATTCAGGAACTCGCCCGGCGGGCCGAGGTTTCGGCACCGTCTATCTCGCGGTTTGTCACCAAGATCGGACTGGGGGGCTATCAGGAATTCCAGCGTGCCCTGTTGTCGGAGTTGAAAGAAGGCCAACGCTCGCCCACCGATCTGCACGGCGAAGGCCGCAGCGTTGATGGAGGGTTCTTACGTGATTTCATCGCGCGGGCCTCGTCCCAGATGGCGCTGTCGGCAGAAGGTATCACCGAGGCGCAGTTTCAGCGCATTTGCTCGGTACTGAGCCAGCCAAAAAGCGATGTCTATATTTTGGGCGGTCGGATCAGTGATACCATCGCGCAGCACCTGTCTTTTCACCTGCGCCAAACCCGCAGCGGCGTGTATCATCTTCCGGCCAACAATGAGGTCTGGCCGGAATACCTGCTGCGGATGAAGCCTGCCGATATCCTGTTTCTCGTCGATTTTCGCCGCTACCAACCCGCGCTGGCGCGATTGGCCGCGACTGCCGCGCAGGATCGAGGGGTTCGCGTTGTCCTCATGACAGACAAATGGCTGTCTCCCATATCCCGCCATGCGGCAGAAATCTTGCCAGTTCCGATCGAAAGCGGCACGCTCTGGGATACGTACACAGCGGCCCTTGCCGTCACCGAAGCGCTGGTGACGCGTATTGCCGAAGACAACTGGGACCAAACGAAATCCCGCATCGAAGCCTGGGATGCCATGCGATCCCACAATCAGGACCCTAACCCATGATGCCCAAAACCCCCTTGATGTTTGTCGCCACCTCAGACCTTGCCGGGAAATTGCGGGGCAAGGCCTTTCCGGCGGATCAACTGAACAAGCGGTTGCAGCGCGGGGTCGGGTGGACACCCACCAACGTTCAGATCAACTGTTTTGACGGAATTGCTGAAAGCCCGTTTGGCGCGCTGGGCGATCTTCTTCTGATCCCGGACGCAACGGCCGAGGCAAAGGTCGAGCTCGGCGAAGACTCCGGCCTGCACTTTCTTATGGGCGATATCGTCACTCTGGACGGAGACCCTTGGGACTTCTGCACGCGCAGTTTGTTGAGGGCGGCGCTGGAGCGGCTGCACAAGGTCTCAGGCGCAAATTTGCTGGCTGCGTTCGAGCATGAGTTCCAGCTGAAAGATCCGCCAAGCCAAGCCAACGAAGCCTATGGTCACCGGGGTTTTGGCCTGCAGCGTGATCTGTGCGAGACCTTGATCAACGCGATTTCTCAGGTCGGTTTGAAGCCGGATTCGATCATGAAGGAATATGGGCCAAACCAATATGAGGTCGTCATCGGCCCTGAGCAGGGTGTTCGCGCGGCGGACGCGGCCATCATGGTACGCGAACTGACCTATGCGACCGCACAGGCCTATGGCGAGCGGGCCACCTATACCCCTATTCGCGATGTCGCGAGCGTTGGGAATGGGGTCCACATCCATATGAGCTTTGTGGATGATCAGGGCGCGCCGCTGACATACGCCGAAGACGGCCCCTGCGGCATGTCGGACCTGACGAGTGCCTTCGCTGCCGGAGTTCTGAAATATCTGGATGCGATCTTGGCCCTGACTGCGCCTTCGGTGATCTCGTATGAACGCCTGACACCCCATCGTTGGTCTGCGGCTTTCAACAATCTGGGTTTCCGCGACCGCGAGGCTTCCTTGCGGATTTGTCCGGTAACCGCAAAAGACCCGGCCTCGATCGCGGGGCAGTTCAACATCGAATACCGTGCGGCGGATGCCGCAGCTTCGCCTCATCTGGCGCTTGCGGCAGTTGTCATGGCTGGGACACAAGGGATCGAAGAGGGGCTACCCGCGCCCATTCCAACCGAGGAAGATCTTTCGCTGTTGGACGTCGCAGAACTGAACCAAAGGGGGCTGGTGCGCTTGCCTCAAACCTTAGAAGACGCGCTCGACCGGTTCGTTTCCAACCCGGTTGTGACCGGCTGGTTCCCCGAATGCTTTGCCGAGGTGTACCAAGCCCACAAACAATCCGAGATCGCGACAACTGCACATCTGGACACCGACGCACGCTGCCGATTGTACGAAGAAACATATTGACCTGAGCGGCTCGTCTTGCCGAAGCTCGCCCAATGCGACCTCTGGGGCGTCGCTTGGGTAATCTCGCGCCGTATGACGCGGCGCAGGCTGTTTAGCTCAGGATAGGGATGGATCATGAACCGTTCAGAAACCGATGCCATTTTGAATGTGCATAGGCTGGCTTTTGGCGAAGCGGAAGGTGAAGAAATCGCTCAACTCGCCGAAGATCTCCTTGAGCATCCGGAAACGATTTCTATCAGTGTGAGGCGTGACGGGCAGATCGCGGGCAATGTCATGTTCACCCCGTTTGTCTTCCAGGATCACCCGGACGTTAAATGCTATCTTCTGGCGCCCTGCGGTGTCTCGCCCGAACATCAAGGTCTCGGTGTTGGCAGAGAGATGATGGAGACCAGCATCAAGCACTTGAGGTCCATTGGAACAGACGCTGTCTTCGTGTTGGGCGTGCCGGCATTCTACCCCTTATTCGGGTTTGTTCCGACCGACAAAGAGACGCCATATCCGAACCTTCTGACGATCCCAGAGGCATGGATGGTGCTTGAGCTCACTGCAGGATCGGTTGAAAAGCTGGGGGGCAAGACACTCGCGATTGCGCCCTTCATGCACGCGCATCTCTGGGACACATCACAACACGCGTGAATTCCGTTTTTTTGTTCTTTCCTCAAACCGCAGCTCTGTTTCAGGTTTCCATTTCTGCTGGGCATGTCTGTTTTGTTTCTGCAAATGTCGCAAGCCTTTCAGTCAGAAATGCGCACCCGAGTAGGTTGCGCGTGTGAGGTGCTGCTGTTTGATTCTCAGGCGGCAGAGAATTGGGAAGCCGGTGCAATTCCGGCGCTGCCCCCGCAACGGTAAGGAAGGTCAGGTTCGACAGGTGACCACTGGGACGAGGATCCCGGGAAGGTGTCGAAAACCGGGCGCAAGCCCCTTTCAAGTCCGGAAACCAGCCTTGCATATATGTCAAACCGCGGGTGGCGGTGGGGGCACAAGTTTCGGACGTGATCCTCGCACGGCTCCGGACTGGCCTCTGGTGTCATCTGCCCAAGCTAAGCCGCGGGGCGCGGCAGGAGAGCCAGAAGTGAGCAACGTTCAAAGCCTGTTGGCGCGTCGAAACCCGGCCTATGCCCTTGAACAGGCGTTCTATACCGATCCAGATGTCTTTCAGGCCGATCTTGAGGCCATCCACTACCGCGACTGGCTATTTGCCATTCCGGCATGTGAGCTGGTGAAAACAGGCGACTATGTGACTTACACTGTTGGCGCATACCGCGTGATCATCGTGCGCGGCGCGGACAACCAGATCCGAGCTTTCCACAACACCTGCCGACATCGCGGGTCGATCATTTGCAAAGCGGCCAAGGGCAACTCGCCCAAACTGGTCTGCCCCTACCACCAGTGGACCTATGAGCTTGACGGCTCATTGCTATGGGCACGTGATATGGGGCCTGATTTCGACCCCAAGCAACACGGGCTAAAAACCGTTTACTGCCGGGAACTGGCCGGGCTGGTCTATATCTGTCTTGCAGATGAAGCGCCTGATTTCGACACCTTCGCCAACAAAGCACGCCCCTATCTGGAGCCGCATGATCTGGGCAACGCCAAGGTCGCCTTTGAAAGCACGATCATCGAGAACGGCAACTGGAAGCTGGTCTGGGAAAACAACCGCGAGTGCTATCACTGCGGTGGCAACCACCCCTCGCTGTGCCGGACCTTCCCTGATGATCCCTCGGTAACCGGTATCGAAGGGGGTGAAACCCCGGCTTTCATGCAAACTCACTTTGACCGTTGCGAGGCTGCAGGGATGCCGTCGCAGTTCTATCTGCATGATGACGGGCAATACCGTCTGGCTCGTATGCCGCTTAAGGAAGGGGCGGAAAGCTATACTCTAGACGGCAAATCAGCTGTGCGCCGCTTTCTTGGCAGTTCGCCTTTTGCCGATGCGGGGACGTTGCTGAAGTTCCACTATCCCAGCACGTGGAACCACTTCCTGGCCGATCACTCGATTGTATTTCGGATCACTCCGATCAGCCCGACCGAGACCGAAGTCACCACGAAATGGCTGGTCAACAAGGATGCGGTCGAAGGGGTCGACTATGACGTCAAGCGTCTGACCGAGGTCTGGATGGCCACCAATGACGAAGATCGCCGCGTGGTGGAAGACAACCAGATGGGCATCAACAGCCCGGCCTATGTGCCGGGACCGTATTCAGGGATACAGGAGTCCGGTGTTTTGCAATTCACCGATTGGTATTGCAGCACTCTGGCGCGCCACCTGACACCTGACACGATGGCGGCGGAGTGAAGCAGATGAAAGATCTGAACGCTGTTGCCTCGATCTGGCAGGATGACGAGACGCTGGAATGCGTCTCGGTCGTGCCCGAAACGCCAAACACCGCCAGCTTTACGTTCCGCGCCCCGTCCGGGGCTTTGTTTGCCTACCATCCGGGTCAGTTCCTGACGCTCGAGATTCCGGCGCCGGGGCAGCCGGGAGGCGTTGTGCATCGGACCTATACGATCTCGTCATCCCCATCTCGTCCGCGATCCATTACGATCACGGCTAAGGCGCAGCCGGACAGCGTCGGCACGCGCTGGATGCTGGACAATCTGCAGCCGGGTATGCGGATGCGGGCGATTGGCCCGGCGGGTCTGTTCACCAATGCTGAAAGCGGCGCCACCAAGTATTTGTTCATCTCGGCAGGGTCGGGCATCACTCCTATGATGTCGATGACGACCTGCATGTGGGACGAAGGCCGCGATCTGGATGTCGTCTTCATCAACTGCGCCAAACGTCCGTCCGAGATCATCTTCCGCCAACGGTTGGAGCAGATGGCAAGCCGGACGCCGGGTTTGGATTTGAAGTTTGTTGTGGAGGAAGCTGACCGCTACAGCCCCTGGACCGGCTACCAGGGTCAATTTAACCAGCTGATGCTGGGCCTCATGGCCCCAGACTATCTGGACCGTGAGGTCTATTGCTGCGGTCCCGAGCCGTTCATGCAAGCAGTCCGGGACGCTCTGTCGGGTCTTGGCTTTGATATGGACAACTATCATCAGGAGAGCTTTGGAGCCCCGGTTGAGACCGAAGCAGATCAGCCCGATCTGGACGATGTTATCCCCGACGATGACAGCGCCGCCGAGATCGTGTTTGCGACCTCGGGTGTCACCGCCAAAGTTGCCGAGACGGATACGGTTCTGGCCGCCGCACGTGCGGTCGGGTTGAACATTGCCTCGGGCTGTACGTTTGGCGTTTGCGGAACCTGCAAGGTCAAAAAGACCTCGGGTGAAGTTCACATGGTACACAATGGCGGTATCTCCGAGGATGACATAGCAGCAGGCTACATTCTGGCGTGCTGTTCAAACCCGATCGGCAAGGTCGAAGTTGAGGTGTGAACGGGAAGTCTCAGGCTGAAACTGCAGAGCGTCTACGGCCGCCTGCGGTTTCAGATTCTTAAATATTTGTATTAAAATCAGACACTTAATGTCTCCTTGCTCGCTTAAGTAAGCTTGGGTGGCACAGGTTTGCTCACGGATAGTTGATTCTATTCGGCAACATTCACGTGATTGCTCAAATTCTGTCTCTTTTCCGCCGAAATCTCCCCTGATAAAGCGGGTTGAGTACTGGGTGGGGTGTTGATAAGTGCGAGCAGGTAAATGAGAGCCGGATATAACGGTCGTGTAGCCATTTCATGGAATCAAACCGAGCTTGATGGGCTTGAGGCAGCGCCTTTGGCCTTTTTGGCGGTTGGGTCCGCATGGTCCTGGCGTGGTCAGGCGCTGGTGTTGGGCGAAGTGGCAGAGCAAAATCTTGAGCAACTGGGACATACGGGGGCGAACGCTGTGCGTACCCGCGACGCGTTCTCAGCCCCGCAAGAGATAGCGGGTGAGCATTGCGGGACGGTCACATTGACCAATGGAGCGCAACGCTTTGCGGCAGAATTGATTATCACAGATGACGAACAATGGCCGACTCTGGTGTTCAACACTGGCTGTCCGCCTCGGGATCAGGATTTTTGGATTAGCGAAGTAACGCATGCCGGTGCCGACCTGCAGAGCGTACCGCAGCCGACCACAAAGGTGGTGGCCTTTCCGGGAAAATCCGCGCCGGGTTTGTTTTCATAGGTTTGGTCACCTAGCTGGCGCTGAACCCGTTGGCCTAAAAACCCTTCAAGAAATTTGAGCAGGGCCGTCAGGACGTGTTGACTCTGACAGTTCTGCGGATATAAGCGCGGCTTCATTGGTGTTGGTGGCCCCCGCAAGGGGATGCCTGTCATGGGGGAAACCTCAAGAGGACAACGCCCTTTATAACCCGGCGCCACGCCTGGTCTGAACTGGAACTGCCCGGTCCGAGCGGAGACGCTATTTCGGCCCGCAAAGTAGGTACCGGTTTTCGGATCTAGCCAAAATGCCACTTTAAAGGAGATCAGCCGTGACCAAACGCACGTCTGCCAAGTACAAAATCGACCGCCGGATGGGCGAAAACATCTGGGGTCGCCCGAAATCCCCGATCAACCGTCGTGAATATGGCCCCGGCCAGCACGGCCAGCGCCGCAAGGGCAAACTGTCGGACTTCGGTCTGCAGCTGCGCGCCAAGCAGAAGCTGAAAGGCTACTACGGCGACCTGACCGAAAAGCAATTCCGTCGCATCTACGCCGAAGCTGAGCGTGTAAAAGGCGACACCGGTGAAAACCTGATCGGTCTGCTGGAGCGCCGTCTGGACGCCGTTGTCTACCGCGCCAAGTTCGTACCGACCGTCTTTGCTGCACGTCAGTTCGTGAACCACGGCCACGTCAAAGTGAACGGCAAGCGGGTCAACATCCCGTCCTACCGTGTCAAAGAAGGCGACGTAATTGAAGTACGTGACAAGTCCAAGCAACTGGCTGTTGTTCTGGAAGCTGTTGCTCTGGCCGAGCGTGATGTGCCTGACTACATCGACGCCGACCACTCGAAAATGACCGCGACCTTCGTACGCGCACCGGGCCTGAGCGATGTGCCTTACCCGGTCATGATGGAACCGAACCTGGTTGTCGAATTCTACGCGAAGAACTAATCTTCGCTAGTACCCCGAGACTACAAAGGCCGCGCTTTCAGCGAGGCCTTTTTAGTTTCTAAGCTATGCATTTTGACCCGATGTCCTGACGAGGCGGCACTCCGAATTTGCGCGAGTATTCCCGACTAAACTGGGTCGGGCTTTCATAGCCAACCTCAAAAGCCGCCTGCGATACACTCAGCGAACCGTGCGACAAAAGCCTTCGGGCTTCCAGTAGCCTAAGGTCTTTTTGGTATTGTAGCGGCGAGGTGGCTGTCACCGTTTTGAAATGGGCGTGAAAGGCAGAAACGCTCATTCCAGCGCTTTGTGCCAGATCGCAGATGGGCAGGGCTGTTCGAAAATCCGCGCGGATGACGTCTATCGCGCGCGCGATACGGCTGGCGGCGCTATCGCGCCACAGCATTTGCCGCAGCATGCCACCGTGATCTGCTTGCAGGAGTCGGTAGTGGATTTCACGGCTTATCATCGGTGCGAGAATTTTTGCATCGGTAGGGTTTTGACTTGCTCGAAAAAGCCGAGCCATAGCGTCGATCAGATCGGGCGAGGCTTTTGATGCGGCAAGGCTTTGGGCTGTTTCGATTTCAGTAGGTTCTGAGCCGACAGAGTCGTAGAGACCACGTAAGATGGACAAGTCCAACGAGAATATGAGGCCGACATAGGGCTTTTCCCGACTTGCTTCGGTGACGGCGGCCAAAACCGGAAGGGAATGGCTAACGATCAGGGAATCGCCTGCTCCGAAGTGAACAAGGCGATCTCCGATACGTGATTCTTTCTTCCCCTGTAGAACTAGGCAGACAATCGGTTCATACACCTGCGCTTCTATTGATTTCGTTTTGACATCATGAAGAAGGCCGAAACCGTCCAATGCGGTCGGGTAGAAAGCAGCATCTTCTGCCTGTCCGCCCACAGCTTCGCAGATTTTTTCAACTAAATCATGATGTGTCATGGTATCCCCACTGCCTCATTCAGCATATTTTGCGCAAGAGGTCAGTGCTAGCCAGAATCCTGACGGCCAGAGAATTAGGCAGATATTGAGGAGAATTCGGCAGGCGTATCGCAGTTTTCTAACCTATCTAGTGGTCAGGCTAACAATTGCGGAGAATGACCATGGCACAGACTATCCTCATAACGGGCGCGTCAACTGGTATTGGCAGAGTTACGGCCGAACTGTTTCATAGGCAGGGCTGGAACGTCATTGCCACAATGCGCAACCCCAGCAAGGAAGCCGAGTTGACGCAACTTGAGAATGTTCTGGTCACACGTCTTGACGTCACCGAGGAGGGTTCAATTGCGACAGCCGTTGCCGAGGGGATTGAACGCTTTGGTCAGATTGACGTTCTCTTGAACAACGCGGGATACGGCGCTTACGGCCCACTGGAAGCCTTCCCCATGGAGCGTATCCGGCGGCAATTCGATACCAATGTTATTGGCTTGTTGGCTGTGACAAAAGCCGTTCTACCGAATATGCGCGCAAATGGTTCGGGCTGCATTGTCAATATCTCGTCCATTGGTGGACAAATTACCTTCCCCCTTGGTACGCTCTATCATGGCACAAAATTCGCGGTTGAAGGCCTGTCAGAGTCTCTGCACTACGAGCTTGCTGCGGCAGGTATCAAGGTCAAGATTGTCGAGCCTGGTCTGATTGCCACCGATTTTGGTGGCCGTTCGTTTGATTTCGTCAATGACGAGAGCATGGCCGAATATCAACCTGTCGTGCAGGCCTTGTTCAGCGCGTGGGGCTCGGAAGACATGGCAGCGCGAACGTCGCCGCCAAGTGTGGTCGCCGATGTCATTTTGACCGCGGTGACGGACGACACTGACACTTTGCGCTATCGGGCCGGCGAAGATGCCGTTGAATACCTGGACAACCGCAAGGCTTTGGACGACGCAACTTTTATCGGCGGCATGAGAGCGATGCTTGGTTTGGCCTGAGTTCAGATCGGAAGTGGTCGCCCTTCGGCGATCGCTTCCATCGCAAAATAAGAGGTCACGCTGTCCAGCTCGACCTTCTCGATCAGGCGTTGGTAGACTTTGTCATATGAGGCCATATCCTGGGTCACGACTTTCAGTTGATAGTCATAGTCACCGCCGATCCGATGGAAATCCACAACCTCGGGGATGGTCAGAACATGGCGGCGAAACGCCTGCAGCCACTCGGCTGAATGATGTCGGGTGCGCAGCATGACGAAGACCACGAGGTTCAGCCCCAAAGTCTCGCGCGCAATGCGGGCGGTTGACCCGATCAGAACCCCGTTTTCGTTCAGCGCTTTCAACCTGCGCCAACACGCGTTCTGGGACAGCCCGACCCGATCGGCCAGCTCGCGCTGCGAAAGGGTGGCGTCTTTTTGAAGCTCTCTCAGGATGTGAGTGTCTATTTGATCTAAATTTAGGCTCATATCTAATCATATGACACAAAATTTATGATTTCTACGCAAAGAACGATAATGTTTCCACAGTTCGGATGGATCACATTGGACTTACATTAAGGAGCCAATGCTATGACCCTGTCCAAATTTCGTGCGGATCTTTGTTCCACCACTCACAATTCCCACCTGCGCGACGGGCTGATCGGAGAGAATGTTCTGATCCCGGGTCTGCAGGGGGACGTGCCGCTTGTCTATGCGGATTACGTTGCTTCGGGTCGCGCGTTGCGACAGGTCGAAGACTTTGTGGCTAATCACGTGTTGCCATTTTATGCCAACAGCCACACCGAGGCCTCCTTCTGCGGGTCTTACATGACCCGTCTGCGTCGCGAAGCGCGCGATGAGATAGCCCGCCTTGTTGGCGCGAGGGGAGAAGACGCGGTGATCTTTACCGGGTCCGGCGCCACGGCGGGACTCAACCGGTTGGTCAGTCTGCTCGGGTTGGCGGAAGCTGATCAACCGGTTGTCCTAATCGGTCCATATGAGCATCACTCGAACATCTTGCCATGGCGCGAGAGCAAGGCATTGGTGGTTGAGATTCCGGAAGCGACTGAAGGGGGCGTTGATCTGCGCGCGCTGCAGGAGGCATTGGACACGTTCGCTGATGCGGATCTGGTGATCGGGTCATTTTCAGCTGCGTCCAATGTCACGGGGATCATCACCGATCCCGATCCAGTGACGCGCTTGCTCAAGTCGTATGGCGCTTTGGCCGTTTGGGACTATGCCGGGGGCGGGCCTTACCTGCCGATGGACATGGGGCCTGCGGATGCGCGCAAAGATGCGATCGTAGTGTCTCCGCACAAGTTTCCGGGCGGGCCGGGGGCGTCGGGCGTACTGGTCGTGAACCAGAGTGTTGTCCAGCGTCGTTGTCCCAGCTGGCCGGGCGGAGGGACGGTGAGTTTCGTCTCGCCTTGGCGTCACGACTATAGCGAAATCCTGTCAACGCGAGAGGAGGCGGGAACGCCTAATGTGATCGGTGATATCCGCGCGGCACTTGCCTTCATCGTCAAGGATGTCGTCGGAACGGACGAGATCGCCCGACGCGAGGCGCAATTTAACCAAATGGCGCTGGAGGGATGGAAGGACAATCCGAACCTGACCTTGCTTGGGGTGGAAAACGCGCATCGCCTGCCGATCTTTTCCTTCCTCGTGCGCGACAACGCAGGGCAACCGGTGCATCAGCAACTGTTCACGCGGATGCTCAGCGACATATACGGCATTCAGGCGCGCGGAGGGTGCGCCTGTGCCGGGCCTTACGCACATCGGCTCCTGGGCATAGATCGAGCCGCGTCAGAGGAATTGCACGCCGCTCTGTCCGAGGGTGAAGAGATGAAAAAGCCTGGATGGGTGCGCCTGAACTTCTCGTATCTGATGCGCGAGGAAACGGTTCAGTTCATCATCGACAGCGTCAACGACCTGTCCCGCCGGACCGAAGAATTCGCACCGTTCTACAATGCCGACCCGGCGACTGCGCGCTTCAAAGCCGCATGATGGAATTGCTGCTTTTCTGAAAGCGTTGAGACAGGTATGAGAGGCCCAATAGACGGAGCCTCTCATGACCAAGATTACCCCTCAACCCGGCATTATGGACATCGCGCTGTATCAAGGCGGCCAGTCGCATGTGGCGGGTGTTGAGCATGTGATCAAGCTGAGCTCCAACGAAAACCCGTTTGGTCCCAGCCCCAAAGCGATTGAGGCGGTGCGCGACAGCGCCGCCACTTTGCATCGCTATCCCAGCACCGACCACGCCAGTCTACGCAGTGCGGTCGGTGCGCGTCATGGTCTGGACCCGGCGCGGATCATCTGCGGTGTGGGCAGTGACGAGGTTCTGCAATTCATCGCTCAGGCCTATGCAGGGCCGGGGGATGAGGTGATTTATACGGAACATGGGTTTTCCATGTATCCGATCATCGCTCGGATGGCGGGGGCCACACCGGTTATGGTGGCCGAGCGCGACCGCAAGGTCGACGTGGATGCCATTTTGGCAGCCGTAACCGCGCAGACGCGGATCGTGTTTGTCACCAATCCCGGCAATCCAACCTCGACCATGATCTCGCAGCAGGAGCTGGGGCGTTTGGCGCAGGGTCTGCCGGATAGCTGTCTGATGGTCATCGACGGGGCCTATGCCGAGTTTGTCGACGGTTTCGATGGCGGTGCGTCTCTGGTGGACGCCCATGAGAACGTGATCATGACCCGAACTTTTTCAAAGGTGTATGGGCTGGGCGGAATGCGGGTTGGCTGGGGCTATGCGCATCAGTCGATCATCGACGTGCTGAACCGGGTGCGCCAGCCGTTCAACCTGTCTTTGACCGCGCTGGCTGCGGCCGAAGCGGCCGTGAATGATGTCGAATTCCTGTCCTTCTGTCAGGCTGAAAACGCACGCCTGAGGCTTTGGTTGTCGGATGAGCTCGCCAAGATCGGCGTCCCTTCCGACCCGTCTTATACCAACTTCATCCTCGCGCGTTTTGCTGATCAGGCCGAGGCTGAGGCTTGCGATGACTACCTCAAGTCGCAGGGTTTGATTGTGCGGCGCGTTGCGGGCTACAACCTGCCAAACGCGCTGCGGATCACCGTGGGCGATGAGGAAGCCTGCTGCTGTGTCGTCGCGGCCATCACCGCATTCAAAGAGGGCGCAGCATGAGCCAGATTTACGACCGTGTTGCGCTGATCGGGCTGGGTCTGATCGCCTCCTCCATGTTCTGGGCCATCAAACGCGCTGGTCTGGCTGGTGAAGTCGCTGGCTATGCACGCTCTGAAGCCACCCGCGAGACCGCTCGCAGGATCGGCTTGTGTGACCGGGTCTGTGACACCGCGCAAGAGGCGGTCGAGGGCGCGGATCTGGTCGTCCTCTGTGTGCCGGTCGGCGCGATGGGCGCGGTCGCGCGGGACATCGCCCCAATGCTGAAGCCGGGGGCAACGGTGACGGATGTTGGATCGGTCAAACGCAGCGTGATCGAGGCCGTGTCGCCTCATATCCCCGAAGGCGTTCATTTCATTCCGGCGCACCCTTTGGCCGGGACCGAACATTCGGGGCCTGAGGCCGGGTTCGCCGAGCTATATGACAATCGCTGGTGTCTGCTGGTGCCGGTCGAAGGATCGGACCCCGAGGCCATCTCCCAGTTGCGGGCCTTGTGGGAAGGCATGGGGGCCAATGTCGATGAGATGGATGCAGATCACCATGATCTTGTTCTGGCCGTGACCTCTCATGCACCGCACCTGATTGCCTATACGATGGTCGGTGTTGCCGATGACCTGCGGCGCGTGACCGATAGTGAGGTCATCAAGTACTCGGCTGCGGGCTTTCGGGATTTCACCCGCATTGCGGCCTCGGACCCGACCATGTGGCGCGACGTGTTTCTGACGAACAAGGACGCGACGCTTGAGATTCTGGGCCGTTTCACCGAAGAGCTTTTCGCCTTGCAGCGTGCGATCCGCACCGGGGACGGAGAGCATCTGTTCGACTATTTCACCCGCACCCGTGCGATCCGGCGTGGGATTATTGATGCGGGTCAGGATACCGACGCACCGGACTTTGGCCGGGGAAAGGCAGGGTCATGAAACAGGTTTTGCGATATGCATTTGTGGCCGCGCTTTGGACCACATCCACCCAAGCCGCAGCACCCGAGCAATCGCTGTATCCAATTGCGCGCCCCAGCGCAGCAGTCGAAACTGCTGGCATCGTCGCGATCTCCAGCCGGGCCGCAACGCCTCTGACCATCCCGAACCTGCGCCCCGAAACACGGCCCGAGTCGCCTCAGTTGATCGCCGTAGCAGCGCGCCCAGCAGATTTGCCGCTGCTGGGGCCTGATACCTCTTTGATGCCCTACCTCAGACCCAAGTCATTGGAGCAGGAGGTGCTGTTCAAAAAGCGCAAGCTGCGCAAGGGGTCGGTCTGCGGTGATATCGCGATCCAAGGCAAGCCTGTCGGACGTGTCTCCAGCAAAACCAAGGCTTGCGGAGTCAAGGATGCGGTGCAGATCACCTCGGTCTCGGGAGTGACGCTGAGCCGGGCTTCTACGATGGATTGCGGCACGGCCATCGCGTTGAACAAATGGGTCGACAAAACCGTCAAGCCCACGTTCAAGCGTCGTGGTCCTGTGGTCCAGCTGCAGGTTGCCGCGCACTATGCCTGCCGGACGCGCAACAACCAGAAAGGCGCGCGGGTGTCCGAGCATGGCAAAGGCCGTGCCATCGATATTTCCGGCTTTGTCATGGCGGATGGAGAGGTCGTGACCGTCCTAAACGGATGGCGCAAGAACCCCTCACAAAAGCAACTCAAGAAGATATGGCGAGGCGCCTGCGGGCCGTTTGGCACCGTGTTGGGACCCAATTCAGACAGGTATCATCGGGACCATTTTCATCTGGATACGGCGCGGTATCGCACGGGATCTTACTGTCGCTAGCGCAGGATCAGACGTGGGGCCGGGCCAAGAGGGAGCGGCCCCAGTGCCACGAACCCGTCGCGGAAATTCAACTGCAGGTCCAGCGCGTTCGGGTTGCCGCCCAGTCCGGCCAGAAAATTGAGCGCGCGGGTCACCGGGTCAACGGCTTGATCGGGCAGGGCACCGGCTGCATTTGCCATTGCGATCATGTCACGCCAATTCTCGGCCTTGATCGCAATCTCTCCGGTTGGGATGCCCTGCGAGTCTACGTCCAGCTCACCGGCGGCAAACAGGCGCAACTCACCCCATTTGACCTCGGCCAGGTTCAGATCAATGGCGACGGGTTGAGGACGGCTGTCCTCTAGCGCGGTCCGGTCCCAAGGCTTGTCGAACGTGGTCAGCATATCCAACTGCAACGTCTCGAACCGCTGGGGAAGCGAGGTCGCGGATTGCATGAGCGCACGCAAATCCTCACCGGGGGTGAACCCGTCAATTTGCGCCGTGATCGCATAAGCTTCGGGTGCAGTGGTCTGCTCCATGATAACGCTGAGGGTACCACCGCCCGCCAGTGCCTCATTCTCTTCGCTGATCAGCCAAGGGCCAGCCGTCAGTGCCATCTTCTCAAGCACCAATGCGACACCGGGTTGTAGTTCCAACTCGGCCTTTAAAGCCTTGGCCTCGATCGTCGCGGTCTGGTCGAAATAGGATAGGCGCTGAGGCGTATCGGCAAAGCTCAGGGTTTGACGACCGGGCCAGATTGCGGGGCTTTGAAACTCGATCCAATCGGCGCTCCAGGCGGTGCCGTTGACTGGATCGGCCAGCGCCGGGTTGTTTAAGCGGGTGGTGTGATGTGTCGGGTAGCCCGCCGTTTCAACGCCTGAGAATTCGGCTTGCCAGCCGCGCGCCTGCTGGGCATCGAACCAGCTGGTGATCGCATTGCGCAGACCATAGCCCGCGATGAACCAATAGGCGCTCCATGCGATGGCGATAAAAATGAACACTCGTATCAGACGACGCATGAGCATTGGCCCTTTTTCCTGCCTCGGATTTGATGTTTATAGGCCCAAACGGGCAAGGACCAGAGCAATGACGATGTGGGTTTTCGGATATGGATCGCTACTGTGGAACCCGGGCTTTCCCGTGGCGCGCACCGAGCTTGCCATGCTGCACGGATATGCGCGCTCTTTCTGCATGAGTTCGATCCACCATCGCGGCACCGAAGATCACCCTGGCCTTGTGCTTGCGTTGGACGAACAACATGAGGCGCATTGCAAGGGATTGGCGCTGGCCGTGGAAGCTGGGCATGAGGACCGCACCCTGCAGGAACTGCGTGAGCGCGAGCTGATTTCGTCGGCCTATGTCGAAAAGATGCTGGACGTGCATTTGGACAATGGTGAGGTTGTCAATGCTGTGACCTATGTGATTGATGCAGATCACGTTCAATATTGCGGCGGCATGCCCTTGGAAGAACAGGCGCAGATCATTGCCCACGCCGTCGGCGGGCGCGGTCCCAACACGGAATATCTGTATAATACCACCGAGCATCTGGCCGAGATCGGCCTGCACGATCCCGATCTTGAGTGGTTGTCGCAACGGGTGCGCAGCATCACCGCATAAACCCTTGGCGTCATCGGCGTCTTTTCGCTAGATTCAGGCCAGAGCAGGCAGAACCAGGAATAACGCGCATGGCGCAGGCACAACAGGGCGCGAGACCGCATTTCTCGCAACCGATCAGGCAGATTCTTCTGATGCTGATCGCAATCGGCCTGTCGGGCCTCGGGGTGTTTCTGGCGCTGCCCTATGTGCTGCCGGTCTTCTTTGCCAACCCTTATCTGAACGGCTTTATCCTGCTGGTGTTCATCATCGGCGTCTTTGCCTGTTTCTATCAGGTCGCACAGCTGATTGGCTCAGTTCGCTGGATCGAGGCTTTTGTGGGCGGCGTGGTGCATGAGGACGCGCGTACCCCTCAGTTGCTTGCGCCATTGGCCTCACTGCTGCGGGAACGCGGCGCGCGCTCGCAGATTAGTTCCACCTCGACCCGGTCCATTCTGGATTCGGTTGCGGAACGGGTGGAAGAAGAGCGTGAGATCACGCGCTACATCACGAACGTTCTGATCTATCTGGGCCTGTTGGGGACATTCTTTGGCCTGGCTACAACAGTGCCCGCCATTGTCGACACCATCCGCAGCCTGAACCCGCAAGAAGGCGAAGAGGGGCTGGCCGTTTTCAACCGCTTGATGACGGGCCTTGAAGCGCAGCTGCAGGGGATGGGCGTTGCGTTTGGCTCATCCTTGCTGGGTCTTGCCGGTTCATTGATCGTGGGCCTGTTGGAGGTCTTCGCCGGTCATGGTCAGAACCGTTTCTACCGTGAGCTTGAGGAATGGCTGTCGGGCATCACTCGGGTCGGATTTGCCTCGGGCGAGGACGGTGGGGCTGAGGTCGCCGTTCTGGCGCCTGTTCTGGATGCCATGTCGGATCAGATGAACGCACTGCAGGATCTGTTCTCGGCGCAGGAGGAAGAGCGGGCCGACGTGTCCAACAAGCTTGGTCAATTGGTCACTGTCATCGGGCAAATGAACCAGCGTCAGGCGGACAACGAAGGCGTTGCCGCCGCGTTGGAGCGTGTTGCGTTGGGGCAGGACGCCTTGCTGGATCACATGCGCGAACACGGGTCGGGCGAGGGCATCGATGCAGAAAGCCGGATGCGCCTGCGGTCGATGGATGTTCAGTTGCTGCGCATCCTCGAAGAGATCTCCGCCGGTCGTCAGGACAGCATGAACGAATTCCGCAAGGATATCGAACTGCTGGTGAAGGCTCTGACCCTGCCACGCGGCGCGGTTCGAACTACGCAAGAGGGGGAATAACCCATGGCCCTCTCCCGCCGCACCGGTCAACGGTTCCAGGGCTCGGTCTGGCCCGGTTTCGTCGATGCGATGACGGGTCTGTTGATGGTTCTGACCTTCGTGCTGACCATCTTCATGGTCATCCAATTCGTCCTGCGTGAGACGATCTCGGGCCAGGAGGATGAGCTGACGACCCTCGCGGATGAAGTTGCTGCGCTGGCTGGTGCTTTAGGGTTGGAAGAGCGTGAGAACAGCCGCCTGCAAGCGCGTTTGGGGGCCTTGAATGCCACGCTGACCGAAACGGAAGATAGTCTGGCTGAGGCGCAAAGCCAGATTACCGGATTTGAGGCTCAGGTTGCGGCGCTGTTGGCTGACCAGGCGCGGGCGCAAGAGGCGATTGCGGCGCTTGAGACGCAACGGGCGGATCTTTTGGGCGAACGCGAAAGTCTGAATCAGGCCTTGGCGCAAAGCCGCGAAGAAATCGACGCCCAAGCCGAAGCTGCCCGCCTTGCTGCAGCCCGCCGTGAGGCGCTGGAGGCTCTGGTCGCAGATTTGGAACAAAGCGGTGAGGAACGCGCGGCGCAGATTGCTCAACTCGAAGATCAGCTAAATGCGGAAGAGGCTGGCAGGCTGGCGGAGGCCGCCGCTGCCGAAGCGCTGAGGGATCGCCTTCAGAACGCCGATGCGGAACTGACCGCCATGACCCTTGCGCTAGAGGCGCAGCGCAAAGAGGCTGAGGATACCCTGACCCTTTTGGCTGCTGCGAATGCTGCCCGCGCAGAACTGGAACGACAGTTTGGCGAGTTGAATGCGGAAGAGCTGGAGGCCCAGTTGCAGGCCGCTCTGGCAGCGCAGGCCGAGGCGCAGGAAGATGCAGCATCCCAGCGTTCCTTGGCCGAACAGCGCGATGCATTGCTGGCCGTGGCCCGCGAGACGCTTTCGGCGGAACAAGCGGTCTCGGAAAAGGCGCAGCGTGAGGCCGCTTTGTTGAACCAGCAAATCGCAGCATTGCGCGGACAATTGGGATCGCTGCAGGCGCTGCTGGACGACTACGTGGACCGCAATACGGCCGCTGAAATTCAGATACAGTCTCTGGGGCAGGACCTGAACGCGGCTCTAGCCCGCGCCGCATCCGAGGAACGCCGCCGCCGCCTGCTGGAAGAGGCCGAGCGTCAACGCCTCGAGGCTGAGGCCGAAGCGCTGGCCGGACAGAATGAGGAACTCGCGGCGCAGGCCGAGGATTTGCAACGCTACCGGTCGGAATTCTTCGGCCGCCTGCGCGACGTTCTGGGCGATCAGGATGGCGTGCGGATCGAAGGCGACCGGTTCGTGTTCTCCTCTGAGGTTCTGTTCGCCACAGGGTCTGCAGTGTTGTCGCTGGAAGGTCGGCAGGAGGTCGCCAAAGTCGCTGAAATCCTCCGCACAGTTGCTGCCGAAATCCCAGAAGGTCTGAACTGGGTGATCCGGGTGGATGGCCACACCGACAACGTGCCCTTGGCCGGGTCGGGTCGGTATCGCGACAACTGGGAACTGAGCCAGGGGCGGGCGCTCTCCGTCGTGCGCTATATGGTCGAAGCGCTGGGTATTCCGCCAAATCGCTTGGCCGCCAACGGGTTCGGAGAGTTCCAGCCCGTGAACCCGGAAGACACGCCCGAGGCGCGGGCGCAGAACCGACGGATTGAATTGAAACTGACCGAGCGCTGAGTTTTATCGGATCAACAGCGTGGTGGACTTTTGGCCAATGATCTTCCCGTCCCTCTCCATTGACACGATGCCAAGATAGGTCCCTGCGGGCCAACTGGTCTGTGACAACCGCCTGCCAAATGCCCGGTAAAGCTGAGCTTGTGGTTTCTCCAGAACGGCCTTTTCCCGAAACAGGTTGCCTTGTGGTCCGGTCACTTCCAGCCGAAGAATATCCCCCGCCAAGTTTCCAAACGCATGTCCGTAGAGCACCAGGGCAGAGGATGTAGTCGACAACGTTCTGGTGGCGGCAGACCCGTCCAAAACGGCTTCATAACTGGGAACTGCACCGGCAAACCCCACCGAAAGCAAGCCGCCGGGAACATAGCCTATTGGGCTGTCCCACAAGGTCGTTTCTGAGGGTCCGCATTTTGCAGCACCATGCGGCACAAACGGATCAACGGACCGCCCGTCCTTGCGCACCGAAAGGTGTACATGCGGAAACTGGGTTTTACCGCTCAGTCCGATCTCACCAAGCACGGCGCCCGCCTCGACACGATCCCCCGGCTGGATGCGGAGCGACCCTTTTCTCAGATGGCAATATTGGGTTTCCCACCCGTTTTCATGTTCGATGACAAGACCATTCCCGCATTCCCGGTCTTCAACCAGATGTGCGGCATCCGGCGTGTACCGCCGATCTTCCATCCCGTCGCGAGCACCGCGAACCACGCCAGGGGCAGCCGCCAGAACCGCCACACCGCGGCGCATCTCGGCCAGTGTCGCCAGCGCGAAGTCGGTCCCTCTGTGGCCATCATAGCTAAGCAGGCCGCAGTGAAAATCCTGTATTTCACCTTCGGGCAGGTGGTCAACGTAATTCTGAATGTGGCAGGTTTCGCCAAGCTCGCAATCAACGGGCAGGCGTAAAGAAAAATCGCTCGCCGCCTGTGAGGCAACGAGCGACAGAGCTGTGGCAAGCCACCAGCGCATTTAATCGGCGGTCAGAAGCGGGGGCTTGTTCCCCGGAATCCTTGGCTGATCGGGGCCGAGGATATCCAAGTGCAGATCGCCTTTCTTGACCGAAACTCGAACAACACCGCCCTTGGCGAGTTTGCCAAACAGCAGCTCTTCGGCCAGAGGCTTCTTGATGTGTTCCTGGATCACGCGGCCCAGAGGGCGCGCGCCCATCTTATCGTCATAGCCCTTGTCGGCCAGCCATGCGGCGGCCTTGGGCGTCAGGTCGATGGTCACGCCGCGATCCAGCAGTTGCGCCTCAAGCTGCAGAACGAACTTCTCGACCACCTGCAGGATGACCTCTTTCGGCAGCGGCGCGAACGAGATCACCGCGTCCAAACGGTTGCGGAATTCCGGCGTAAAGGTCCGCTCGATCGCGGCGGTATCTTCGCCCTCGCGACGGTCGCGGCCAAAGCCGATCGCGGCCTTTGCCTGTTCCTGCGCGCCCGCATTCGAGGTCATGATCAGGACCACGTTGCGGAAGTTCACCGTGCGGCCGTTGTGATCGGTCAGCTCGCCATGGTCCATGACCTGCAGCAGGATGTTGAACACATCCGGGTGCGCTTTTTCGATCTCATCCAGCAGCAAGACGCAGTGAGGATGCTGGTCAACGCCATCTGTCAGCAGACCGCCCTGATCAAACCCGACATAGCCGGGAGGTGCACCGATCAGACGGCTGACCGCGTGTTTCTCCATATACTCCGACATGTCAAATCGCAGCAGTTCCACGCCCAGATTATCGGCCAGCTGTTTCGCCACCTCGGTCTTACCCACACCGGTCGGACCGGCGAACAAGTAGTTGCCGATGGGCTTTTCAGGCTCCCGCAGCCCGGCGCGTGCCAGTTTGATTGCGCTGGCCAAGGCCACAATGGCGTCATCCTGTCCAAAGACCACCCGCTTGAGCGAGGCTTCGAGGTCTTTCAGAACCACCGCGTCGTCCTTGGTGACGTTCTTCGGTGGGATACGGGCAATCTTGGCGACGACGGCCTCGATTTCCTTCACACCGATTGTTTTGCGGCGCTTGCTTTCAGCTAGCAAATGCTGCGCGGCTCCGGCTTCGTCGATGACGTCGATTGCCTTGTCTGGCAATTTGCGGTCATTGATATAGCGCGCCGAGAGTTCAACAGCGGTTTTGATCGCATCCGCTGTGTATTTGATGGCGTGATGCTCTTCAAAATAGGGCTTCAGACCGCGCAGGATCTTCACGCTGTCTTCAACCGAAGGCTCGTTCACATCGATCTTTTGGAACCGACGGCTCAACGCGCGGTCTTTTTCGAAGTGTTGACGGAATTCTTTGTAGGTAGTCGAACCCATGGTGCGCAGCTTGCCCCCCTGAAGCGCTGGCTTCAGCAGGTTGGACGCGTCCATGGCCCCGCCCGACGTCGCCCCGGCACCGATAACGGTGTGGATTTCGTCGATGAACAGCACCGCATCGGGATGATCTTCCAACTCGGTCACGACCGCTTTGAGACGCTCTTCGAAATCGCCGCGGTAGCGGGTTCCGGCCAGCAGAGCGCCCATGTCGAGCGAGTAAATGGTGGTGTTCGAAAGTACATCCGGGGCTTCGCCAGCAACGATCTTATGCGCCAGGCCTTCGGCAATCGCCGTTTTACCCACGCCAGGGTCACCCACCAGCAATGGGTTGTTCTTGCGCCGGCGGCACAGCACCTGAATGCAGCGCTCGACCTCATCGGCGCGGCCGATAAGCGGGTCAACATCGCCTGCGCGCGATTTGGCGTTCAGATCGACGCAATATTTGCCCAGGGCGCTTTCTTTTTGATCTTCGTCGCTGGCAGAGGCCTGCACTTCATCTTCGACCTGATCCGCGCCCGAGACCGAGCGGCTTTCACCATAGGCCGGGTCTTTCGCGACGCCGTGCGCGATGAAATTGACCGCGTCATACCGGGTCATGTCCTGTTCCTGCAGGAAATATGCGGCGTTGCTTTCGCGTTCGGCGAAGATGGCAACCAGTACATTGGCGCCCGTGACCTCAGTCCGGCCCGAGCTTTGCACGTGAATGGCAGCGCGTTGGATGACGCGCTGGAATGCGGCGGTTGGTACGGCCTCGGACCCGTCGATATCGGTGACGAGGTTCGACAGATCCTCATCAATGAACTCGACCAATGTGCTGCGCAATTCGTCCAGATCGACGCTGCAGGCTTTCATAACCCGGATTGCATCAGGCTCTTCCAAAAGCGCCAGTAGTAGATGCTCTAACGTAGCAAACTCATGTCGCCGTTCATTCGCCGCTGCCAGAGCTGCGTGAATGGCTTGTTCCAAAGTGCTCGAGAATGAAGGCACGCGGGTGCTCCTCTGTCTTGGGTCAGAAGGGGGCAGGCTTGCGGCCGGATCCCCATCCCAACCATGTCCTCATACTATTAGAGTTTGGTTGATCGACGCCCGGCTTCAAGGGTTTTCTTTCACTTGACAGTCACATTTGTTGTGAGAGTGGCCGTGAGGATGGTCAAATAGGCATCAGAAATTGTCTTTTCTACCCCTGATCTCGGCAAAAACAGCAACTGGGTCCGCGCCTTCCATGCCCAAATGGGCCAGAATCGCCGGATCATCGGCGCGCAGGAACGGGTTGGTTGCCTTTTCCAGGCCCAGTTTCGAGGGCACCGTGGGCTGCCCTGCAGCGCGCGCGCGGTCTATATCGGCGACGCGCTGTTGTAGCGCCGTGTTGGTTGGGTCGACGGTGACGGCGAATTTGGCGTTAGACTGGGTGTACTCATGGCCCGAACAGACCAGCGTGTCATCCGGCAGCGCCGCAAGCTTGCTGAGTGAGCGCCACATCTGCTCTGGCGTGCCTTCGAATAAGCGCCCGCATCCCAGCGCCATCAGGCTATCCGCAGTGAAGACAGCGGCACTTTGCGGCATGTAATAGGCGACGTGACCCAAAGTGTGCCCCGAGACATCCATTACCTGAACTGGCTCACCTGCGATCTCAAAGTTCTCACCGTCGTTGACTTGTTGGTCGAGCGGGGGCAGGCGGTGTGCATCAGCTGCTGCTCCGATCACCTTGGCCGGGTGTTTTTCAAGAATTCCGGGCAGCCCGTCGACGTGATCCCAGTGGTGATGGGTCAGCAAGACATGGCTGAGGGCCCAGCCGCGCGCCTCCAACTCGGCCAGGATGGGCCCGGCTTCGGGTGCGTCGATCAGCGCGGTCGCGCCGCTCTGGGCATCATGCGCAAGAAACGCGTAATTATCGCTGAGACATGGGATGGTTACGATCTCAAGAGGCATGGCCTTTTGCCCTTTCGTTGCTAGACTGCGCCTCAGCTAAGCCGATTGACCGGGTGTCCGCAATGCATCTTGATGTGCAGGATCTGAGGAATTTCTACTATCGCAGCACGCTGGGCCGTGCGGCGCAGGCTGCGATTCGTGGTCGGCTGATCGACCTCTGGCCCGAGGCGAAGGGCCAGACGGTGGCCGGATTTGGCTTTGCGGTCCCTCTTCTGCGGCCCTACCTCGCCGACGCGCGGCGGGTTATCGGATTGATGCCGGGTCCTCAGGGGGTGATGCCCTGGCCTGCCGGGATGCCCAATGTCTCGGTCCTGACCGAAGAGACGCTTTGGCCGATTGAGACGGGCCACGTGGACAAGCTGGTGGTGATGCACGGGCTTGAGACCTCGGAACAGCCCAGCAAGGTGCTTGAGGAATGCTGGCGCGTGTTGGGGCCGGGGGGGAGGGCGCTTTTTGTAGTGCCGAACCGGGCGGGGCTGTGGTCGCGATCCGACCGGACACCGTTCGGATTTGGTCACCCATATTCGGCCACGCAACTTGAGAACCTTCTGCGCAGCCATCATTTCGTGCCTGAAAACCACTGTTCCGCGCTGTATCTGCCGCCCTCGTTCCGACGGTTCTGGCTGAAATCGGGTAGCCTGATCGAAAAAACCGGCCAGCGTATTCCCACCATTATGGCCGGAGGTGTGCTGATGGTTGAGGTCAGCAAGCTGATCCGCCCGCCAAGCGGTACGGTCACCAAGGACAAGGTGAAACGTCCGATCAAAGCGCTCGACGGTTTGCTGAAGCCGGCGTGACGATTCCGCGCAGTCATCGGGAAAAAATGCGGGAAAAAGGTCACAGGAATCGCAAAAACCTGCAAATCAGTAACATTTTTCAACTGCGCCAAGGGGTCCAAACGGTCGCACTTGGGTTAAGCTTATGAAAACTAACGATTTGTGGATAATTCAGTTACCGCTATCGCGTATTGCTTGGTGGAAGCACCTCTGATACATCCCCGGTGATTTTGATCCCCGCCCTTCAAGGACGGGGTATCTTCACGCCCCCGGGTCGGCTGCGCGCGCGGTTTTCGGGGCCTAAGTATCGGAAGGGTGGACGTGTCCGAACCAGCTTCGATTTCCACAGGCATCGCCGAGCGCTATGCCACCGCGATTTTCGAGATCGCAAAAGAGAACAAAGACCTTGCAGGTCTGGAATCCGGCATCAATGATCTTGCAGCTGCACTGGGCGAAAGCGCCGATCTGCGCGACCTGATCGCATCTCCGCTGGTTTCCCGCGCCGAACAGGAAAACGCCATTGCTGCTGTTGCTGACAAGATGGGCCTGAACGCCATCCTGCGCAATACGCTGGGTCTGATGGCGCAGAAGCGTCGCCTGTTTGTGGTGCCGCAGCTGGTGCAGGTCCTGCGCGATATGCTGGCTGAAGAGCGCGGCGAAGTGACCGCCGATGTCGCCTCGGCCAAGGCGCTGACCAAAACACAGATGGAAAAACTGTCCAAGACGCTGTCCGAGCGTGTGGGCAAGACCGTGACTATCAATGCGACCGTGGATGAAAGCCTCATCGGCGGTCTTGTCGTAAAAGTGGGCTCGAAAATGATCGATAGCTCGATCCGTTCGAAGCTGAACTCCCTACAGAATGCAATGAAAGAGGTCGGATAAATGGGAATCCAAGCTGCAGAGATTTCTGCAATCCTGAAGGACCAGATCAAGAATTTTGGTCAGGAAGCCGAAGTGGCCGAGATCGGCCGCGTGCTGAGCGTCGGTGACGGGATTGCCCGTGTATACGGCCTGGACAACGTGCAAGCCGGTGAGATGGTCGAATTCCCCGGTGGCATCATGGGCATGGCCCTGAACCTGGAAAGCGACAACGTCGGTGTCGTTATCTTCGGTTCTGACCGTGACATCAAAGAAGGTGACACTGTTAAGCGTACCAACTCGATCGTGGACGTTCCAATTGGTGACGAGCTGCTGGGCCGCGTTGTAGACGGTCTGGGCAATCCGCTGGACGGCAAAGGCCCGATCAACGCAACTAAGCGTGGCGTTGCAGACGTTAAAGCCCCTGGCATCATCCCGCGTAAATCGGTGCATGAGCCGATGGCAACCGGCCTGAAATCGGTCGACGCGATGATCCCGATCGGTCGTGGCCAGCGTGAGTTGATCATTGGTGACCGTCAGACCGGTAAAACTGCCGTTGCTCTGGACACCATCCTGAACCAGAAGGTTTACAACGACGCAGCGGGCGACGACGAGTCGAAGAAACTGTACTGCGTTTACGTTGCGGTTGGTCAGAAGCGTTCGACCGTTGCGCAGCTGGTGAAGAAACTGGAAGAGTCCGGCGCGATTGAATACTCGATCGTTGTTGCCGCGACCGCGTCCGACCCGGCGCCGATGCAGTTCCTGGCGCCCTACGCTGCGACTGCGATGGCCGAGTACTTCCGCGACAATGGCCGTCACGCGCTGATCATCTATGATGACCTGTCGAAACAGGCTGTGTCCTATCGTCAGATGTCGCTGCTGCTGCGCCGTCCGCCCGGACGTGAAGCGTATCCGGGTGACGTTTTCTACCTCCACTCCCGTCTGCTGGAACGTTCGGCGAAGCTGAACGAAGATTTCGGTGCAGGCTCGCTGACCGCTTTGCCGGTTATCGAAACTCAGGGTGGTGACGTTTCGGCGTTTATTCCGACCAACGTGATCTCGATCACCGACGGTCAGATCTTCCTGGAAACCGAGCTGTTCTACCAAGGTATCCGTCCTGCTGTGAACACCGGTCTGTCGGTTTCGCGTGTGGGCTCCTCGGCTCAGACCAACGCGATGAAATCGGTTGCTGGTCCGGTGAAACTGGAACTGGCTCAGTACCGCGAAATGGCTGCGTTTGCGCAGTTTGGTTCGGACCTCGACGCCGCAACTCAGCAGCTGCTGAACCGTGGTGCCCGTCTGACCGAGCTGATGAAACAGCCGCAGTACTCGCCGCTGACCAACGCGGAAATCGTCTGCGTCATCTTCGCAGGGACCAACGGTTACCTCGACAAAATCGACGTATCGGATGTTGGCCGCTATGAGGCCGGTCTGCTGGCGCATCTGCGCGGTAAGCATGCTGACCTGCTGACGTGGCTCACCGACGAAGATCCGAAGATCAAAGGTGAAGCGTCCGACAAGATCAAGGCAGCGATCGACGAATTTGCCGCGACCTTCGCATAAGAGGAGGTTCCGATGCCTAGTCTGAAGGACCTTAAAAACAGGATCGAGTCGGTCAAATCGACCCGCAAGATCACCAAGGCCATGCAGATGGTCGCGGCTGCAAAACTGCGCCGCGCCCAGGAATCTGCTGAAGCCTCGCGCCCCTATGCCGAGCGGTTCAATGCCGTGATGGCGGGGCTGGCGGCTTCGGTCGGGGGCAGCGACAGCGCCCCCAAACTGCTCCGTGGTACGGGCAGTGATGATGTCCATCTGCTGGTTGTGATGACAGCTGAACGCGGCCTGTGTGGCGGCTTCAACGCGAACATCGCCAAGCTTGCCCGCGCCAAAGCGGAAGAGCTGCGCGGCAAAGGCAAAACGGTCAAAGTTCTGACCGTTGGCAAAAAAGGCCGCGACGCGCTCAAGCGCGATCTTGGCGATTTGTTCGTAGGTCATGTCGACCTGAGCGAAGTTAAACGTATTGGCTACACCAATGCGCAAGACATCGCGAAGGACGTCCTGTCTCGCTTCGATGCGGGTGAGTTCGATGTTGCCACGATCTTCTACTCGAAGTTCGTCAACGTTGTGACCCAGATCCCTACGGCACAGCAGGTTATCCCCGCATCGTTCGAAGACGAAGCGGCAGGTGACGACAGCGGTGCAATCTTCGACTACGAGCCCAGCGAAGAGGCCATTCTGGCCGACCTGCTGCCCAAGGGGGTTGCGACCGCGATCTTCTCGGCTCTGCTCGAAAACGGAGCGTCTGAACAGGGTGCACGGATGTCCGCGATGGATAACGCGACACGCAACGCGGGTGAGATGATCGACAAGCTGACGATTCAGTTCAACCGCTCGCGTCAGGCCGTGATCACCAACGAGCTGATTGAAATTATTTCCGGCGCCGAAGCGCTGTAAGAAAACCGGAGACGAAACATGGCGAATGCAAAAGGCAAAGTCACACAGATCATCGGGGCCGTCGTCGACGTGCAGTTCGAAGATCAGTTGCCTGAAATTCTGAACGCGCTGGAAACCACCAACAACGGCAAGCGCCTGGTGTTGGAAGTTGCTCAGCACCTGGGTGAAAACACCGTCCGTACCATCGCGATGGACGCGACCGAAGGTCTGGTCCGCGGCGAAGTTGTAACCGACACTGGCGCACCGATCTCGGTTCCGGTTGGTAACGCAACTCTGGGCCGCATCCTGAACGTTGTTGGCGAACCGATTGACGAAAAAGGCCCAGTTGAAGCAACTGAAGCCCGCGCAATCCACCAGCCCGCACCCGAGTTCGACGAACAGTCGACCGAGTCGGAAATCCTGGTCACCGGCATCAAGGTTGTTGACCTGCTGGCCCCCTACGCCAAAGGCGGTAAGATCGGCCTGTTCGGCGGCGCCGGCGTTGGTAAAACCGTTCTGATCATGGAACTGATCAACAACATCGCAAAAGTGCACTCGGGCTTCTCGGTGTTTGCGGGTGTTGGTGAACGGACCCGTGAAGGGAACGACCTCTACCATGAGATGATCGAATCGAACGTTATTAAGCCTGACAACCTGTCGGAATCGCAGGTTGCGCTGGTTTACGGTCAGATGAACGAACCTCCGGGTGCGCGTGCACGTGTTGCTCTGACTGGTCTGACCCTGGCCGAGCAGTTCCGCGACCAGTCCGGTACCGACGTTCTGTTCTTCGTCGACAACATCTTCCGCTTCACGCAAGCGGGCTCCGAGGTTTCGGCTCTGCTGGGTCGTATTCCTTCGGCGGTGGGCTACCAGCCGACACTGGCGACCGACATGGGTGCTCTGCAAGAACGCATCACCTCGACCAAGTCGGGCTCGATCACCTCGGTGCAGGCGATCTACGTACCTGCGGACGACCTTACCGACCCCGCGCCGGCCACCTCGTTTGCTCACTTGGATGCGACCACCGTTCTAAACCGTGCAATCTCGGAAAAGGGTATCTACCCGGCTGTTGACCCGCTCGACTCGTCGTCGCGTCTGCTGGACCCGGCCATCGTTGGTGAAGAGCACTACGCGGTTGCGACCGACGTTCAGCAGATACTCCAGCGCTACAAGTCGCTGCAGGACATTATCGCCATCCTCGGCATGGACGAACTGTCAGAGGAAGACAAACTGACCGTTGCCCGTGCCCGTAAGATCGAGCGCTTCCTGTCGCAGCCGTTCGACGTTGCCGAAGTCTTCACCGGTTCGCCCGGCGTTCAGGTTCCTCTGGACGTGACCATCGCATCGTTCAAAGCTGTTGTGGCTGGCGAATACGATCACCTGCCCGAAGCGGCCTTTCTGATGGTTGGCGGCATCGACGAAGTGATCGCCAAAGCGGAGAAGATGGCCGCAGAAGCCGCCTAAGGAGTATCCCTGATGGCAAACACAATGCAATTCGACCTCGTCAGCCCCGAGCGGAGCCTCGCTTCGCTCGCGGCCACCGCGGTCCAGCTACCCGGCGCGGACGGGGACATGACGGCAATGCCCGATCATGCCCCTACGATCACGACGCTGCGCCCGGGCATCCTGAAGGTCGACGCGCCCGAAGGCACCAGTGAATATCTGGTGACCGGCGGGTTTGCTCAGATCAACGGTGATGGCCTGTCGGTTCTGGCCGAAAAGGCCATTCCGGTTGCCGAAGTGACCCGGTCGCATCTCGATGACTTGATCGCCGACGCGCGTGCCTCGCATGATGCGGCCAAGGAAGGCGATGATCAGTCCATCGTCGACGAAGCCGCCAAGCTGCTGGCCGATATGGAAGCCCTTGGAACGCATATGAGCTTGTAACAGGTTCACCTGCAGAAGAATTGAACGGCCTCGCTTTTGCGGGGCCGTTTTTTTGTCGTGATTGTGAGATAACTGTGGAATAAGTTCCGGTAATTACGAGTTAAAGACATAATAATATGAAGACTTTTCGCACCCATCCTATAGGTATTGACCAAGGCGAGACGGTTCTGTTCTCAGACTTTTCCAACGGCGGCGACATGTGGACAGGCAACGGCCCGCGTGAGCGTCGTTCCCCGGTGAAATTCAGCCAGTCGTTCCGGTCAGCTCCGTTGATCCAGATCGGAGTGTCTTTGTGGGATGTGGATACTTCCTCGGCTCTGCGCGCCGAGGTGCAGGCCGAAGAGATCACGGCCGAAGGGTTCACGGCTGTGTTTCGAACATGGTCCGACACGAAGATCGCGCGTATCCGCGCCTCATGGACGGCTATTGGTGAAGTTGCCCATGAGGATGATTGGGATATCTCCTAAGGCCGGTGCCATGGCCCGCAGCCCATGCGGGCCAGTGCTTTGGTCAGTCTTCGATCATGTCCACGCGTGTTGCGTGGCGGCCGCCTTCGAACTCAGCCGCCAGAAACGCATCCACGATGTCGAGCGCCTGACCTTCGCCAATGACCCGTGCGCCGATCGACAGCATGTTGGCGTTATTGTGCTGGCGGATCATCCGGGCCGAAAACGTGTCCGAGCAAACGCCACAACGGATACCTGGAACCTTGTTTGCGGCCATCATGATCCCCTGACCCGTGCCACACAGCAGAATACCCAGATTGCAATCGCCCGAGGCAACGCGTTCGGCCGCAGCCTTGCCGTGCAGAGGGTAGTGCGTGCTTTCAGGCGTGGTGGGGCCGATATCGACGACCTCCCACCCGGCTTGGGCGATATGCGCTGCAAGGGCTTGGCGCAAGTCGATGGCGGCGTGGTCGCTGGAAAGAACGACGCGTTTGGTGTCAGTCATGAGAACGCTGTCCCGCTATGTGTTGGTAGAGATAGGGCAGGGGCGTCCTAATCCGCCGCTGCTGAAAAGAAAAGGGCGGCTATCGCAAGCCGCCCTGTCAGGTCAGTCCATCTGGTACATGGATTCGTAGATCGGGGTCAGGGTCTTGTCCTCGAACAGGGACGAGACGCTGGTACCGTTCCAAATGTTCAGGATGGCCTGGGTAAAGATCGGCGCGGTCGGCACGATGCGGATGTTTTTGGCTTTCAGGATCGCATCTGTCGGCTGGATCGTGTCGGTCAGAACCAGAGATTTCATCACCGAATTCGTCACACGTTCAACCGCGGGTCCGCTCATGACGCCGTGAGTGATGTAGGAGTGGACCTCTTTCGCGCCGTTGTCCAGCAGCACCTGCGCCGCTTTGCACAGGGTGCCGGCAGTGTCGCACATGTCATCGACGATCAGGCAGATCTTGTCTTTAACATCGCCGATTACGGTCATCTCGGCCACTTCACCGGCTTTTTCTCGGCGTTTGTCGACGATCGACAGGGGGGCTTCGATCCGCTTGGCAAGTTCGCGCGCACGGGCCACGCCGCCGACGTCGGGTGATACCACCATGATCTCGTCCATATTGTCTTTGAATTGGTTTTTCACATCTAGCGCAAAGATCGGTGAGGCGTAGAGGTTGTCCACCGGGATGTCGAAAAAGCCCTGAATCTGGGCCGCGTGCAGGTCCATCGTCAGAACCCGCTCGATCCCTGCGCCGGTCAGCATGTTGGCGACCAGCTTGGCCGAGATCGGTGTGCGCGCCTTGGTGCGGCGGTCCTGACGGGCGTAGCCAAAGTAAGGGATCACGGCGGTGATGCGTTGCGCGGACGAGCGACGAAGCGCATCGGCGATGATAAGCAGCTCCATCAGGTTGTCATTCGCCGGGTTTGAGGTCGGTTGGATAATGAACATATCCTCGCCACGGACGTTTTCGAACACCTCGACGAAGATCTCGCCATCGTTGAAGCGCTCGACGCGGGCGTCGACCAGACCCTGATCAACGCCGCGATAAAGGCTCATGCGGCGCGATATGGTTTCGGCAAGCGGAAGGTTAGCGTTCCCAGCAATCAGCTTGGGTTCGTGGAGTGTCGGCATCGGCTGGAGTCCCCGGGCAGCGTTGGCAATGTGACAGATTCGTGATGTTGACACCGCTTAGCATGGCCTTACCGTTCCGCAAAGACAACGCAGCGGAGAAAGTGCAGATGACCCAGATTGACTACTATTTTGCGACAATTTCACCCTATACCTATCTGGCGGGCACACGGCTGGAGGAGATCGCAGCCAAGCATGGTGCGACGATCAATTACAAACCACTGGACATCATGGCGCTATTCGGGCGCACGGGCGGGACGCCACCAAAAGACCGGCATATTTCCCGTATTGAATACCGCGCACAGAATTTGGTGCGGGTCGCGAAAAAGTTAGGCGTACCGTTCAACCTGAAACCGGCGCATTGGCCGACCAATATGGCTCCGTCCTCTTACGCTGTGATTGCGGCGGCCAAAGATGGGTCGGGGGATGTAGGTAAACTATGCCAATCCCTGCTGCGAGCCTGTTGGGCCGAAGAGAAAGACGTAGCGCAGGACGACGTCATCCGTGACTGCCTGACGCAAGCCGGATTCGATGCCAATCTGGCCGATAGCGGTCTTTTGGTGGGGGCCGAGACCTACGCCGCCAATCTGGAAGAGGCCGTGGAGAGCGGGGCTTTCGGCGCGCCCTTCTACATCACACCTGATGGTCAGCGGTTCTGGGGGCAAGACAGCCTTGACGACCTCGACCAACATTTGGCCGAGTTGAAAGGCTGAGCCTATAGATGGGATAGAAACTGGTCGATCTGTTCATGGCTGATCGACCAGTCGCAGACCAGACGGCAGGGCAGAGGTTCTGCCTCATCCGCGCCTTCCAACTGCGCCCCCCACAGGTGATAGACCGCGCCCGCCGCATGAAGCTGGCGGTGTTTGGCGCGCGGGAAGGAGGCGAAGATCATGTTGGCCTGCGGCTCATGCAGGAAATCGGCTCCTTTCGCCCGAAGACCCTCAGCCAGACGAGCACAGTTTGCATTCGCCTGACGGGCAGATGTCAGCCAAAGATCATCGTCCAGATAGGCTGCCATCTGGGCAGACAGATACCGGTGCTTCGAGAACAAATGCGCCCCGCGTTTGCGGCGCAGCTCGAATTCCCAGGCTTTGGATTCGTCGAAGAAGATTACCGCCTCGACCCCCATCAAACCGTTCTTGGTGCCGCCAAAGCTGACCGCATCCACGCCGGCCTTCCATGTCATCTCTGCCGGTGAACATCCCAACGCGACCAGAGCGTTCGTGAACCGCGCGCCATCCAGATGCACCGGCAGGTCATACTCTTTCGCTACGGCGCAGAGCGTCTGTAATTCTTCCAGCGAATAAACCGACCCTCGCTCGGTCACTTGTGTGATGGAAACCGGTCCTCGTTGCGGTCCATGCACACCACGCGTTTCTTCTACGGAAATCGTCCGGCGCAGGGCCTCGGAGGTCATCTTGTCAGTGCCCGGCACTAGGGTCAGCTTGGCGCCACTGTAGAATTCCGGCGCATTGCATTCGTCCTCGTGGATATGCGCGACCGGAGAGCAGAAGATCGTCTCCCATGGCTTGGAGAGGGTGGCCAGTGCCAGTGAATTCGCCGCCGTTCCGGTCGCCACCAGATAAACCGCCGCGCCGGGGGCTTCGAAAATGCTGCGAAGTCGGTCCCGGACCTCATTCATTAGCGTGTCAGCCCCATAGGCCATCTGATAGCCATGATTGGCCTCGGCCAGTTTTGCCAATACCTGCGGATGGACAGGCCCAGAATTGTCAGAGGCAAAATACATCAGGTCGGCTCCTCAATGATATAGTCTTCCCACTCTTCCATGGGGGTCTCGAACTCGGACACGGTACGCCCCTGAACCGAGACGCCGACGGCATGCACAGAGTCAGCTGTGCCAGACAGCAAGGGGTGCCAATCATAGAGAGGTTTGCCCTCCCACAGCAGGCGATAGGCGCAGGTTTGGGGCAGCCAGTAGGCGTGCGAGTCGATGTTGTCCGGCGTCATGACAATGCATTCGGGCACGAACTGATGCCGGATGTCATACTGGGTGCAACGGCAGCTTTCATCGTCCAAAAGACGGCAGGCAACACAGGTCAGCGCGACCTCGCCCGTGTCTTCGTCTTCCAGCTTGTTCAGGCAACACTTGCCGCACCCATCACAGAGCGCTTCCCACTCGCGTTGGTTCATCTTGCGCAGGGGTTTGCGTTCCCAAAAGCGCGGAGACAGACCTGCGCGGTTGATCGGATCCACGCTCATCGCGCGGCCAGAATGTCGCGTGATTTCGCGCAATCGGCATCCATCTGGGCGATCAGCCCGTCCAGACCGTCGAACTTCATTTCAGGCCGGAGGAACTCGACCAATCCGACCGAGAGGGTTGCACCGTAAAGATCGCCGGAGAAATCGAAGAGGAAGGTCTCGATATTCGGGACCTCACCATTGAACATAGGCCGTACGCCAATCGACGCCGCGCCTTGGTAGGAGCCCTTGTTGGGGCCGTCCAGAACGTCCACCAGTACTGCATAGACGCCGAATTTTGGCGGGTGCAGACCCTCGATGGACATGTTTGCGGTGGGAAATCCCAGCTCGCGCCCGCGCTGCTCGCCGCCGATGACCTCGCCTTCGATGCGGTGCCAATGGCCCAGCATGGTCGCCGCATCGCCGGGGCGGCCTTCGCTGAGCGCGGTGCGGATCGCGGTCGAAGAGACGACGTTTTCGGAACGCTCCATCAAAGGGGCGATGGTCACGCCGAACCCCATTTGCTCGCCAAAGCGCACCATATCCTGCGCCGTTCCAACCCGCCCTTTGCCAAAGCAGAAATCGGCACCCACAACGATATGAGACAAGCCCAGACCGTCGCAGATCACATTGCTCGCGAATTCCTCGGGGGTCAGCCCGGCCAAAGCGGCATTGAAGGGCAGTTCGTAAAGCTTTTGCACACCCAGCTTCTCAAGCCGGTGTGCCCGCGCGTTCCCGCGCATCAATCGAAACGGAGGCGCATCGGGTGCAAAATACTCACGCGGATGCGGTTCAAACGTCAGCACGCCCAAAGGCGCGTTCGGAGCCGCATTGCGCGCCAGCTCGATAACCGACTGATGGCCGACATGGACGCCATCAAAGTTCCCGATCGCCACGCTGGCGCCGCGATCTTCTGGCTCGATATACTGGAAGTCCCGGATGATCTGCATGCGCTTTGGGTACTGTTCATCAACAGTATGTTCAAGCGTGACCTTCGAGAATTTCGGACAATTCGACCCGCTCGGATGGTGAGTGGCAGTGTGTCCTTCGGTTCAGCGATGACCGTTGCAGCGCGCCGGTCATTGCTGCATGGATTAAACCCCTCTGTGGCAAGGTGTGTGTTTACTCGCTCAGTCGAACTTACGCGATGGGGCAAGCACCATGGCTTCGCCGACCAGAACCTTCTTGCCATCGACTGCGCAGTGACAGTCCAGCTTCACGCGGCGCTTGGCAAAATCAATGTCGATCACTTTGACCTCGGCATAGACCATGTCGCCGGGGCGCACCGGAGCCAGGAACTTCAGCGACTGACCCATGTAGACCGTCCCATGACCGGGCAATTGCTCGCCAATCACGGCCGAGATCAAACCGGCCGTCAGCATCCCATGCGCAATGCGACCTTCGAAGATCGTATCGCGGGCGTAGTCATCGTCCAGATGCACAGGGTTCCGGTCAGTCGAGACCTGCGCGAACATCTCGATATCTTCATCCGTCACCACTTTGCGCAGGTGGCGGGACATGCCCATCTCGATGTCTTCAATACAGATCGTTCCGCGTGGAAGATTGTCCAACATGGTGCCCTCACTTGAATTCTGCCGAGTAATAAAAGTCTACCACCGGCCATCAGTTGGCAACTTTATTACTTCGCAACTGCAGAAAATCAAGTGAAAAATGACTAACGCAAACGCCCGATTGTATAGGTGGGATTGATCTTTTCCCTTTCTATATAGTCACTTAGGGATTCTGCGTGGGGATGGTGCGACGTTTTCGTCTCGGCCGCAGCCAACCCGCCTGAGATAAAGAGCGTATCGATTCCCTCCCCCATGCCGCCAAGGATGTCGGTATGCGGGCCGTCACCGACAGCCAGAATGTCACTGTCCGAGACATCTACGTCCATTTCCTGCATGCGACGACGCGCCAGATCATAGATTGGCGGATGGGGTTTGCCGAAATAAAGGCTCTCGCCACCCATCTCGGTATAGAGCTTCGCCAAAGCGCCCGCGCACCATTCCCTTACTTCGCCCCGATCGACCACTATGTCAGGGTTCGCACATAGCAGCTTCATGCCTTTTTGCTTGGCATAGAGGAAGTCCGGGCGATTGACGTCGGGATCCGCCATTGTGTCAAAAGGCCCGCAGCATACGATCCCCTCGGCCTGATCCAGAGGGACGCGCTCGATATGAACAGGATGGTCCAACAGCTTCAGCGGCTCAAAAAACCCCGCATCGCGTTCCCATTCGCCCATGAAATAAACCTTTTCGCCTACTGTTCCGCGGAACATGGCTGAACGTGCAGAGTCGCCGCTTGTTGCGATGGTGTCATAGGCGTCAGCGGGGACGTTGAACTGCGAAAGCTGCGCGGCGACGCCCGAGCGCGGCTTCGGAGAGTTTGTCACCAGAACAACGAAACCGCCTTTCGAGCGGTAGGTCTGCAGCGCGGCAACCGCTTCTGGATACGCAGTGATCCCATTGTGAACACAGCCCCAAAGATCGACGAAAAGTACTTTGTAACGGTCGGAGATCTCGTGGAGGGCGGAGATGATCTGGGTCATGGGATTCCCTTTGGCATGGTCTGCGGACAGCCAAGCCTATGGCAGAGCTTGGCAGGTTTTGCCAGAGGGGGCGCTGCCCCCGCCGCGGCAAGCCGCGACTCCCCCGAGGTATTTTGAAACAGAAGAAGCAGGGGATCCGCACTTCATCTGGCTAAAAATATCCCGGAGCGCGAGGCAGAGCCTCGCACAAAGAAAAAGGCGCCCGCTTGGGGCGCCTTAGAGTAAGGTCTCAGACCTTGAGGTTCGGAATGATCTGCTTTTTCCGGCTCATGATGCCGGGCAGGACCACAGCGTCGCCGTCGACCGATGCACCGAAGCTTTTCTCGGCAACGGTTTTGACCAATTCATTTGGGACCAGCAGGGTGGCTTCTTCGTTCAGGATGTCGACGACGAACAGCAGCACCTGGTCGACGCCGTCTTCTTTTGCTACGTCAACCATCGACGCGGCCAAGCTGCCCTTGCGGTCCAGAACAACGCCCGGAGCAGTGGTTTCCAGAACCGAGACACGGAACTTGGTGCCGTTAACTTCGTATTCCTTGCTATCCATGCGGATCAGTTCGGCATCCGAGAACGAGGACACATCCGATTTTGCCGCGAACATGTCCGCCGCATAGGCCGAGACATCCACACCCAGTTCTGCCGCCAGTTTCTCAGCAACTTCGCGGTCATGCGCGGTGGTGGTGGGCGAGCGGAATTCGAGCGTGTCGGACAGGATGCAGGTCAACGCCGCGCCTTTGATGGCCTCGGGCATTTTGGCGGCGTCGTCACCCATCAGGTCAACCATGATGGTCGCGGTGCAGGCCAGAGGGCGCACGGTGATATCGATCGGGCCTTTGGTTTCCAGACCGCCGACCAGTTTGTGGTGGTCGATGATGGCGCGGATGTCTGCGCTGTTGACGTTGGTGGGCAGCTCGGCCGGGTTGTTGGTGTCGACGATAACAACCGGAGCGTCCGCGTCCACATCTTCGATGATGCGCGGCTTGGGCAGGTTCCAGCGCTGCAGCATGAAGGCGGCTTCGGTGTTGGGCTCGCCCAGGAGCACGGGTTCAGCCTGCTCGCCTTTGACTTCATTCAGATACCACGACCACAGGATCGGAGAGCCGGTGGAATCGGTGTCGGGGGATTTGTGACCAAATACTAGGGTTGTCATGTCAGCGTCCTGCGGATTGGAAATTTGCGCGCCTTATAGGGCGCAAGACAGGGCTTGTCACCCGCTTGCGGGCGCATGCGACTGTTGGTCTGACATGCCGAGAAATCAGAACGGCGCGCGCGTCAGCGCGTAGCCTTCCTTTTCCAGAAGCGAAAGCAAGCCGTATGTCTGGCTGAGATGTCCGGCGCCTACCGCGATGACTGCCGTCTGATCCTGAATACGCAGGATTTGGCCCATCCAACTGTTATTGCGATCCACCAACAATTGCTGTTCGAACTGCGCCCATTCGGCGTCGTAATCTTCTTGCGACAGGCCCGAGGCCTCGAAGCCCTGTATCCGGGCCAGTTGTAGGATTTGCGCGTGCTTCTCCTCGAGATACGCATTGGCCATGGTGGCAAGGTGGTTTGCATCGGCCTGCATCGCTCCGGACAAGCGGACCAGCGAGTCGACCTGTTGTTCCAGTGAAAGCGTGTCGAACATCGCCATCAGGTCTTCGATCCGCTCCAGCGAGTGCTGGGGAATCCCGTGCGCCTCGGCCACGTCTGTCAGGCGGGCATCCATGCCATGGTTCGCATCCGGGTTCTGCATCAGGCAGGGCGGGATGCCCAGCATCATGCTCAGAAACCAGGGCCGCATTTTGGCTGCCATCCAGCTGGGAATGCCGCGCTCGGCCAAAGAAGTCGAAAGGGCCGCCCAGTCCTCGGCGCTCATCAGGTCGATCAGGGTGGGACCCTCGGTGATCATCACGGGGCTCAGGTCATTGGCCAGGCCTTGCTCGAACGCTTCCATTTTGGCCTCGGTGACCTCGAAATAGATCGCGTCTGCTTGGGCTACGATGGGTGTCAGCCGTTCGACGACCGGCCCCATCCGTGCATCGTTGGTGTGCAGTGTTCCGATCAGGTGCAGGGTCGTGTCGCCCTTGGTGGCGATCCAGTGATTGCCCTCGGGGTAGGGGACCGAGGCAAGGGATTGTTGCAGGGCGGCCTGATCCTCTTCCGACATCAAGGGCCGCAGGTCGTGACCTTCGCAGGCGGCATGTGCGGTCAGGGGCAGAAGCAATAGTCCAAAAAGGGCCATCAGGCGCATAGGCGGTCCTTCCTCGGTTGGTCAAACAGACGACATAAGATTTAGGCATCCAAATACAGCATATTCAAGGCGACCCATTTGGTATTTCGACACGAAACGCATAGCATTGGGCCATGGAGCGCGAGCAGGATCTTTATCCCCCCATCAAGGCATTGTTCGAGAGGCAGGGCTATACCGTAAAAGGTGAGGTTGGCGCAGCCGACATCATGGCGGTGCGCGACGGGTCTGAGCCGGTGATTGTCGAGTTGAAGCTGCGCTTTTCGCTGGCTTTATTCCATCAGGCCGTCGCGCGGCTCAGGATCACGGATCAGGTCTATCTGGGGGTCAGCAAGCCAACCGGACGAACCGCGCGTCGTGCTTTGCGGGACAATCTGGCGCTCTGCCGCAGGTTGGGTTTGGGCCTGATCACCGTACGCGCGGACGGAGCGGTCGAGTTGCAGTGCGATCCAGGCCCCTATGCCCCGCGCAAGAACAAGGTCAAGGCAGGCCGGATGCTGCGAGAGTTTGATCGGCTGCAAGGTGACCCGAACTCTGGCGGCGCAACGCGGCACGGCATTGTCACCGCTTATCGTCAGGATGCTTTGAAATGCGCGGCCCATCTTGCCGAACATGGCGCCTGCAAAGGGGCCGAGGTCGCGAAGTCGACGGGCGTGGCCGAGGCCACGCGGTTGATGCGCACCAATCACTACGGCTGGTTCGACAAGGTCGAAAAAGGTGTTTATGCCCTGACGGATGCGGGGCAGGAGGGCTTGAAGCACTGGGCCTATAGTTGGGACCAGCCTGATTGAGGGTCTGGGTCGAAAAAAATCCATCACAGCTTGTTGACTCGGGGATTTGCACCCCCTAGCTATGCGTCGTTATCACTCTCTACTCTTGAGTGCTAACGCCTCGCCAGTCGGCGAGGGGAGGATAGACAAACTTTGAGCCCAAGGAGCTACAAAGATGGCATTGAAACCGCTTCATGACCGTGTGCTGGTTCGCCGTACAGAAAGCGAAGAGAAAACTGCAGGCGGCCTGATCATTCCTGATAGCGCGAAAGAAAAACCCAGCGAAGGCGAAGTCGTCGCAACCGGCGAAGGCGCACGCAAGGACAGCGGCGAGCTGATCGCAATGGCGGTCAAAGCTGGCGACAAGATCCTGTTCGGCAAATGGTCGGGCACCGAGGTTCAGGTCGATGGCGAAGAGCTGCTGATGATGAAAGAAAGCGACATCATGGGGATCATCGAGTAAGCCGCTGCGCTTCACTCTGATCTTCATTTACAACTTATTTCTCAAGGAGAAACGACATGGCTGCAAAGGACGTCAAATTCGACACCGATGCCCGTAACCGCATGCTGGCAGGTGTGAACATCCTGGCCGATGCTGTTAAAGTGACCCTGGGCCCCAAAGGCCGCAACGTGGTTCTGGACAAATCCTTCGGCGCACCGCGCATCACCAAAGACGGTGTATCGGTTGCCAAGGAAATCGAACTGGAAGACAAGTTCGAAAACATGGGCGCGCAGATGGTGAAAGAAGTCGCCAGCCGCACCAATGATGAAGCCGGTGACGGCACCACCACTGCAACCGTTCTGGCTCAGTCTATCGTAAAAGAAGGTCTGAAGCAGGTTGCAGCTGGCCTGAACCCAATGGACCTGAAGCGCGGCATCGACCTGGCGACCGCTAAGGTTGTTGAGGGCATCAAGGCAGCGTCGCGTGAAGTTAAAGATTCGGCAGAAGTTGCGCAGGTTGGTACCATCTCGGCCAACGGCGAAGCTGAAATCGGCAGCCAGATCGCAGACGCGATGCAGAAGGTTGGCAACGAAGGCGTTATCACCGTTGAAGAAAACAAAGGTCTGGAAACCGAGACCGATGTTGTCGAAGGTATGCAGTTCGACCGTGGCTACCTGTCGCCTTACTTCGTGACCAACGCAGACAAGATGATCGCAGAGCTCGACGACTGCATGATCCTGCTGCACGAAAAGAAACTGTCCTCGCTGCAGCCGATGGTTCCGCTGCTCGAGCAGGTGATCCAGTCGCAAAAGCCGCTGCTGATCATTGCTGAGGATGTTGAAGGTGAAGCGCTGGCGACTCTGGTTGTCAACAAACTGCGCGGCGGCCTGAAAATTGCTGCTGTCAAAGCACCGGGCTTCGGCGATCGCCGCAAAGCCATGCTGCAGGACATCGCGATCCTGACCGGTGGTCAGGTCATCAGCGAAGATCTGGGCATGAAGCTCGAGTCCGTTACCATGGACATGCTAGGCACCGCCAAGAAGATCGAGATCACCAAAGACGAAACCACCATCGTTGACGGTGCAGGCGAGAAAGCCGAGATCGAAGCACGTGTTGCTCAGATCCGCACTCAGATCGAAGAAACCTCGTCGGACTACGACCGTGAGAAGCTGCAAGAGCGCGTTGCCAAACTGGCAGGCGGTGTTGCTGTTATCCGCGTCGGCGGCATGACCGAAGTTGAAGTGAAAGAGCGTAAGGACCGTGTGGACGATGCTCTGAACGCAACACGCGCTGCCGTTCAGGAAGGCGTTGTTGTTGGCGGTGGTGTTGCTCTGGTTCAGGCCGGTAAAGCACTGGAAACTCTGGAAGGTGCAAACGCTGACCAGAACGCCGGTATCAACATCGTTCGCAAAGCGATCGAAGCGCCGCTGCGCCAGATCGCTGAGAACGCAGGTGTTGACGGTGCGGTCGTTGCGGGCAAAGTCCGCGAATCCGGCGATGTATCGTTCGGCTTCAACGCACAGACCGAAGAATATGGCGACATGTTCTCGTTCGGCGTGATCGACCCAGCCAAAGTTGTCCGTACCGCTCTGGAAGACGCGGCCTCGGTTGCTGGTCTGCTGGTCACCACCGAAGCAATGGTTGCTGACAAGCCCGCCAAAGAAGGCGCGGTACCTGCTGGCGGCATGCCCGACATGGGCGGCATGGGCGGCATGATGTAAGTACGGCGAATTTCCGTTAGGAAATTCTGCCGACCCCGACAGGCGTTTGGCCGTAAGGCCAAGCTGCCGACAGGGAAAGCACAACTGCTCGCGAGCGGGGTCGCCTTTGGGCGGCCCCGTTTGCGTTTGGGATGCCCGCTGCGCGGTCATGCCTCCGGCGGAGGTATTTTTGAACAGAAGAAGGCTGGACGTTGCACGTAGCCGGAAAGTGAGTGTGCAAAGCGTGGCCAACGCGCTATGCGGGATTCATGAGACTTTTTCTTCTGACCTCCCTGACCATGTGCGCCTTTGCGGCCAATTCGATTCTGAACCGGCTGGCGATTGAGATCGGGGCGAGTGATCCTGCGGGGTTCGCCGTTTTCCGTGTTCTTGCGGGGGCGGTGGTTCTGGCCGTGTTGGTTCTTTTGAAAGGCGGGGTTCTGCCGCTTCGCTCACCACGTCGGATCATCGGGGCGGGGTCACTGTCTCTCTATATGATTGGCTTTTCTGTGGCATACCTGACGTTGGACGCCGGGTTGGGTGCGTTGATCCTGTTCGGTGTCGTTCAGATCACCATGTTCGCAGTCGGTGCTATGACCGGAGCGGCCCCGACGGTGCGCCAATTGGCAGGCGCAGCGGTCGCGCTGGGCGGGTTGGCCTATGTGCTTTGGCCATCGGGGATCGTTCAGGTGGACGCCTTGGGGGCTGCTCTGATGGTCGCGGCGGGGGTTGGTTGGGCTGCTTATTCCTTGGCCGGGCGGTCTGAACCAAACGCGTTGGAGGGCACGGCGGCCAATTTTGTTGTCGCATTGCCCGTCACGGCATTGGCCTTGCTAGTGGCAGGTGGTACTTGGCAGATGACTGGGTTTGGCTATTTTCTGGCGGCTCTGTCCGGAGGCGTGACCTCGGGCCTTGGCTACGCGCTGTGGTACCGCGTGTTGCCGCAGCTTGCCCCTTCGGTCGCTGCGGTCGTACAACTCAGCGTCCCTGTCATCGCAATCGTTGCCGGAATTTTGCTGTTGGGTGAGGTGGCAAGCATGCGCTTGATCATCGGCGCGGCACTGGTTTTGGGCGGGATCGCGCTGGCAGTACAGCGCAGAACCTGAGGTCACATCTTTCCCGGAACCGAATTAGGCTTTATCTGGCGGGTATGAGAATTCTGCTTGCCATATTTTTTCTCCTGCTCCCGGCCGCGGCCCAGGCGAAATGCGTGATCCTGCTGCACGGGCTGGCTCGGACCGAGGCGTCCTTCTCGGTGATGGAGCAATTGTTCGAGGTGCATGGCTACACGGTCATTCGCCCTGGTTATCCGTCGACCGATTTGGGTATTCCGGAACTGGCCGAGCAAACTCTGCCCGATGCGTTCGCCAAATGCGGGGACGACACCGCAAATGTCGTGGCGCATTCCATGGGGGGCATCCTGTTGCGCTATTGGCTGCAGGATCACGAACCAGAGAATTTGGGTCGCGTTGTCATGCTTGGACCGCCCAATCAGGGCAGTCAATTGGTGGATGAATTGGGCGCATGGGAGGTGTTCGGCTACCTCAATGGTCCGGCAGGGCTGCAGTTGGGCACAGGCCTGGAAGGTATCCCGCATCAATTGCCCGCAGTTGAGTTCGAGCTTGGGGTGATCGCGGGTGAAAATTCTCTGAACCCAGTCTTCTCGTCGATGATAGACGGGCCTGACGATGGCAAAGTGTCGATCCGGACGACCCGAGTTGAAGGTATGGCGGATCACATCGTTCTGCCTGTGACGCATACGTTCATGATGAACAATCCCCGTGTTATGGCCCAGGCACTGCACTTCATCGAGTTCGGACAGTTCGATCCGCAAATCACTTGGCTTGATGGGGTAATGGACTTAATTGACGAGATCTGTATCGGGCAGGATTGCTCGGAGCCGGACTCGGAGCGCACGGAATGACCGCATTGGAACTGACCTTGACCGGAGCAGAGGTTCTGCTGCCGGAGGCCGGGTTGTCGCGTGCCGATTTGTCAATTGCCGAAGGGGTAGTGCAGGGCGACCAGACCGGGCGACAGGTTGATCTGTCAGGCTATCTGGTTCTGCCCGGCATCATCGACCTGCATGGGGACGGGTTTGAGCGTCACATCGCCCCGCGCCGCGGTGCCATGAAGCAGATGAACGAAGGCATCCTTTCGGTCGAGGCCGAGCTTGCCGCCAACGGGATCACCACCGGCGTTCTGGCTCAGTTTTACAGCTGGGAGGGCGGGGTGCGCGGGCCGGATTTCGCCTCGCAGGTGTTCAAGGCGATTGCCGAGGTCAAGGACAGCGCCGTCACGGATCTGATCCCGCAATTGCGGTTCGAGACGCATATGCTGGACGATTATGACGGGCTGGCTGAAAAGATTGCTCATTGGCAGGTGCTTTATGTCGTCTTCAACGATCACCTGCCGCATGACCGCCTGGCCGAAGGGCGCAAACCTACGCGTCTGACGGGGCAGGCCCTGAAAGCGGGGCGCAACCCTGATGCGCATTTCCAGATGCTGCTATCCATGCATGCTCGCAGCGATGAAGTCCCAACGGCGCTGGACACGCTTTGCGCTGAGTTGATCCAAATCGGCGTGCGCTTAGGCAGCCATGATGATGCCACGTCTGAGACCCGTGCAGGATGGCGCAAACGCGGTGTTTCGATCGCTGAATTCCCCGAAACCCTCGCCGCAGCCGAAGCCGCACACGATGCCGGTGATCACATCATCCTTGGCTCACCTAACGTGGTGCGCGGAGGCTCCCATAAGGGCAACGCCAGCGCGCTGGACCTGATCGCGATGGGGCTGTGTGACGCTCTGGCCTCGGACTACCATTATCCCAGCCCGCGCCGCGCTGCGCTGATGTTGGCAAAAAGCGGGTTGCTGAATTTTGCGGAGGCCTGGGCTCTGGTCTCATCTGGCCCCGCGCGGGTTCTCGACCTGAAAGATCGCGGCACGCTGATGCCGGGTCAACGCGCCGATATTGTCATTCTGGACGCAAAAACCCACCGCGTCGCTGCCACCTTTGCTGGCGGGCGTGTCAGCCATATGTCCGGTGACATCGCGGCCAGATTTTTCGCCTGACCGCCTCATCTTCTTCTGTTCAAAAATACCTCCGCCGGAGGCATCGCGCAGAATGCGCGATTTCCCTCAGCGGGCGATCCGGTTGAAGTGACCCATCTTACGGCCCGGCTTGACCTCGGCCTTGCCGTACAGGTGCAAAGCAACGTCCCGCTCCTGCGCCAGTTCCGGCACGCGGTCCATATCGTCGCCGATCAGGTTCTCCATCACAACGTCCGAGTGCCGCTGCCCGTCGCCCAAGGGCCATCCGACCACGGCGCGAATATGCTGCTCGAACTGGTCAACGGCACAGCCATTCTGCGTCCAGTGACCCGAGTTATGCACCCGAGGCGCGATTTCGTTCACGATCAGGCCCGAGGGTGTGACGAACAATTCAACCCCCATCACGCCCACATAATCAAGAGAATTTAAAATGTTAGCCGCGAGCAGAACTGCATCCGTGCGCTGCGCCGGGCGCAGGTGGGCAGGGACCGTTGTTGTGTGCAGGATACCGTCGCGGTGGACGTTCTCACCGGGGTCAAAGCAAGCAACCTGACCATCAAGCCCGCGGGCCGCGATGATCGAGACCTCGTGCGAGAAGTCCACAAACCCCTCAAGGATCGCAGGCGCGCCCGCCATATCGGCCAGAGCAGCCTCGGCATCCTCAGGCGCGCGCAGGCGGGCCTGACCTTTGCCGTCATAGCCGAGCCGGCGGGTTTTCAGGATCGCGGGTGTGCCGATTTCCTCAATGGCCGTATTCAGGCTTGCCAGATCGGTGACGTCCGCAAAAGGTGCTGTGTTGAGGCCCAGACCTTGCAGGAAATTCTTCTCGGTCAACCGGTCTTGACTGACCCGCAGCGCCTCGCGTCCCGGTCGGATCGGCCGGTGGGCTTCGAGCAGGTCCAACGCCTCGGTCGGGATGTTCTCGAACTCGTAGGTGATGACATCGACCGAGTCGGCGAAGGCGCGCAGCGCGTCGGCGTCGTCATAGGGCGCGGTTGTCACGCGGTCGGCGACTTGAGCGGCGGGTGGGTTCGCGCCCGGCTCAAAAATATGGGTCACAAACCCCAAGCGGGAGGCAGCGACCGACAGCATCCGGCCCAATTGGCCTCCGCCCAGAATACCGATCCGGGCGCCGGGTTTCAGAGCGTCACTCATCAACAGGCTCCTCCGGGATCGAAGCTGACAGAGCCTCACGCCACGTGTCCAACCGTTCAGCCAGAGCGCTGTCCTGCAAGGCCAGAATACCAGCCGCCATCAAGCCCGCATTGGCCCCACCGGCCGAGCCGATTGCCATGGTCGCTACAGGAAATCCTTTCGGCATCTGAACGATCGAATACAGCGAGTCGACGCCCGACAAAGCCCGCGTCTGAACTGGAACACCAATAACGGGCACGCGGGTTTTCGATGCCATCATGCCGGGCAAATGCGCGGCCCCTCCGGCGCCTGCGATGATCACATGCAAACCGCGCGACGCGGCGGTCTTTCCGTAGTCCCAAAGACGATCAGGCGTGCGGTGGGCCGAAACGATGCGCTTTTCATACGCGATGCCCAATTCATCCAAGATATTGGCGGCTTCTTTCATCGTGGGCCAATCCGATTGGCTGCCCATGATGATCCCCACTTTCACATCGCTCATCTGCTTGCGTCCCTGCCGTTCGAAAGAGCGCGCACTATAGCCAAATCCGCATGCGTGGCAATGCGTCAGGCGATGATGTCGGGGGTCAGGCGATCCTCGATCAGGCGGATGATGTCTTTCAGCCGCAGTTTCTGCTTTTTCAACCGTTTGATCGTCAATTGATCCGATGTACCCGTGGCCTGCAACGCCTCGATCGCCTCATCAAGATCGCGATGCTGACGGCGAAAAACCTCCAACTCAACCCGCAGAACTTCGTCGGTTTTCATGGAAAGGTCAGTGGGCGCGTTCATTGGCGACTCGGGCTTGTTGTGATGCGTCCCCAACAAGATAGTGTGCAAGACGTTATCGCGCCAGACCTTGTGGACTTCCCGGTTTCTTCCCATATTCTATCTTGTGCGGTTGCCAAATCGGGGCCGCCCAAAACGTCGCTTTGACATAAAAGGACGAGAACACGTGTCGAAACTTACCTTGGGCTCATACCCGCATTTGTTGGGGTTCGAGCAATTGGAACGCCTTCTGGAACGATCTGCAAAGGCTGGCAATGAAGGATATCCACCCTACAACATCGAACAAACTTCGGACTATTCCTACCGCATCACTCTGGCGGTGGCCGGGTTCGCGGAAGAGGATCTGTCGATCACCATTGAGGACCGCCAACTGGTGATCCGAGGCCGTCAGCGCGACGATAGCGAGGGGCGCATCTTCCTGCATCGCGGCATCGCGGCGCGTCAATTCCAGCGCATGTTCGTGCTGGCCGACGGTGTCGAGGTGGGCGAGGCGATTATGGAGAACGGTCTGCTGCATGTGGATCTGACCCGCGCCGTGCCGGAAACCGTGGTGCAGACAATCAACATACGGAAGGGGTAAGAGCAATGAACACACCGATTGAAATCAACACCGAAGGCGATCGTATCGTCTATGTCAAAACGGTTGAGGTTGCCGATCTGCCCAGCGATCTGCGCGATCAGGCGGGTGATCTGGATCAGCTGTACGCCGTTCATGACTCAGACGGGCAGCAACTGGCGCTTGTCGCCGACCGCAAGTTGGCCTTTGTATTGGCCCGCGAGCATGATCTCTCGCCGGTGGCCGTTCACTGAACGGCCCCAGCCAAACGCGTTTGCGCGTGACATTCCGCCCGACACCAGCGAAACATGCACAAACTCTGGATTGTATCCGGGATGACATCTGCATGTAAGGAAACGCCGGATGAGCTGGTTCGATTTTGACTGGGTGGATGCATTTACCGACAAAGCCTTTGGTGGCAATGGCTGCGCCGTCATCCATAGCGCGGCCCATCTGCCGGATGAGGTCTGCATGGCCTATGTGCGCGAAACTTCTCTGGTCGAGTGTACTTTTACCGGCCCGTCGGATGTTGCCGATATCCGGGTGCGGTATTTTCTGGCCAGCCGCGAAATCCCCTTTGCAGGTCATCCGACCATCGCAACGGTCGCAGCACTTCGTTCGCGCGGTCTGGTTGAGGGTGAGTCTCTGACTTTGGAAACCGGGGCAGGCCTTGTTGCCATTCGTTTGAACGGTGATGAGATCGAGATGACACAGGTTGCCCCGGAATTTGGGGTATATGTGCCTGCTGATCTGGTCGCCAGTGCGATCTCGTTGCCCGAGGACGCGATTATTTCTCCTCCGCGATTTGTCTCTACCGGGTTGCCGTTCTGTATCACGGTGCTGCGGGATCACGAAGCGTTACGCGCGGCGCGGTTGGCCGAAGGTCCTTTGCGCGAGGTGGCAGCAAAAGCGGGATTTTCTGGTTCCGATATGGCCGAGCCGTTTTTGGTCACCTTGCAGGGGGCGACGACACAAGGGGATACGTTCTCACGCCTGCTGCTGGCACCGCCCAGCCCGCCCGAGGATCCTTTTACCGGGTCTGCCACCGGTGCAATGGCAGCCTATCTTTGGAAATACGGGCTTATGGAGAAAGACCAATTCATTGCTGAACAGGGTCACGACATGGGGCGTCCGGGGCAAGCAACGGTGACGCGTGTCGGTCCGAGCGATGTCATGACCGGGATCAAGGTGGCAGGGCAGGGCTATGTTCTGATGCGCGGACAGGTCGACTTGCCTGAGGCGGATCAATGACCCAAGCGATTGCTGTTTTACCCTACGGCCACCGTCTGGGCCCGAAACTGGCCGAGGTGCCTCTGTCCGAGCTGATCTGGCACGAGGGCTGTCCGGATCGTTTGCTGGGCAAAACAGTTGGCGACCTCGCGCCGACGGATCATCTGATCATGTATCCCAATTCAACGGTTCACTGGCGGTTGCGCCGTGGCACGAAAGCGCGGATTTCACTGGTGATGGGCGAGCCGTCGGCCATCCACGCAAAGCATGATCGACAGCTACGCCTGACATGGCGGCGGTTCTTTCGGGTGTTCACCTTTCACGACGTTCTAGTGGAAAACCTGCCCAATGCCGTTTTTCTACCCTATGGCGTGACGATGGTGCCAGACTGGCAGGAGCTACACGCTGAGAAGGTTAAATCCTGCTCGCTGATCGCCTCGGCCAAGCGAGACCTAGTGGGCCATCAGCTACGCCATGACGTCATAGATTGGATCCGAGAAACCGGGGCCGATGTGGATATCATGGGGCGCGGATACACGCCCTTCGATCAGAAATCGGACGGGCTAGCTCCTTATCGCTATTCGGTCGTGATCGAGAATGTGCGAGAGCGGAACTACTTTTCAGAGAAACTGATCGACTCGATCCTGTGCGCGACCGTTCCGATTTACTGGGGCTGCCCAAACATCGGGGATTTCATGGACACTTCGGGGATGATCCTGTGTGAGACACAGGCAGATATACAGCAAGCGATACAGTCTGCATCCGAGGAAGACTATGCCCAGCGTCTGCCCCATCTGAAAGCGATTCAGGACACGGCTGCAGATTACGGTCAGTTCGAAGAACGCGCCGTGCGCGCGCTGCGGCATGAGCTGTCCAGCGCCGCTAGCTAGATACTCATCCAAGCCATCGGTGCGATCGGGTTGTCTTTTGGTTCAATCCCGTGCCGGTCACACACCATGCTGAGAAACGATCCCCGCACCGGCAGGCCCGCAGTCTGTTGGGCCATGAATTTCTTCTGATGCCCAAAGACATGCACGGAATGTACCCCGTCTCGTTCAATAGTGGATGGGGGCACACGAGGGTCGTGTAGCTTCCAAAGCGCCTCATTCGCCAGGGGGTAGAAGGTATCGGCGGGCAGGGCGTGGATTCCCTCTCCGGTCTCACGCAGAAAATGCCCTAGCGCCTTGGGGCCGGAGCATCCCCATGGCAGCGCTTCGATCCCCCAGGTCTCACCCTCAGCGATACGCTGCTCGTTGCGTCTGCGCAGCTTGGCCCCGCGCCAGGGTTGGGTCGGGTTGGCCGAGGTGACAAATGCCAGCATCTGCGCAAGCGTCTGAGATTCTCGGGGCAGGCGGAGCACCCCATTGGGAAACTTGCCGGATTGAGAGGGGGCGAAGACAAAAGGGGACGCAAAATCGAAAGGCTTCAGACAGAGCGCATCCAGATCCACCCAGATGAAATCTGTGCGTTCCAGCAACCTCAACCTGAAAATGTCCGAAAACACCGCAACGCCCAGCCGATCTTCGGGCCGTAGATCAAAAGGGGCGGGCCACAGTATCTCGGACGCATGCCGCAGGTCGACGCCATTTGGGATGTTCGCGATGTCGTGGGCCGCATATAGGGTGAAGGAATGACCATGGTCCAGATAGGATTGAATGCACAGCGCCTCGAGCCAGCTGAGATCGGAGCCAAACCAGAAGCTGGCGATTTGAGGAAGGGGGTGCATCGTGGATTGACTGTGGCGAACTTGACTGGGCTGACTGCATCAAGGCCACGCATCTTTGTCAATCTCAGTCGTTGGTTCGCACGAAAAACGGCCCCCGGTGACCGGAGGCCGTTTCCAATCTGGTTTAGCTCAACCGTTTAGTTCGCAGCGATCAGGCCCATGCTCTCGAGCTTCAGCAGAACCTGATGAGCGCAGTTGTCCACCTCGACATTCTCCGTTTCGACGCTCAGTTCAGGGTTCTGGGGCACGTCGTAAGGGTCTGAGATGCCGGTGAACTCTTTGATCTTGCCTTCGCGCGCCAGCTTATACAGGCCCTTGCGGTCGCGGCGTTCGCATTCCTCGATGCTGGTGGCCACGTGAACCTCGCAGAAGGCACCAAACTGTTCGATCTCTTCCCGGACGGCCCGGCGCGTGGTCGCATAGGGCGCAATCGGTGCGCAGATGGCGATACCGCCGTTCTTGGTGATCTCGGACGCGACATAACCAATACGACGGATGTTCAGATCTCGGTGTTCCTTCGAGAAGCCCAACTCGGACGACAGGTTCTTGCGCACAATGTCGCCATCCAGCAGCGTCACGGGGCGGCCTCCCATCTCCATCAGCTTGACCATAAGCGCGTTGGCGATGGTGGATTTGCCCGAGCCCGAGAAGCCGGTGAAGAACACGGTAAAGCCCTGCTGGCTGCGCGGCGGTTTGGTTTTGCGCAGTTCGGCCACGACCTCGGGGAAGCTAAACCATTCGGGGATTTCTAGGCCTTCGGCCAAACGGCGGCGCAGTTCGGTGCCCGAGATGTTCAGGATCGTGACGTTGTCCTTGTCGAGGATCTCGTCATTCGGCTCGTACTGGGCGCGTTCCTGCACATAGACCATGTGCTTGAAGTCGACCATTTCAACGCCGATTTCATCTTGGTATTTGCGGAACAGATCCTGCGCGTCATAGGGGCCGTAGAAATCTTCACCATGGCTGTTCTTGCCGGGGCCAGCATGGTCGCGGCCAACAATGAAGTGGGTGCAGCCGTGGTTGGCGCGGATCAGGCCATGCCAGACGGCCTCACGCGGGCCAGCCATGCGCATCGCCAGGTTAATCAGCGACATCGAGGTGGTTGAGGCCGGGTACTTGTCCAGCACCGCCTCATAGCAGCGCACGCGGGTGAAGTGGTCCACGTCGCCCGGTTTGGTCATGCCGACAACCGGGTGGATCAACAGGTTGGCCTGCGCCTCTTTCGCGGCGCGGAAAGTCAGTTCCTGGTGGGCGCGGTGCAGCGGGTTGCGTGTCTGGAACGCAACGATGCGGCGCCAGCCCAGCTTGCGGAAATAGGCGCGCAGCTCGTTCGGAGTATCCCGGCGGCTACGGAAATCATAGTGGACGGGCTGCTGAATGCCTGTGACTGGACCGCCCAGATAAACCTTGCCCGCGACGTTATGCAGGTAGTTCACCGCCGGGTGCGCATCGTCATCGGCACCGAAAACCTTCTCGGCCTCGCGCGCCTTGTCCGGGGTCCAACGGTCGGTCACTGTCATTGTGCCGAGGATCACACCCTCTTGGTCACGCAGGGCGATGTCCTGACCCAATTGGATACTTTCGGCGAACTCTTCGTTGACGTCCAGGGCGATCGGCATCGGCCAGAGAGTCCCATCGGCCAAGCGCATATTCTCGACAACGTTGTCATAATCGGCTTCGGACAGGAACCCTTTCAGCGGATTGAAACCGCCATTCATCAGCAGTTCCAGATCGCAGATCTGGCGCGGAGAAAGGTCGTGGCTGGTCAGATCCGCTGCCTCAACCTTCAGCTTCTGGGCCGAGTCATAGGAGACGTAGAGTTCGGGAATGGGGGCGAGATTGCTTAACATTGTCATTGGAATTCTCTTGTCGATGTGATGATGCGCCAGTGTGATCTTGTCATTTGAAACGGCATGTGCCCTGCCACAGAGTCGGAGTCCACAGAGTCAGATAAAACTAAGGATGATATGAGCGGTTTTTCTTGTGATTGGAAGAATTTTCCAATTCGGCGGAAAACGGGCGATCAAAGTTCCAGTAGTCTAGCGCAAATGTGCCACAGTAAGTATGCGCGTTCCTGAAGTATGCGCGTTCCTGTTGTCTCAAGCCGTTTCCAGTTCTGAGGCGCACGGCACCGGCAGGGCTGGAACGGGCTCGGACACGCCGCGCAGATTGAAGGGCTGAATACGATCGTCCGAGATGTCCATCTCGGCGGCCTGTAGCAGCTCGGCAGACACAAGAAGCTCAACCCCCAGCGGCTTTGTTTCGGCCTCAAGGCGGCTGGCGACATTTACGGCGTCCCCGATGATGGTTTGCGCGGCATGGCCCGCCGCGCCAATTTCCCCAAGCACCAGATCGCCCAGATGCAGTCCCATGCCGATGCGTATATGCGGGCTGTCTTCGGATGAAAGCTGTCGGTTGAACTGTTCCAGCGCATGGCTGATCTCAATTGCCGCTTTCAGACCGGCGCGGGCGGATTGCTGGGGGTCGGGCTTGTCAAAAACCGCCAGCAACCCATCCCCCATATATTTGTCGACGACCCCGCCCTGAGAGGTGATCGAAGGCACAATCGCGTCAAAGAACCGGTTTAACAGGAACACGATGTCATATGGCAATTGCCCCGCGGTGCGGGCGGTAAAGCCGCGCATGTCTAGAAACAGCACGGCCAACTGACGTTCCTGTCCCTGACTTGCATGAGCCCGGTCGTGCTTGCCGTCGGGACGGAAAACACGAAAGACCTTTACCGGCTCGGTCGGGCGCATCTGACAGGCCAGGCGCGTCTGGGCCGAGGCCCCAACAGCGGCCAGACTGCGGGCTTCGATCTCGCTGGGCGGGGGCAGGTGATCTCCGCCATCCTCAACGATCACGCGGCAGGTGGTGCAGCGGCCCTTGCCGCCACACAGGGCGGCATGCGGGATGCCGTTGGCCTGAGACATCTCAAGCAGCGTCATGCCCTTCTCGGCAAAAACCTCGGGACCTCGGGCATAGGTGACCTGCACGGAATGCCGACGACGCCACAGTTTGCGGCCAAGATAGAAGGCCGCCGTGGCCCCGAGCGCGGCCCAAAACCCCGTCATGGCGTTGTCTTCGACGCGGAACATGGCCTCGAAGGCCTCGGCCGAGGGCCAGTTGTAGTGTTCGATATACTGTTCGCGCAGGAAGTCATCGGCAAAATCGGCCCAGATCCGGCGCCCTTCGGTCAGCACACCGGCCAAGGCGAAACAGGGCACAAAGACCGCAATACCGATCAGGTAGGGCAGGGTCTTGCCCCACCACCGGGTCAACCGCAGCCACATGTGCAACCCGATGCAGCCATGGACCCACACGATCAGTAACAGTAGACTTTGCATCCAAATCGCAGAGCTTGGCCACATCAGAATGATGATATAGCCCATTTCGTCATTCACATCGTAGATCTCATGCGCGTATCGCGTGTGAATGATATGGACGATCAGCTGGATCGGGATCAGCAGCCCCAGCACGATTTGCAGGGCCGAACTGAACGGCATGCGCAACGTCCGTCGCTGTATGATCGACGTTAGCGCAAGGCCCGAGTGCACGATCAACGCTAGGTAGAGAAGCGCGCTCATGGCGTCGTGGCGGGTTACGGCCTTTCGACCGTCCTGCATGCCATGCAGATAGTCGGTGTGAAACAGGCCCAGGCCGATGTTCAGAAAATGGAAGAAGGCAAAGACAAAAAGGACCAGCCCGCTGCCGATCCTAAGCCGGGTTGACCACCCGCCACGCCAAAGAGCGTTGTCCGTTGTGACCACGCGCGACCCTCATGTTTTGCACCAGTGTGAGGCCGCGCGGGGATAGGGTCAAGCCGGTGTAACCTGACCCTATGGCCCCTTAGTCCTGTTCGGCCAGAAAGCGTTCGGCATCCAGGGCAGCCATGCAGCCCATGCCTGCGCTGGTGACGGCCTGACGGTAGATGTGATCTGTCAGGTCACCGGCTGCGAAAACGCCCGGCACCGAAGTCTCGGTTGATCCCGGCTTGGTCACGACATAGCCGCCCATATGGGTTTCCAGCGTGTCCTTGACCAATTCGTTGGCCGGGGCATGGCCGATGGCGACAAAAACGCCCTTGCACGGAATTTCAGAGATCTCGCCCGTTTTCACGTTTTTGACGCGCACGCCTTCGACGCCCAAGGGCGCGTCGGTCCCGATGACCTCGTCCAGTTCATGGAACCAGAGCGGTTCGATCTTTTCATTCTTCATCAGGCGATCCTGAAGGATCTTTTCCGCCCGCAACTCGTCGCGGCGGTGGATCAGGGTCACCTTGCTGGCGAAATTGGTGAGGAACAACGCCTCTTCCACGGCGGTGTTGCCACCACCGATTACAACGATCTCTTGCCCGCGGTAGAAGAACCCGTCGCAGGTCGCGCAGGCCGAGACGCCGAAGCCTTTGAATTTCTCTTCCGACGGCAGGCCAAGCCATTTGGCCCGTGCGCCGGTTGCCAGAATGACCGCATCAGCAGTGTAAACCGTGCCGCTGTCCCCTTTTGCGGTGAACGGACGTTTCGAGACATCCAGATCGCTGATGATATCGCCGATGACCTCGCAGCCCATCGCCTTGGCGTGGTCCTGCATGCGGACCATCAGATCGGGGCCTTGTACCTCTGTGTCGCCGGGCCAGTTTTCGACCTCGGTAGTGGTTGTCAGCTGGCCGCCGGGCTCGATCCCTTGCACCAGAATGGGTTCCAGCATCGCGCGGCTTGCATAAACCCCGGCTGTATAGCCTGCGGGCCCCGACCCGATGATCAGAACCTTGGTGTGTCGTGTGTCGGCCATGGTACCCCCGCTCGAACTGCCTGAAATGGGCCTTTTGCCCGTCGCAAGGATATAGCGATGGGCGGGCAGGGCTTAAAGCCCCTTCATGAAGGGAAGCTGATATGCCTTGACGGTATGGCCCTGCGCAAATGAGCGATTTGAAAACAAAGAAAATTGCGCAGCTACGAAACATTATTGCGCGTGGGCTGGGTGCTGATATAAGAACCGAAAAATCAGGAGCGTTTTATGGTCACGACCCGGCTGGATGAAATTGATCGCAAGATTCTGGCAGAATTGCAGGCGGACGGTCGCATGACCAATGTGGAACTGGCCAAAAGGGTCGGTATCTCTGCCCCTCCGTGTCTGCGCCGCGTCCGTACGTTGGAGGAATCGGGTTATATCACCGGCTACCACGCCGAAGTGAACGCTCGCGAGCTTGGTTTCGAGGTTCAGGTCTTTGCGATGGTTGGATTGGACAGCCAGGCTGAATCGGAACTCAGCGCATTCGAGGCGCAGTGCGGACAATGGCCGCTGGTTCGCGAGTGCCACATGCTGAACGGCGAGGTCGACTTCATCCTGAAATGCGTCGCGCCCGACCTCAGCAGTTTTCAGCAGTTCCTGACCGGAGAACTACTGACCACGCCAAACGTGGCCAGCGTCAAGACATCGCTTGTTATCCGCGGCGCAAAAGACGACCCAGGCGTCCCGTTCGATGTGCTGGAAGACCGAATGAACCGCTCGGCCTAAACCACATCCGTCGTGTTTCTGTTGGGCAGGGTGGCAGCATAGCCACCACCGCCAGGGTCAAAGCCCATCCTATCAAAATCTGCATAAAGCCCCCACTCTGCAGTACTCTTTAACACTTCACGCTGATATCGCGTCGATCTCTCCGTCTCCGGCGCGCGGCATAAGCAACGGGCCAAAATCGTTCAACGATTCGATATGCGCGAAAAGGTTCAGATAGATCGACCGTAACGAATGGCTGATCATGCGAACCGCATTAGCACCTGGATGATAGGTTTCAAAGGGCAGGCCGTCTACACGGATGACCGAGTGTTTTTTCAGGCATATGTGAAACAATTCCACCGGAGTGGGCGGCATTGTTTCCACAACACCCATTCCGTCCTGAAATTCGGCCACAGGCGTCAGAATCGGTGACCCACCGTGCAGGCGCCGCAAATGGGCAGGCGTGCCAAGCAGGCGCGCGGCTGGTCCTGCGATCACACCGGACATCGGTTTCTGCATACCAAACGTATCGGCCATAATACGGGTCAGCGGACGGGTGCGCCCGCGGGAGTCCTCGCGGCCCGGTATCAGCGTCACCGAGCCCTTCCACAAAACGGTCTCAGAGGTCCCGTCCTGCGTAAGTACCGTGTCGCCGGGCAGCAGATCCTCGATTGCCATTGGCCCCTGTTCGGTTTCCACAAGCGACCCCCGTGAGAAGGCGCAAAAGGCGTCCTCGAACATCGGCAGGGCCGGTGCGATATGCCGGGTTTGCGCAATGTCTCCGTTTTTGAGCAGGGCGCTCACTTCGTAACGGCGCAGCTGGGCTTTCTGTTTTGTAGTCGGCCGCGGAGTGTCGCGGAGCAATGCCGAGGTTTCGACAGCATTTCTGGCAGCAATGGCCAGTGATTTTGGAATAGTCATAAATATTCTGTTCCTTTTAGAACCGGATCAGACGGGGCATACCCCCATGCAGGCCCATCTGTCGGTTCGGTTCTTTGTCTTGAAATAAATGGGTAAACCTTGGGCACCGGCGATGGCCGCAGCGCACAGCGAAGCAATTTCGCATTCCATTGGTCAATCCATTGACCCCCCAGACAAACTCGTACTGCGCGGGCGAAAATGCCCGCAAACACGCTCCGAACTCAGGATGCAGTTTTCTTTGCATCCCACGCACATCGGACCGGAGCACTACCCGGTGCGCGTTGACCAAATGGAACCGGCAGCTTGGTTCCGTTGGCTTTCTGTTTCAGCGTCGCGTCGCCAGACGGCGGGCAACCCTGACAGAATGGCTTGACACTCGCTTCCACGGCATGTCCAGTTTCGGATCCTGTGCGGCCTGGATGACCGCGCTGAGAAAGCGAGATTTCTGTTTCATTTTCTGGTCCTGCTCGATCGGAGGTCTGAGCCTCATTCCGTGTGTGTAGACTTAACGTGCCGCGTGTTTGCGGCAGGGATAAGGCTTAACCGGGATCAAAACCGGACAAAAATAAAGGTTGGCGGTTCCTCTGTTTGAGGTGCCAGCATTCATTTGTCGGCAAAGACAGATAACCTTCTGAGTACTGGCACAAAATTCACTACGATTCTGTGTCAGATAAACACAATAAATGTGGCGGAAAGGTGGCGGTTTTGCCTTAATTGGGCCTAATCTACAATCTGATCGCCGAAATCAACCGCCCGTAATCCGCCTCTTTGGCGTGTGTTGTCCGGCGGTATGAATAAAAGCGATGCGGATCGGAATACGTGCAATGCCGGGTCCATTCTGCCTGCCCCACACCTGCTTGGCGCAGTTTATGCAGACCAAAGGCTGGCAAATCAAATTGCATCCGATCGTCGATGCCATTGGCGAAGAACCTGCTGTTCTCCGAGGAATCCGCCATGAAAGCATCCAAAAATTCGGGGCCGACCTCGTAGGCCACCTGCGAAATGGATGGCCCGATCACGGCACGCGTGTTTTCGCGCGTGGCGCCCAATGCCTCCATCGCGTCCAATGTGGCCTCTAGTACTCCGTCCAAAGCTCCGCGCCAGCCAGCATGGGCAGCACCGATCACGTTCGAGTCAGGGTCGCAGAAAAGCACAGGCTGGCAGTCCGCGGTCAGAATTGTCAGAGCCAACCCGGGCGTGGCCGTCACAAGCGCATCCGCTTTGGGTTTGTCACCCGTAAGGGGCGCATCGACGGTCAGCACGTCGGGTGAATGAACCTGATGAATACCAACCAGCGCCTCGGGCGTGACATCCATCGCGTCAGCAACCCGTCGGCGATTCAGGGCGACGATCTCGGTCTGATCGGACGAGCCATAGCCGCAGTTCAATCCCGCGAAGACACCCGAGGATGCGCCGCCTCTACGGCTGAAAAAGCCGTGTTTTACGGGGGCCAGCATATCCGACGTGAGAATTTCCAAAGTCATGGTTCCAGTCCCGGTGGAGGCGCAGCTTGGGGCGGGTAGAGGCCCAGCACTTTGAACAGATTTCCCATTTCATCTGGATGCGTCAACCGGCGATGTGCGACCACCAGTTCATCAAGCTTGGAGCCGCCTATACCCTTGGCCAGAGCCTGTGCACGGGCGGTGATTCCCAGACGTTCCAGAAAAATACCCTGTGGTGTCAGGCGGGTATGAGCACAGCCTGCGGCCTTTGCTGCCAGCGCCAGGAGCTCAAAATCCACATGCGCGGTCAGGTCTGCCTGACCGGGGGTTTGCAGAGGGTCCACACGTTCATGCGCCTTTAAGGCCTGAAGCGTATCGCCAAGCGAGCTCCAGTCGCCATAGTCCACGATCAGCGCAGCCCCTCCGTTCTGCGCGATTCGGCTGGCGAGGGTGGTTAGAATCGGAATGGCAGTTGCACAGAGTTCGACGTGATCCCCGTCTCGCGTATCGGACAGCCGGTACTGTAGCGCTGTTTGTGGTGCGGCGGGGCCAAGGCCAAAACGCAGCGTGCCATCGGCCTCACCGATCAGTCGTTCGCGCCAAGCGGTGCCGTCGCGCAGGAACTGGCGGATGGGCAGGGCGTCAAAGAACTCATTCGCCACCAGAAACAGCGGCATGTCCGGCAACTCACCGACATTGGTGATCCACTGCGGTTTGTGATCTTTCAGGGTTGCCCTTTGCACGTCGCGGAGCGTTTCCGAGGCTTCCAGTAGAACAACCTTGGCCGCCTTATGAAAACCGGGTACCGAGCGGGTCGCCCGTAGGATATCCGCTATCAGCGTACCGCGACCCGGTCCAAGTTCGGCCAGAGCAAACATGGATGGCTGCCCCTGATCCATCCAGCTTTGCGCCAGTGACAGCCCGATCAACTCTCCGAACATCTGACTGATTTCAGGCGCGGTGGTGAAATCGCCTTGCGCACCGAACGGGTCGCGCGTTGAGTAATAGCCCAGAGTAGGGTGCAACAGGCATTCGGTCATATAGTCGGCCAGCGTCATTGGGCCGTCTTGCCGGATTCGGGCTATCAGAAGATCGTTCAGGCTCATGCCATTCGCCGGGCGCGCAGGGCGAACCACAGACCTAAGGCAATCATCGGCAGGGACAGGATTTGTCCCATTGTAAGGCCGTAGCCGCCGATATGCCACGCCAGCCCAAGCGGGTTGCCGGGTGAGACGAACTGCGCGTCGGGCTGACGGACGAACTCGACCACGAAGCGGGATGCCCCGTAGCCAGCGAGGAAAACGCCCATGATCAGACCGGGTTTGCGGAACGCGCCGCGCCGATAGGCCAGCCATAAAAGGACTGCGCCCAAAAAGACACCCTCAAGCGCGGCTTCGTATAGTTGCGAGGGGTGACGGGCACACATACCGGCCACGACGCCGGGGCAGTCCTGCGCCGCGAAGCCGGGAAAGATCACGGCCCAGGGCAGCTCGCTTGGTCGGCCCCAAAGCTCGGCGTTGATGAAATTGGCAAGCCGTCCCAGCAACAGGCCGGGCGGGACGGTATAGGCCACCAGATCGCCCAACGACAGGGTCGGAATGTTGCGGCGGCGACCATAGAGGTATGAGGCGACAATCACCCCAAGCAGCCCGCCGTGAAAGGCCATGCCGCCTTGCCAGACCTTCAGGATGTCGGCCGGATGCGACAGGTAGTAGGCCGGTTGATAAAACAGCACAAAACCCAGCCGGCCGCCCAGAATGACGCCAATAATGATCCAGGTCAGCAGGTCGTCCAACTGCTCGGGTTTCATGGGCGGTGTCTCATTGCGCCACAGAACCGGACGCCGCAGGGCCATCACGGCCAGACGCCAGGCGATCAGGATGCCGACAATATAAGCTAGCGCGTACCACCTGAGCGCGAACTCCATCCCGAACAGTGAGATCGAGAACAGCTCGGGCGACAAATCGGGGAAATTCAGAACAGCCTGCATGTGCGTCTCATTGCCCGGGGTTTGCAGGGCAAGTCAACCTTGAGCCTGCGCCAATCCTTCCCCATATAGGATACAACCGCGATTTCGGAGAAAAGCCATGCAAACCCGCAACAAGATCCTCGACGACGTTTCCCAGCTGATGACCAACGCCATGGGTGTGGCGCAGGGCGCACGCGAAGAGGCCGAGAATGCGATGAAATCGATGATCGACCGTTGGCTGGCCGACCGCGATTTCGTCACGCGTGAAGAATTCGACGCTGTGCGCGCCATGGCCCAAAAGGCCCGCGAAGAGAACGCCGCGCTTGAGGCGCGCATCGCCGCGCTTGAGGCGAAACTGGACAAATAACGCCCATTTCCAAATTTTGAAGACAAGTTTAACGCCGCGCAATCCAAGGTCGGATTGTGCGGTGTTGTGTATCATGCCGCCTTGCAGAAATTAATCAAGACAAAGCTGCATGAGACGCCAATATTTTGATCGTCGTTGCCGACTGTCCACAACTTATTGCTGTTATCCCCAAGAAATGGGGTTGCCAGACACCCTCTTGCGGCGCACCATATTTGGTACAGGCCTACGGGGGAAGCCCGGCTTGTAGAGCAGGCAACTAGCGCTGGGGCGCTGCCAGCCCCGAAATGCTAGAGAGTAGTGAGGTGGCATTATGGCCCTTTCCGAGCAGTTTCTCGAAGAAGACCTTCATCCAATCGATATTGTTGAACATCTGGCCGAACATCACGACTGGGATTTTGACCGCATTGGCGACGATCAGATTGCCATGGCTGTCGAAGGGCAGTGGCGGACCTATTCGATCACCTTGGCCTGGTCCAACTATGATGAAACGCTGCGCATGGTTTGCTCATTCGAGATGGAGCCTCCGGCGGAGCGTGAGAGTGAGCTGTATGAGCTGCTCAACAAGATGAATGATCAGTGCTGGGCGGGCGCTTTCACATACTGGGCGAACCAGAAGCTTATGGTCTATCGCTATGGCCTGGTTCTGGCGGGCGGTCAGACTGCAAGCCCTGATCAGATCGACACGATGATCAACGCCGCCGTGCTGAGCGCCGAGCGCTACTACCCGGCGATTCAGCTGGTCACCTGGGGCAATCGCGATCCGGAAGAGGCGATGCAAGTCGCCATTGCAGAGGCCTACGGCCGAGCGTAAACCTTTGCCCTGAACCGTAGAATAGGGGAGGGGCACAAATGGACATGTCGCGCGTGGCCGAGCAGGGCCTTGTGTTATTGGGTTGCGGAAAGATGGGATCCGCGATGTTGGCGGGTTGGCTGGATCACGGCCTGCCCGCCGCTTCCGTTTGGGTGATTGATCCTTACCCCTCGGACTGGCTGAAAGCGCAGGGCGTCAACATCAACACGCCACTGCCCGAATCCCCCGCAGTTGTGCTGGTGGCCGTCAAACCGCAAATGATGGGTGAGGCTCTGCCTGCGATCCAGGCCCTCGGTGGCGGTGGCAGCCTGTTCGTTTCCGTCGCGGCGGGCACCTCGATTGCCACGTTTGAGGACGTGCTGGGTGAGGGCACACCGATTGTGCGGGCAATGCCGAACACACCGGCGGCGATCCGTCAGGGTATCACGGCGATGATCGGCAACGCACATGTGTCCGGTGACGATTTGGACCTCGCGGAAAACTTGCTTTCGGCGATAGGCGAGACCGTGCGTCTGTCGGACGAGGCTCAGATAGATGCGGTCACTGGCGTCAGCGGCTCAGGCCCAGCCTATGTGTTCCACCTGATCGAAACGCTGGCCGCCGCAGGGCAGGCGCAGGGTCTGTCGCATGAGCTGGCCATGAAACTGGCGAAATCCACAGTTGCAGGCGCCGGTGCCTTGGCAATGGCCGCCGAGGAAGACCCCGCGCAACTGCGGGTCAATGTGACGTCGCCCAATGGTACGACACAGGCCGCGCTTGAAGTTCTGATGCACGAAGCCGAAGGGTTCCCAAATCTGCTGCACCGGGCCGTTAAGGCCGCGACCGACCGTTCCAAGGAGCTGGGCCGTGAGTGAGATCTCTTTCGATGACTTCTTGAAAGTCGACATCCGCGTCGGTGAGGTCATCCGCGCCGAGCCCTATCCCGAAGCCCGCAAGCCCGCCATCAAGATGTGGATCGATTTCGGCGGTGAGATTGGTAAGCGCAAAACCTCGGCCCAGATCACCGCACATTACGACCCGTCGATGCTGATCGGTAAACAGGTGATGGCTGTGGTCAACTTCCCGCCACGCCAGATCGGAAAGTTCATGTCCGAGGTTCTGGTGCTGGGTCTGCCGGATGAAAACGGAGAGATCGTCTTGATCGGCCCGGATGGCAATGTCCCCGTTGGCGGAAGGATGCACTGATGAAACTCTGGATCACGCGCCCGATGACATCGGCGGTCGAAGCACGGGCAGCCGCTGAGTTCGATGTTGAGATTCGCCCGGCAACCACTCCGCTTTCCGAGGATGAGATGGTGAGGGCGTTGCAGGACTACGACGTGGTTGTGCCCACTCTGGGCGACCTATTCTCGGCCGAAGTCTTCGCCAAAGTGCCCGAGCCGCGCTGCAAGCTGTTGGCCAATTTCGGCGTCGGCTACAATCACATCAATGTCGAGGCCGCGCGCGCCTTAGGCATCGCGGTCACCAACACGCCCGGCGCGGTCACAGATGCGACCGCCGATATCGCCATGACCTTGCTCCTCTCGACCGCGCGGCGCGCGGGTGAGGGAGAGCGTTTGGTACGGGCTGAAAACTGGCAGGGTTGGCATCCCACACAAATGCTAGGGCATCATGTCACCGGCAAGCGAGTCGGCATCGTCGGCATGGGCCGCATCGGCCAAGCCATCGCACGGCGCTGTCACTTTGGATTTGGCATGCAGGTTGCCTATCAGTCCCGCAGTGCCAAGCAGCTTGATTTTGAGGCCGAGTTCATCCCCGTTCTCTCGGCACTTGCGGCCTCGGTCGATTTTCTTGTTCTGGCCGTTCCGGGCGGGGCTGAGACACGCCATCTGATCAATGCCGCAGTGCTTGAGGCCATGAACCCCTCGGCCATTCTGGTCAACATCGCGCGGGGTGAAGTGGTGGATGAGACCGCTCTGATCAGCGCGCTGCAAGCAGGGCAGATCGCAGGAGCTGGGCTGGACGTCTACGAGTTCGAGCCGGCTGTGCCGCAGGCACTGCGCGAGATGCAGAACGTCACCTTGCTGCCGCATCTGGGTACCGCCACCGAAGAGGTGCGAACCGGCATGGGACATATGGCGTTGGACAATGTGGCCGCCTTTGTCGAAGGGCGCGACTTGCCAAACCCGGTCTAGTCGCCGACCGCCTCGCGCCAGTGTTTGCGGCAGAGCGAGACATAGGTCTCGTTCCCGCCAATCTGAACCTGAGCACCCTCGGTGATCGCGCGGCCATTGTCGTCCTGCCGAATCACCATCGTGGCCTTGCGTCCGCATTCGCAAATGGTGCGGACCTCGCGCATCTCATCGGCCAAGGCCAGTAAGGCTGCTGAGCCGGGGAAGAGTTTGCCTTGGAAATCTACCCTTAAGCCATAAGCCAGCACCGGGAGCTTCAGGTCATCCACGGCGCGGGCAAGTTGCCAGACCTGATCCTCGGACAGGAACTGGGCCTCATCCACGAAGACACAGGCGATCGGATTGGCCTTCTGGCGCGTTTCGATCATGGCAAAAACGTCATCGTCCGGCCGGAAGGTATCGGCTTCTTCGGAAATCCCGATACGCGAGGCGATCCGCCCCACACCAGCGCGCCCGTCCACGGCAGCGGTCATCAGATAGGTCTTCATGCCGCGCTCACGGTAATTGTGCGAGGCCTGCAGCAATACGGTCGATTTGCCCGCATTCATGGTCGAGTAGTTGAAATACAGTTTAGCCATGCGGCGGGTCTAAAGCGCCGACGCCAATCGAACAACCCATCAATCGATCAGAGGGAAACGACGTCGCCGTTACCATTGCAGAGGCCGAGCAGATGCTCTTTGGGGATGGAACCTTGCGCATGCAACAGCGACGCCATCGGTCAACATGTGACCAAAACGGAGTGAGGCTGAACAATATTGCCTCACGATTACTCATTACCGGCACTGAACGGCCGCCACTCACTCACAAAACCCTCGCATATCTGAGGGATAGTCAATTTATGGCATTTCAATTATGACTCGGTTATGGGAAATTTCCCTATGCTTTCCCCCAAAACGGACAGAAGGGGCGGCGCGCGCAGGTAGCAAGGGTAGAACTATGGCAGATATCGGGGCCTATCTTAAGAAACACACCGAAGCCTTGGTGAAAGATGTCGGGATCGAAGCCGCGTGCGAGATCACGGGCAAATCAAAGGCAACGCTCGGCCGCTACTATTCGGACAACTCGGAACACGCGGATCGGTTCATGCCCGTCGACGCAGTGGCGCGGCTAGAGAACGCGGCCAACTATCCGCATGTTACCTCGGCGCTGGCGGACCTGAAGAACATCACCCTGTCCTACGGGGATCGCAACACGGATTCTCCGCGTACAGGTGGCGTGAACGCGGATGTCATCGCCCTGAGCCAGCGGTTTGCCATGCTGATGACCGAGTATCAGGCGGCCATCGAAGACGGGATCATCACCGTCAATGAAGCCAAGCGCCTGCTGAAGGAAACCAGCCTTTTGCAGCAGGTTCTGATTGAGATGAAACTGCATCTCGAAGAAGAAAGCGTTAGTTGAAAATTGGCACCAACCGCCTTTAGGCGGTCGTTGTTAGAACGCGCCGATTGCACCGCCGCCTGGCAGCTACTCAAATTCAGTGTCGAACTAGGATTTCCGTTTCACAACTACGGAGCCAACCGAATAGCCAGCCCCGAACGAGCAGATTAGCCCGATATCCCCGTCCTCAAGATCGTCCGAATATTTGGAGAAGGCGATAATCGACCCGGCTGAGGAGGTGTTTGCATAGTCCTGCAGGATATTGGGTTGCTCACCCGCCTCGGGCATGCGTCCAAGGACCTTCTTGCCGATGAAATCGTTCATGGTCTTGTTGGCCTGATGCAACCACAGGCGTGTCAGGTCGTCACTGCTGATGCCTTCGGCCTCCATGTGGTCGCTTATATGCTGGCTGACCATGGGTAGTACTTCCTTGAAGACCTTGCGCCCGTTCTGCATGAACTGCATGTCGCGCCGGTCGATCATCCCATCAGGGCGCGAGCGGCGCAGAAAACCGTTGTTGTTGCGGATATTGTTCGAGAAACTGGTGGCGCAGCGGGTCGACAGGACCTCAAAATGCGGGCCTTGCGCGTCTTCGATGCGTTCGATCAAGGTGGCCGTGGCCACATCGCCGAAGATGAAATGGCAATCCCGGTCGCGCCATTCCAGATGGCCCGAGCAGATTTCGGGGTTCACAACCAATGCGGACCGAACCGAACCCGACCGCACCATATCCGCTGCCGCCTGAATGCCAAACGTGGCCGAGGAACAGGCGACATTCATGTCAAACCCAAAGCCATTGATGCCCAGAGCCTGCTGTATCTCGATGGCAATGGCCGGGTAGGCCCGTTCGTGGTTCGAGGCCGCGCAGATCACCAGATCGACATCTGCCGCCGTCCGACCAGCCTGCGCCAGTGCTTTGTTGCAGGCATCCACCGCCATTTCGGTCATGATCCCCGGCTCGTCATCGCTGCGCTGGCGCAAAGCGGGGTGCATGGTGTCGGGGTCCAACACGCCGGATTTATCCATCACATAGCGGTTTTCGATGCCGGACGCCTTGACGATGAACTCCTCGGATGAGTGCTGCATCGGCTCCATCTGCCCGGCTTCGATGGCCTGGGCGTTCTCTGCATTCACCTTGTCGGCATAGGCGTTGAAGGCTTGCACCAACTCGGCATTGGTGATGACGTTTTCGGGCGTGAAAACGCCTGTACCGGTGATTGCAGGGATATACATGGCAAGTCCTGAACGTTTTGGGTTTGCTCAAAATGCAGTCACAGGGGCATTTGATCAAGTCTTGGTTACCCGAGGGAAGCTAGGCCCGAGGATGATTCTCAACTTCAGTTATTGAATAGTTCATAATTTGAAGTATATGACCCGCAACGACGTCTCGGAGTCTCTTCAATGTCAGACAGTATTAGCGACAGGCTTAGCCGTTTGAGCCCAGAAATTCAGGCCATCATGGGCGTCTATGCGCTCTATTGGAAACTCGAAGAGACCTTCGACACTATCGAAACTGACCTGAGCCACCCGGAATGCCATATGCTGATCAAGCTAGATGAACCCAAGCGAATGGGTGTTCTGGCAGCCGATATGCTCAGCGTGCCATCCACAATTACGGCCACTGCGGATGCTCTGGAAGAAGCCGGTTATCTGGCGCGCCAGCGCGATCCCAACGATCGCCGTGCCTGGTTGCTGGTGCTGACCGAACAAGGCGAGAGCGCGCGTGACATGTTGGTGTCAGCAGCCGGAGATCTGTTTCACGAGGCCTCTGGCCTGAATGCAGAAGAAACAGCCGAGTTCGCCCGGATGGCGAGCAAGATTCGTGACAACGTACTGAAAACGGGAATTCCCGAGGGATTGAAGAAATGAAACAGCTGACTTCTCTGGGCCTTCTGTTGGCCGTTTTGGCGACGCCGCTTGTCGCGCAAGAAACCGCGAAACCGGTCAAGCTAATGCAGGTGCAGGAAACGGCTCCGGGTTTCACACGGCAGTTTTTCGGCCGCGTCGCCGCGCGTCAGACCGTTGATCTGGCCTTTCAGGTTCCAGGGCAGATTGTCGAGATGCCCGTCACCGAAGGGTTCGTCATCCCAAAGGACGGTCTGATTGCCCGTCTGGATCAGGAGCCGTTTGAACTCAGGCTGGATCGTGCTCGCCTGCAGAAAGAACAGGCTGACCGAACCGTTGCGCGCCTGTCGCGGTTGCGCGGCACGACCGCCAGCCAAGTGGCGGTCGATGATTCCGAAACCGAAGCGCAACTGGCCGCTATCGCCCTCCGCGACGCGGAATACGAGCTGGAACACGCAACGCTGACGGCGCCGTTCGACGCGCTTGTATCAAGCCGCGCAGTTGAGGCCTTTACCACCGTGTCGGCGGGGACACCGATTGTGCGCATTCACGATATGTCGGAATTGCGGATCGAGGTGGACGTCCCCGAGATCCTGTTCCAACGCTCGGGTCAGCAGGATGACATCACGATCACGGCCAAATTCCCCGTAAGCGACGAAGTTTTCCCTCTGGAAATCCGTGAGTTTGACGCCGAGACCTCGAGTGTTGGGCAGACTTTCCGCATTCAGTTCGGTCTGACCCCGCCTGAGGGGCTGCAGATTCTGCCCGGCTCGTCCGTGTCGGTAAACGTGCATGTCAGGGATGGCCGCACGGGGATCGTTCTGCCGGCGTCAGCCATCGTCGCTGGCGCGGATGGCGCGCTGGGCGTGATGGTCTTCTCTCCGGTTGGCGCAGATGAGGGCACGGTACGCCTTGCACCCGTAACCATCGAACCAACGCAGACCGGTGAAGTTCGTGTTCTAACCGGCTTGTCAGACGGTGATGAGGTTGTTGTCGCAGGTGGCTCAGCGTTGACAGACGGCCAGAGCGTGCGCCGTTTCACCGGCTTCTCGAACTAAGGGGCGGGCGGATGAGAATTGCACGCGCATCTATCGACCGGCCGCTTTACACGTGGCTGATTATACTGATCGCTTTGTTCGGGGGTATTTGGGGCTTCCTTTCGCTGGGGCGTCTAGAGGACCCGGCTTTTACAATCAAAAACGCGGTCATCGTCACGCAATACCCCGGTGCTACGGCCGAGCAAGTGGCGCTGGAAGTGTCTGAGCCTCTGGAATCGGCGATCCAGCAAATGGGCGAAGTGGATACGATCACCTCGTTGAATCAGCCGGGTCAGTCCCTGATAGAGGTTGAGATCAAATCCACCTATAACGGCAGCGAATTGCCCGCCATCTGGACCCGTCTGCGGGCCAAAGTGCGCGACGCGGCGCGGGGCCTGCCATCCGGTGTAAATCAGCCCTACGTCAATGATGGTTTCGGCGACGTGTTCGGCTTGTTCTATGCGGTAACTGCTGAAGGGTTCTCGGACGCAGAAAAGCACGAACTGGCGACCTTTCTGCGGCGTGAGCTGCTAACCGTCGATGGCGTTGCCGATGTCGAGGTTCAGGGCTTGCCGCAAGAAGCGATCTTCATCGAACCGGATCTGTCAATCTCGGTGAACCAGAACGTCCCCATCCAAGCCATCAACGAGGCGATTGCCAACGCGGATTCGGTCAACTCCTCCGGCTCAGTTCGGTCCGAGAACGACCGCACCACCATTCTGACAGCCGAAGGGTCGGATAGTGTGTCGGCCATCGCCGGGTTGTCGGTCGGCTCACAGGGGCAGGTGATCAACCTGTTTGACATGTCCAACGTTTACCGCGCCCGTCAGACCGACCCGGACATCATGATCCGTTTCGATGGAACCGAGGCCTTTACGCTGGGCATTGCCGGTTTGGCCGCCGAGAACATCGTCGAAGTCGGCAAGCGCGCGGATGCAAAATTCGCGGAACTGGATACGCAAATCCCGTTTGGCGTGGAAATTCTGCCCATCTACCAGCAACACGTGGTGGTCGAGCAAGCCTCGAACGACTTTCTTGTGAACTTGGCCATGTCGGTGATCATCGTGGTTGCGGTTCTGGGCCTTTTCATGGGCTGGCGCGCTGCCATTGTAGTCGGGACGACATTGCTGCTTACCGTGGTCGGCACGTTGCTGTTCATGGCGCTGTTCTCGATTGAGATGGAGCGGATTTCGCTAGGTGCCCTGATCATTGCGATGGGGATGCTGGTGGATAATGCCATCGTGGTGGCCGAAGGTATGCAGATCGCGATGTTGCGCGGTAAATCCTCGCGCGATGCGGCGGATGAGGTGGCGTCGAAAACGCAGATCCCACTGCTGGGCGCGACTGTCATCGGCATCATGGCCTTTGCGGGCATCGGTCTCAGCCCCGATGCGACCGGAGAGTTCCTGTTCTCGCTCTTTGCAGTTATCGGGATCTCATTACTGCTCAGCTGGGTTCTGGCAATCACAGTAACACCGATATTGGCGCATTACTTCTTCAAGCAGGGGAAAGAGGGTGAAGTTGACGCTTATGGCAGCCTTCTGTTCCGCGTTTACGGCGCGATCCTACGCTGGGCGTTGCGGTTCCGCTGGCTCGTCGTGGCCGGGCTGATCGCTGTGACGGTGGCCTGTTATGCGGGCTTTGGCCTGATGAAGCAGCAGTTCTTCCCGGACTCGAATACGCCGCTGTTCTTTGTCCACTACAAGCTGCCTCAGGGCACACCAATCTCGCGTACCTCCGCAGATATGGCCGTGGTCGAGGATTGGCTGGCGGAACGTGACGATGTGGTTTCTGTCACCACATTTGTCGGGCAGGGTGCGACCCGCTTCATGCTGACCTATAGCGCAGAGGACCCGAACCCAAGCTACGGTCACATGATCATTCGGACGGAAACGCTGGAGGATATCCCAATGCTGCAGGCCGAGCTCGAGGCCTTTGGGGTGGCTCAGTTCCCTGAAAGCGAGTTTCGTACCAAACGTCTGGTTTTTGGTCCGGGTGGAGGCACCCCGATTCAAGCCCGCTTCTCGGGTAGCGAGCCAGCCGTGCTGCGGCAGTTGGCGGACGAAGCGGTTCAACGTATGGCCGCTGCTACGCCGAACGCGCTGAACATCCATCATGACTGGCGCGAAAAAGAGCTGGCGGTGCAACCGATTTACGCAACCGAACGCGCGCAGACAGCCGGTGTTTCGCGTGAAGATATTGCGGCCACGCTGCAATTCTCGACCGACGGCATTACCGGTGGCGTCCTGCGTGAGCGTGACCGCCTGATCCCGATCATTCTGCGCCGCCCTGCAGAGGGTGACTATTCGATCGTCGATCAGGTCGTGTATTCCGATCAGTCAGGCCAATTCGTGCCCATCGAACAGATGGTGGACGGGTTCGAATACCAGTTGCTCAACACCGAGGTCCACCGGCGCAACCGGGTTCTGACAATCACCGTTGGCGCGGATATCCCACCAGATGTGACCGCAGCGCAGGTGCATTCTGAGGTGCGCGCAACGATTGAAGAGATGGACCTGCCACCCGGCTATCGTATGGAATGGGGCGGTGAGTTCGAGGACTCGGGCGATGCCCAGGAAAGCCTTGGCAGGCAATTGCCACTGAGCCTGTTGATCATGGTGCTGATCTCGGTGTTGTTGTTCAATGCGATCCGCCAGCCGGTCATCATTTGGCTTTTGGTGCCCATGTCGGTGAACGGCGTGGTCATCGGTTTGCTGGGCACCGGACTGCCGTTCACCTTTACGGCGCTTCTGGGTCTGCTCAGCCTGTCGGGCATGCTGATCAAGAATGGCATCGTTCTGGTCGAAGAGATTGACCTGGTCCGCGCAACGGGAAAACCCCTGCAAGAGTCGATCATCGAAGCATCCGTATCGCGTCTGCGACCTGTGATGCTGGCTGCGGTTACAACGATCCTTGGGATGGCCCCGTTGTTGACCGACGCGTTCTTTGTCTCGATGGCAGTCACCATCATGGGCGGGTTGGCTTTTGCCACGGTCCTGACCATGGTCGCGGCCCCGGTCTTCTACCTGCTTTTCTTCCAGCGAGATGAGAAACGGCAAGCGGTCGCTGCTTAAATGAAAAAACCCCCGGTAAACGACCGGGGGTTTTGCATGTCTCCTGGTGCTGCAGGTCAACCCTGCAGTGATTTCACCTCGACGTCACCTTCGGCCTGCGCCTTGATCGCCAACGCTGCGGCGTAGCTGGCGGCAGCGGTGGTGAAATAGGGGATCTTGTCATAGAGAGCGATTGAACGGATCGATCGGCTGTCTTCCACCGCCTGTGCGCCTTCGGTCGAGTTCATCACTAGCTGAACACCGCCGTCTTTCATCAGGTCAGTCACATCGGGGCGTCCTTCATAGACCTTGTTGACCACTTCGCAAGGTACGCCCTGCGCGTCCAGCCAGGTTTGCGTGCCGCGTGTAGCGACCAGTTCGAAGCCCTGATCGACCAGAACGCGCGCGGCCTCCAACATATCCGGCCCTTTGTCGGCATCCTTGATCGAGATGAATGCGCGGCCCGATGACGGCAACACCATTCCAGCGCCTATCTGTGCCTTTAGGAAGGCACGCGGGAAGTCGCGATCCCAGCCCATGACCTCGCCGGTCGAGCGCATTTCGGGGCCCAGAATGGTGTCGACGCCAGGGAAGCGGGCGAAGGGCAGCACGGCCTCTTTCACCGAGAACCACGGCATGTCGGGGTCGGCCAGTGTCATCTGGTCGGCGATCTTGCTGTCGTCGACTGTCTTGTAGGGTGGGCGTTTCGGGAAGTCCGCCAGTTTCTCACCTGCCATCACACGCGCTGCAATGGACGCAATCGCGCTGTCGGTGGCTTTGGCGACGAAGGGAACGGTGCGCGAGGCGCGTGGGTTTACTTCGATCAGGTAAATCTCTCCATCCTTGATCGCGAACTGGACATTCATCAGACCCACAACGTTCAACGCTTTGGCCAGTTTGAATGCCTGTTCCTTGATCTGTTCGATGATCTCTTTCGACAGTGAATAGGGCGGCAGTGAGCAGGCCGAGTCGCCCGAGTGAACACCCGCCTCTTCGATATGCTGCATAATGCCCGCAACGTGAACATCGGTGCCATCGCACAGCGCATCGACGTCCAGTTCCACCGCACCGGCCAGATAGCTGTCCAGCAGAACCGGGCTGTCGCCCGAGACCACAACAGCCTCGTTGATGTAGCGCCGCAGCTGATCCATATCGCGCACGATCTCCATCGCGCGGCCACCCAGAACATAAGAGGGGCGGATCACCAGCGGGAAGCCGATCTCTTCGGCAATCTCAAGCGCCTGTTCATCGGTCGAAGCGATGCCGTTCTTGGGCTGTTTCAAGCCCAGCTGGTTGACCAACGCCTGGAAGCGTTCGCGGTCTTCGGCCAGGTCAATCGCGTCGGGCGTGGTGCCGAGGATCGGAATGCCTTCGGCCTCAAGCGCGTTGGCCAGTTTCAACGGAGTCTGACCGCCGAACTGAACGATGACGCCGTGCAGCGTGCCGTTTTCCTGCTCTTTCGTCAGGATTTCCATGACGTGCTCAAAGGTCAGCGGCTCAAAATACAGACGGTCCGAGGTGTCATAGTCGGTCGAGACCGTCTCAGGGTTGCAGTTGACCATGATGGTCTCATAACCCGCATCGGTCAGCGCGAAACAGGCGTGACAGCAGCAATAGTCGAACTCGATACCCTGACCGATCCGGTTCGGACCACCGCCGAGGATAACAACCTTTTTGCGGTCACTCGGGCGCGCCTCGCATTCGACCTCACCCATCATCGGAGCTTCGTAGGTCGAGTACATATAAGGTGTCTGCGCTTCGAATTCAGCGGCGCAGGTGTCAATGCGTTTGAACACGGCCTTGACGCCAAGGTTCCGACGAGCGCGGCGGACGTTGTCTTCGTCACGGCCAGTCAGGTTGCCCAGACGCGCGTCCGTGAAGCCCAGCATTTTCAGTTTGCGGATGCCGTCCTCGGTAACCGGCAGGCCGTCTTTGCGGATCTGGCGCTCGGCCTCGATGATCTCGCGGATGCGGGCCAGGAACCACGGGTCGAACTTGGTGACACCGAAAATCTCGTCATCCGTCAGACCGTGACGCATCGCTTGCGCAATCGTGCGTAGACGGTCGGGAGTCTGCTGACTGATTGCTTTGATCACGGCAGCTTTGTCGTCGGCTTCTTCCCAAACACCGACATTCAGGCCGGGGATTTCGATCTCGTCAAAGCCGGTCAGGCCCGATTCCATCGAAGCCAGAGCCTTCTGCATCGATTCGTGGATCGTGCGGCCGATGGACATCGCCTCGCCCACCGATTTCATCGCGGTGGTCAGGTAGGGTTCCGAGCCCGGGAATTTCTCAAAAGCGAATTTCGGGATCTTGGTGACGACATAGTCGATGGTCGGCTCAAACGACGCCGGCGTGACCTTGGTGATGTCGTTGTCCAACTCGTCCAGCGTGTAGCCGACGGCCAGTTTCGCGGCGATCTTGGCAATCGGGAAACCGGTCGCTTTGGAGGCCAGAGCGGATGAGCGCGATACGCGCGGGTTCATCTCGATTACGACCATGCGGCCATCTTCGGGATTGATCGCCCATTGAACGTTCGAACCACCTGTTTCGACGCCAATCTCGCGTAGAACAGCGATCGAGCCGTTGCGCATTATCTGATATTCTTTGTCGGTTAGTGTCAGGGCAGGGGCCACGGTGATCGAGTCACCCGTATGCACGCCCATTGGATCGACGTTTTCAATCGAGCAGACGATGATGGCGTTGTCGGCGGTGTCGCGCACCACCTCCATCTCGTATTCTTTCCAACCCAGAAGGCTTTCATCTACGAGGATCTGATTGACGGGCGAGGCGTCCATGCCCGAACGGCAGAAATGGATATAATCCTCACGGTTATAGGCAACACCGCCGCCGGTGCCGCCTAGGGTAAACGCAGGGCGGATGATGGCTGGCAGACCGATCTCTTCCAGCTCATCCAGTGCCATTTGCACACCGGCGTCCAGATCGGTGGAGCCGTCTTCGCGCTTGGGGGCGGTCACAATGGTCGCCTTGGGGTTTTCAAGACCCAAACGGTCCATCGCCTCGCGGAACAGGGCGCGGTCTTCGGCCATTTCGATCGCGTCGCGCTTGGCGCCGATCATCTCGACACCGAACTTGTCCAGCACGCCCATCTCTTCCAACGCCAGCGAGGTATTCAGGCCGGTTTGACCACCCATAGTGGGCAGTAGGGCATCGGGGCGCTCTTTCTCGATGATCTTGGCGACCACTTCGGGGGTGATCGGCTCAATATAAGTTGCATCGGCCAGACCCGGATCGGTCATGATCGTCGCAGGGTTCGAGTTCACCAGAATGACCCGGTACCCTTCCTCGCGCAGCGCCTTACAGGCCTGAGCGCCGGAATAGTCAAACTCGCAGGCTTGTCCGATAACAATGGGGCCCGCCCCAATGATCATGATCGACTGGATGTCGGTTCTTCTCGGCATGGCCTTGTTCCTTCGATTGTCAGCGAGTCAGGGCACCGCCCCAGCGCCCAAATTGTCCTGCGTTATAGGGACCGCGCGAAAAGGTGCAAGAGGTATCGGGAACAGAGGTGAAATTGCCGCTTTCCCCCCTTTCCCTTGGCAGAGTATTCTCTATATCGCGCATCACGGCTTATGAGGATGCACTTGCGTATTCGTTTTGATCAGGGACCTGCCGGTCCGGGAACCCGGTTCGACCGGCCATCCCACATCATCCGGGCGGATGCCGCGGACGAGGTGCCACAGGCGTTGGCGGCCCTCGATGACGCGCGCGCGGCGGGCAGCTGGCTGGCGGGCTACGCCAGTTATGAACTGGGCTATGTGCTGGAACCTCGGCTGCATGGTCTACTGCCGAATGACCGCAAGCTGCCACTGTTGTGTTTCGGAGTCTATGACGCACCGGATCAAGGCGCGCTACCCAAAGCGCAAGGCGGCGTATCCGCGTTTCAGCCGCGTTGGGATGAAGCACGCTACAGTCAGGCCTTCCGGGCAGTGCATGATGCTATCGGGGCAGGGGATATCTATCAGGCGAACCTGACCTTCCCGATTGATCTGCAGGTCGATGGGGAGAGCGCGGCGCTCTACGCGGCGCTGACGTCCGGCCAACCGGTCGGCCACGGAGCACTGGTTCAACAGGACGGTCTGCCGGACATTCTAAGCCGCTCGCCCGAGCTGTTCTTCCGCACGGATGAGACTGGCCGGATCGAAACGCGGCCCATGAAGGGCACCCAACCGCGCAGCGAGGACATGGCAGAAGATGCCCGCCGCCGCAACTTCCTGTCCTCGGATGAGAAGAACCGAGCCGAGAACCTGATGATCGTTGACCTGCTGCGCAACGATATCAGCCGCGTGGCGCTGCCCGGTTCGGTTCACGTGCCCGAGCTGTTCAAGGTCGAAACCTATGCTACGGTGCATCAGATGGTCTCACTGGTGCGGGCGCAGCTGCAGGTCGGGGCCGGGCTGTCCGATATCATGACGGCTCTGTTCCCTTGTGGTTCCATCACCGGCGCGCCCAAGATCCGTGCGATGGAGATCCTGTCCGAGTTGGAGCCCTGGGCGCGTGATATCTATTGCGGAACCATCGGCTGGGCCGCGCCGGATGGCCGGTCGGAATTCAACGTCGCCATCCGCACACTGATGATGGACGATGGAAACGCCACCCTGAATGTCGGCGGCGGCGTGGTTTGGGACAGCACAGCCCCATCTGAATACGAGGAAGCCCTATGGAAAGCCCGCTTCGCCCACCAGTTGAGCCTGACTTCCGCCTGATCGAAACGCTGGGCTTTCACCTCGATCAGGGTTTCTTGCGGCGTGACAGGCATCTGAACCGCATGGCGCGCACGGCCAAGGACTTGGCGCTGCCCTTCGACCGCAACGCGGCGCTTGCGGTTTTGGCTGGCGTTGCCAGCGATGCCCCCTTGCGGTGTCGGTTGACCATGGATGTCGGCGGGGGCTTTGAGCTGACCACCGCCGCTTTGGCTCGCAATCCTGAGATCTGGCGGTTGGGGATTTCTCAGACCCGGCTAAACTCGGACGACATATGGTTGCAGCACAAAACCACGCGCCGCGAGGTCTATGATACTGCCCGAGCCTCCCTGCCGGATGGCGTTGACGAGCTGCTGTTCCTCAACGAGCGGGAGGAGCTGTGCGAAGGAACCATTACTAATCTGTTCGTTGAAATGCCGGACGGGCGCAGGCTTACTCCCCTTTTGTCCTGCGGTCTTTTACCGGGCATTCTGCGCGAGCAGCTGTTGGAGGAGGGTTGGGCCGAGGCCGTTCTAACCATGAATGATCTGAGTTCCGCCGAGGCGATATACATGGGTAATTCTCTGCGCGGCTTGATCCCAGCCAAGCTGGTGGCGTTATGAGCAACGACAGCGCGTTGGACCACCGCCCTGTGGCGATTGGGCGTCTGCGGCTTGAATTCGGCGCGTTCTTCGTTGCGGTCCCTCTGCTGATTGCAGTCCTGTTCCCGCCCAACTGGATGTTCCCGGCTTTGTTTGCATTCACTGGGCTGGGCATTGTCCTGTTGCATGCCACACCGGGCTTCCAATGGGCCGAACTTCGCTACAATTGGGCAAACTGGTCGGTCCGTGAACTGGTCGCGTTCACGACAGTTACCGCACTGTTCTGCATTGCTCTTATCTACCTGACCCGCCCGGATGCCGCCTTTTTCCTGCTGAAACACCGGCCCGAAATGCTGGCGTTCATTTGGGTCGGCTATCCGCTACTGTCTGCGCTACCGCAAGAGCTGTTGTTCCGCCCGCTGTTTTACCGCCGCTACCATGGGATCCTACCTGACGGCCACAAGGCCGACCTCCTGAACGCGGCCATCTTTTCTTTCGCCCATCTGATGTACTGGAGCTGGATCGTCGCCGTCATGACTTTTGTTGGCGGCCTGCTGTTTAGCTGGGCCTATTGCAAACGAGGGTCCTTCTTCTACGCGGTGTTGCTGCACGCGATTGCGGGGAATATCATCTTTGCCGTGGGTCTGGGCGTGTATTTCTATTCCGGCAACGTTCAAAGGCCGTTTTGACGGCGCGACCCGCCTTGACTTTCCACGCCTGACAGGGTGTATCGGCGCGACGAATTCTGCGCCCGAAGGGATATTCCATGCACGCCTATCGCAGCCATACCTGCGCCGCTCTGACCGCCGCCAATGTCGGTGAAACCGTCCGCCTGTCCGGTTGGGTGCATCGGGTCCGAGATCATGGCGGCGTGCTGTTCATAGACCTGCGCGACCATTTCGGTGTGACACAAGTTCTCTGCGATGGCGACAGCGCGGCTTTTGCCGAGCTTGAAAAAGTGCGCTCGGAATGGTGTATCCGCATCGACGGCACCGTCAAAGCGCGTGACGCAGATCTGGTGAACCCGAAACTGCCAACTGGCGAGATCGAAGTCTACGTGCGTGAACTGGAGGTTCTGGGCGCGGCCGACGAACTGCCGCTGATGGTGTTCGGCGATCAGGAATACCCCGAGGAAACCCGCCTGCGCTATCGCTACCTCGACCTGCGCCGCGAGGCGATGCAGCAGAACATGACCCTGCGCTCGGACGTTGTGGCCTCGATGCGTCGCCGCATGTGGGATCAGGGCTTCCGTGAATATCAGACGCCGATCATCACCGCCTCGTCGCCCGAAGGCGCGCGTGACTTTCTGGTGCCCTCGCGCCTGCACCCGGGCAAGTTCTATGCACTGCCGCAAGCGCCGCAGCAGTTCAAACAGCTGATCATGGTGTCGGGCTTCGACAAGTATTTCCAGATCGCGCCGTGCTTCCGTGACGAAGACCCGCGCGCGGACCGTTCGCCGACCGATTTCTACCAGTTGGACCTTGAGATGTCGTTTGTCGAACAGCAGGATGTGTTCGACACGATCCAGCCCGTTCTGACTGGCGTGTTCGAAGAGTTCGGTGGCGGCCGCAAGGTTGATCAGGAATGGCCGCAGATTTCCTACAAGGATGCGGCGCTTTGGTATGGCAGCGACAAGCCCGACCTTCGGAACCCTATTAAAATGCAAGTGGTCTCCGACCACTTCCGCGGGTCTGGCTTCGCGATTTTCGCAAAGCTGTTGGAGCAGGAAGGCACCGAAATCCGCGCCATCCCAGCGCCGACTGGCGGTAGCCGCAAGTTCTGCGACCGTATGAACGCGTTTGCACAGAAAGAGGGTCTGCCGGGGATGGGCTACATCTTCTGGCGCGATCAGGGCGAAGGGATGGAGGCCGCTGGCCCGCTGGCCAAGAACATCGGTCCCGAGCGGACCGAGGCGATCCGTCAGCAGCTGGGTCTGGGCGTCGGTGATGCCGCGTTCTTCCTGGGCGGCAAGCCGAAAGCCTTTGAAAAGGTCGCCGGCAAGGCGCGCGATGTGATCGGTGATGAGCTTGGCCTGACCGAGAAAGATCGGTTTGCCTTTGCCTGGATCGTGGATTTCCCGATCTACGAACAGGACGAGGAAACCGGCGCGATCGACTTTGAACACAACCCGTTCTCGATGCCGCAGGGCGGTATGGAAGCGCTGAACGGAAACCCGCTGGACGTGCGTGGCTATCAGTACGATCTGGCTTGTAACGGGTATGAGCTGGTCTCGGGCGCGATCCGGAACCACAAGCCGGAAATCATGCTGAAAGCCTTCGAACTGGCGGGCTATGGTGAGGACGAAGTGAAATCCCGCTTTGGTGCCCTTTTCAACGCGTTCCACTACGGCGCTCCGCCGCACGGTGGCTGTGCTGCGGGCATCGACCGGATCGTGATGCTGCTGGCGGACGAAGCCAACATCCGCGAGGTCATGATGTTCCCGATGAACCAGCGCGCCGAAGATCTGATGATGGATGCGCCGTCCGATCCGAGTTCGGATCAGTTGATGGAACTGGGGCTTCGCATCATCCCTCAGGACTAAACAACAACCGCCCGCTTTGAGCGGGCGGTTTGCGTTTGAGGGGGTGAAACAAAGCAGTTGCTGCGTATCACCTGATCGCGCCGATCATTGGGGGCAAGAATGCGTTTTTGTTTCGGTTCTGTCTCGTCACCTCAATCCCTGGATATGCCTGTGACGTTCTCAGGACGGTGGTGCCGCTCATTGCTTCAAGCAAACCTGACCTAGATCGCTTCGGGTTAAACCTGTGACACGAATACCCTGCCACGCTTTCAGCGTTCTCGGGACATTGGTGTCACTTGATGACTCAGGTGAAACCCGAAACGCTTTAGTCCAGAGGATTGGCCACCCCGACCCGTTTCGCCCGGATGGCCCGAGCCGAGCTGCGGGTCTGTCGGTACATCCACAAACACAACAAAGATGCGGTCATGAAATAGGCGGTGACCAATTCATATAGCCTCTTTCTGCTGCAATCTGTCTTGAACAATCCCCGCAACCTGCGCGGCGCGGGCGGTGATCGGCGTGCCTTCAGAGCGCGAAGCGGCAAGGTCCTTTGCCGTCTTGATCAGGACCAGATCATTGGCCTCACGCGCGACACTGCCGAGAAACTGGGCTGCATAGTCCAGCGTGCGGTGATCATTCGGTCCGGCTAGCACATCGGCGATATGGGCCAGGTCGTCCTGATAGGCGAGGGGGTCGGGATGGATCTGCTCATCCCGGACCGCGTGCAGCTCGCTGGGGCGGCGGTCTTCGGGTAGCAACTCGAGAATAGTTCTTTGAAAGAAGGCCATGGATTTGATTGGCTTGTCCAAAAAACCATCTGCCCCGGCCTGCATCGCATGTTCGCGGGTGCAGTCATTGCCTGACATGCCAAGGATTACCCCGATGCGAGGGGTGGCCTGTGTCAGTTCAGCAATCAGATCAGCGCCCGAGCCATCCGGCAGCCCCATATCCACGACGATGATCGAAGGGCGATAAATCTGCAGGTGGCTCCGGGCCGATTTTAGACAATCGGCACGCCGGATCCGCGGGCCGCTATGCAGGCACATCAAGCGGATCACGTCGCAGGAATATCGGCTGTCTTCGACAACCAGAATGGTCTGTCCTCGCAACGGTCGGGTCGCGGTGGGTGTGGCAATGGTGGTCAAGGGTCCCGAATCGTCCATGGCAGCTCTCCTATCCAGCAGATGCCTCACGCTAGGAACTTCTGGCTAACACAGGGTTAATTTTATCCTATTGAAAAGGTTAACAAAATCTTAATTACCCGTAACCGTGCCGTAAATTAACACTTGACATGTTAACTAATATGTGGTATATATGTCGCACAAAGCTTTTACAGTGTTACCACCCAAAGGAGGCCGACAATGACACTGATCACCGTCCCCATCATCGTAAAAGGCAGGGAGAATGAGACGCCTGTAGGCCGTCTCAGAGCCGCCGATTTGATGGGCATAAGTTCTCAAACTCTAGCTAACTACATTACACGTGGGGTAGGCCCGCCTGCCTATAAAATCGGTGACGCACCTAATGCGCCAGTCGTCTATTTTGAGAGTGACATCATCGCTTGGAAGAATGAGGCGATGCAGGGCATGAACAACCGCTATGGCCGAGGCCGTGCCGAGAATTTCGGCTACGTCAATCCGTTTGGAGTAGACACACGGAAGGATACCCGGTGAGCGACGCAGAAAAGATAGCACAACTTGAGCGCGCGGTGTTCAGCCTGATCAAAACCGCGGAAAACTTGCAACAGCAGCTAGACGATGCGCGCGTTTCAATGGAGCGCTTGTATAGCGCCGGGTTGGTATTAGAGGCGCGCGTAGCAACGCTCGAAGCCGCCGCTACTGTTGCCGACCTACCCCCAGCACTCAAACACTGATCACCTAATTAGGAGTCACCCAATGGAAATCAGCCAAAAGCAGCTTGACCACATCGTAGGCGCTATCAAGGGCCTCGCTACGGACCTTGAGCGGCGCACGAAAATCCTTGCTGACCTAATCGAAGGCAACACAACCCAGCATACCGAAGAACTAAAGATGCGGGATGTCGCGTTGGACTCGATCTTGGCGCACAAACGCAAGGCGGAAATCGTAATTGACCTATTCCGAGGTCTGCACAACGAGGCCAAGCAGCTACGCAACGACCTAGAGGATAGCAGAGACAAAGATGTGTCTGTCTCTGACTTGCAGTGGCTTGTCCAATTCATCCGCGAGGACAACCAACACAACCGGGCGGAAGCGGACAGGCTCGCACTACTAGAGCGCAAAGTGCAAGCTTTGGAAGAACAAAACAACAACAAAACGTAAACACCTAATTAGGAGGCCGACTATGAACTTGTTCGAAACCGCTAACCTCTTGTTCGCGCCGACGCCAAACTATGAGGCGGAAATGAGCGAGGAAGAGGGCGCACGGACCGCAGAGCCTTTGCGGATGCAAGGCGAACTTACTGACGAAGACGCTGCCGCGTTGCTGTCAGAAACCACCATCGAAACCACAAACTAAGGAGGCCGACATGCCAGTATACATGGAGCCGAACACTTTTATTAAGCGGCTAGAACACGTCCGCACACTTGTCGAAACGCTACCAAGAGACACGCTTTTATACGTGAACGATCATTTAATGTTCGGACTAGGGAAGCTGTCGCACGGTAAGTACGTCCCTTTCGATCAACACTACGCTGTGCTAGGCGGCAAAAAGCATTGGCGCGATTTAGAGGCAGAAGCGGAGCCTCTTTGCCTAGAACTACCCGACGACTTCTTTGACGAATCTGACTGGTATTTATCAGGCGACGAATGCTGGCCGGAACCTGATCACCGAGGACTGTTTAGACCCAACAGGGACCCCGGCATAAAGTCTCACTACGTTTGGTGCATTACCGACGTGCTGAGTACGGCAAAGCCCAAACCGGAAACAGGCCCGTTTGATTTAGACGCGCAAGTCCCGTTGCCATTCACCACTGGCGTTCTCTGAGTTTTTCAGCAACTGGCTCGGCGGACGCGTCGGGCCTTTTTTCCACCTAATTAGGGGCTACGATGTTCGAAATAGACGACGACGGGAATGAAAAGAAAATCGACCTCACAGAGTTCATGCTCACAGATGAACAAATGGCAGAACTAGAGGCGGGCGCTAAAGCTTTCAAAGGCAGCGCCAACACCTCACTAAAACAGAGGAACGAACAACGCGCGGCGGCTAGAACGAGAGAGGCATTTATGCAGCAAGCCGCCGCTCACAATAAAAAGAAAACAGCGGAGATTATTCCACTAGAGGCGGGTATTGACCTCGACGCACTACAGGACTGCCAAGCCAGTGACGATCTGACACCAGAAAAGAGCGTCCGTTTCCTGCATAACCGGCTGTACGCCAGAGGTTACGTCACGGTAATAGCAGGCGAGGGCGGATCATCTAAGACAACGTTTTCCATGACCACCGCTATAGCTATGGCGACAGGCACCCCAATATTCGGACTGCCCGTCGATAAATGCCGCGTCTGTTTCCTAGGAATTGAGGACGACCAAGACGCCAACTTACGGGTACTCAACGCAGGACTACAGGAACACGGCGTAAGCCTAGAAGGCACCGCTCTAGCTGTCATAGGTAAGGACCGACTTCACCGCATTCTGAAAGTACCCAAGACGCGGCCAGTGAACCTACTTGTCTGGGATGACGACACTAAAAGCTACATTCCTAATGACGTCATGGTTGCCAAGTTCCGCTTACTGTTCCAGCAATTCGACGCCGTTATAATCGACCCGCTGGCGGTACTATATGGCGGTATGGCTATCACCAACGAAGTCATGAATATCATGGCGCGAACACTAGACGAACTGGCGCAAGAGACTGACATAGCATTAGCGGAAATCTCGCACGTCAGGAAACCCACGACCTACGGTAACCGCCCAGCCTCACAGCACGACATTAAGCACGGTTCTGAATTAGTTGACGTTGCCCGCGTGGTTGTAAACGTAACAGAACCAAACGCCAACACGACAAAGAAGTGGAAAGAACGCGACCCTGACTTAGAGGGCGTCGCTATCCGCTCAGCCACCATCACCAAGAGTAACATCACCGCCACCGGATTGCTGATGTACTATCGCATCAACACACAAATTGTAGTCGCCAAGGATGGCGGCGAAAGTGAAGTACAAGCGGTGTCTCTGTTTGAGCCGCCCACGAAAGAGGACGCGGAAGAACGCGAGTATGAAAATGACTTCATTATCCGCCTAGTTGAAGTGCTGAATGAGCAATTTGTATTTGGTGCCAGCAACGCTCAGGGCCTCAAGCTGTGGAACGTGATAACTAGGCTGTATAGCGAGGACGGTAAGAAACTAACCGACACACAGGCTAAAGATATTCAAAACAGATTGATTGCTGATGAAGTGGTTATGATCGTACTAGACGAAGACCCAGACCGCCCACGCAACAAGGCGGTTAAGCGTGTGAAGCCCGGTCCTAGCCTTTCTGACGCTTTCCGCCCGGTTAAGTCCACCTAATTGGGTGGTCGTGTGCGTGAGCTGCGTGAGTGCTACGTGAGTATACTCACGCACTACTCACGCAAGAAAATCGTTTAAAATCAATGACTTACGTGAGCTGCGTGAGTAGCGCGTGAGTAAGTTCGATCTGCTAACGCTACCTCGCGCACGAACTCACGCGCTTTGCGTGAGTGCGTGAGTAGCGTATGTACCTTATACCCGGCTGTACTCACGCACGCAGCCTATCCCAATCTTTGCAAGCGGCGGTAAACCGTAACACCCCGCTCGACCGCATCTAAACCGATCAGTTTAGTTATCACCTAATCTGGGTATTTGCCTTTGTTCACAAGGGCTTACGCCAAACATTCCTATTGACATATGTATATACATATGCTATCGTCAACTTTAACGCGAGTGCAGCTAGGCCGACGGTTGCGCTCTAATGAAATCAACAGCTTACACCTAATTAGGGGGTGTGGGGCTATGGCTCGGCAAAGACGCGACAGTGCATCCCAGATTTTGCAGCGGTTGGAGTTCAATCCGCTGCAAACGATAGTGCGTCAACTCCACAAGCTTGAGAAAGAGGACCCGGACTCGAAGGAGTTGCGGGACGCATGCTTTGAACTCTTACCTTACGCTTTCGCTCGTTTGAAAACGATTGATCACGATATTGCGGTGCAAGGTGAGGTCACAGTCGTAATCGGTGGCGAGGTGCCATCACCTAATGAGGTGATTGAGGGAACAGCGGTATCACCTAATGAGGTGATCGACGATGGCTGATGTGAAAATCCACATCAACTTCCGCGACGTGCAGCGGCAAATGTACGAAGAACGTGCAAGGTTTAGCGTCCGCTGCCTTCACCGTCGCGCGGGAAAGACAATGGCCGCAATCATCGAATGCTTCATATCCTGCATGCAGTCCACAAGCGGCGACTTTCGGACATTTTATGTCGGGCCAAGCTACCGCCAAGTGAAGCGTCTAGCGTGGGATTACGCCAAGAAGTTCTCAAGCGCCGTTCCCGGCGTCCAGATCAACGAAGCGGAACTGCGCATTGACTACCCAAATGGCTCACGTCTGCAACTGTTGGGCTGTGAACAGTACGACACGCTGCGTGGGCTGTACGCGGATGCGGTAGCAATCGACGAATGCGCACAAGTGCCCGGTGCAGCTTGGACGCAGGTTATTCGCCCGATGCTGTCTGACCGCAAAGGTTGGGCAATCCTCATGGGTACGCCCAAGGGCCGACATAACTTGATGTGGGACTTTTACGACTACGCCAAGAACAGCGGTGATCCTGACTGGTCGCTGCACGTGTTCAAGGCGTCTGAAACTGGCATCCTTTCGCCTGCTGAACTCAAGTCAATGCGTAGAGAACTCAGCGATGCGGAGTATATGCAAGAGTTCGAATGCAGCTTTGATGCTGCAATCCGTGGCGCGTTCTATGCAAAAGAAATGTCAGCGCTTACGGATCGCGGGCAAGTCACGCAGGTTAAGTACGACAAGACAGCGCCCGTATACGCATCGCTAGACCTTGGGTATTCAGACCTGCTTGTTGCCCACTTCATTCAGCCAGTCGGGACAGAACATCATTTCATAGGTACGCGCGCGTACCAAGAAACCAGCATTCCAGACATGTTGAACGACTGGAAGAAACTGCCGTTCACAGTCGATACAATATGCGCGCCACATGACGCGCGTAATCATTCCCTACAAACAGGCATGACGCGTGAGGACGCGATGCGCAGCTATGGCTACGACGTGCAAGTAGCAGAGCGCGTGAAGTCTAAGCACGAGGGCATTGAGGAAGTACGTAAGCTGCTGCCTCATTGTTGGTTCGACAAGGACGAGTGCAAGACGACTGTAGAAGCCTGTTTCAACTATCACAGCGACTACGACGAGGTACGTCGCGTGATGAAACTCAGCCCGGTACACGATTGGTCAAGTCACTACGTTGACGCGATACAGACCTACGCTCTGATCCGTCCTAGTCGCACTGACTGGTCGCAGTATCCAAGCGGCGTGTCGCCGTCCAAGTCTGTGAGGTTCTAATGTCTATCAAGCAAACCAAGACAGAAGAGAAGCTACGCGCGGTCATTCAGGCTGAGATTGCCAACGGCGAGAACAGCGACCAGTCAGAGACGTACCAGAACCGCCAAGACGCGCTGGACTACTACGAGGGCAAGAAGCCAGCGCCGCATGACGCCAAATCGAACGCCGATTTTATCGTGTCCACCGACGTTGCAGACATGACGAACGCGGTACTAGCGCAACTGACGCCCATGCTGTCCACTGATGCGCTTGTCACCTTCGAGAGCAACGGCAAAGAGGACGAACAGCGCGCGAGAGCGGAGAGTAACGCAGTCAACAACGTGATTATTGAGCGCAACCAAGGGTTCATTGAACTTGAGGAAGCAATCAAGGACGCGCTGCTGATGCGTAACGCCTGCTGCAAGGTCTACGTAGAGGACGACGTAGACGTGCGTTACGTTTCCACCTCATTAGGTGGTGAACAACTGCCGCCAGAACAGATAGCGGCGTTGCTACAGCCTCAATTGCCGAATGAGGAACGCGAACTCACTGACAGCGGTGATCGCGTCAAGATCACCACAACAGTGCGGCACTTCCGCTTTGATGCAGTCCCGATTGACAACATCATCTATGAGGCGAACGCGTCGAAGTCTGACGTGCAGGCGCTGCGCTTCTTTGCTGAACGGCTGTACTATACGCGGTCTGATCTGGTGGAAATGGGACACCCTAAAGAGGTGGTTGATAAACTCCGCTACATCACTGACAGCCAGCAGCTTGTAGAGCGCAAGCGCAACGCGTCGAACCAGACAGCGAACCTTGCTCAGACCCATGACCAGCAGGTTATTGAGTGCTACGAGGTCTATCTACGCTTTGACGTTGACGGTGACGGTATCTCAGAGCGCCTACGCGTCCTGTACGCAGGCGGTGCAGGCGGCTACGTCCTAGAACATGAGGAAGTAGAGGTAACGCCCTACGCCCTTGGTACAGCGTTTATCAAGAGCCACCGCATTCAAGGCGAAAGCCTCTATGATCACCTGAAACAGACGCAGGTGTATAAGACTGAACTGCTGCGCCACTGGTTGGACAATATCGGCTACATCAGCGGCGGACGCTGGACAGTCGATCCGACCAACACTGACATGCAAGACATGCTGAATGGCGGCAAGATCATCAAAACCAAAGATGTGACGCGCCCGCCTATCCGCATTGACGAAAACGATATTGGTGCCTCAATCCTCAACGCTCTGACGTACCAAGATAAGATGCGCACAGAACGCGGCGGGGCGGCGTTGGACATGATGACAGCCGACGCGCAATTAGTGGGCGAGACCGCCTACGGTATTGAGCGCCAGTATGGGCAACGCGAACTGTTGGTTGCGTTCATGTCGCACAATCTAGCAGAGACGTTGATACGTCCTGCGTATCTGCTGATGCACCACATGATGCGCAATTTCTCCAATGCGCCTATCAACCTCAAATTCAATGGCGATTGGGTAGAGGTTGACCCATCACAGTGGCCGCAACGCATTCGCTGCAATGTCAAGGCTGGCATGTCAGCCGGTGAACGCACACACATTCAGCGCACCTTGGCGCAGATGCTGCAAATCCAGATGCAAGCAATCGGGCAAGGCATGAACGGTGTGCTTGCTGATGTGTCCACGATCTACAACACAATCCACGATTGGGCGGTGATGGCTGGCCTAGACGAGCCAGATAACTACTCAATCAACCCCAATTCTACCGCCGCCAAGGAAGCCGCGCAGCGCAACGCTAAGAGCCAGCAGGCGCAGCAACAAGCGCAGCAGCAAATCCAGCAGGCTATCTACCAGCTTGAAATGCAGAAGCTGCAACAGGCGGCAAAGGAAAGCCAAGACGAACTGGCCTACAAATACTGGTCCGACCGCCTACAGGCCGAGACCAAAGAGGCCGAAATCGTCGCTAAGGGCATCACCGACTTAGAGAAAGTCCAATTGGAGGGACAGAACCGTGAACGCATCGCACTTAACGGCGCTGCGCGAAGCACTGCCGACACTGAAACAGATAGAGGCCGAACATGAGCGAGAACAATACGAACGGTGGCTTGCTGAGCAATCCGCAGACGACGCAGAACAACTCAGACGATCCATTCAAGCGAGCCGCGCGGCCTTCCGAGCCATCTACTTCGAAATCACGCGGTCAGCAGGGACAAACGCCGCAACCGCGTCGGAGGAGTGAGGCTGAGAAACGCCAAGCCGTTACCGACCTGCTAACCGGAAAAACATCACCTAATGAGGTGGTTTCATCCAACTTGGATGAAACAGCTACCACCCAATTAGGTGATCAAGAGACCGCCACTGCCGAGGGAGTCGGCCCCCAAAGCAATGGTGACGCCAGTGAGGGCGGGGAGGGCAGTGCTGTGACCCAAGCCGCCCTTGCTGGCGAGCTATCCGTAAAGGAACTAGCGGAGACGCTAGGAACAACGCCGAAGAAGCTGTACGACAGCTTGCAAATCACCACCGGAGACGGTGAAACCCTGACGCTTGGTGAGATTAAAGATCGCATCACAACGCAGGAAGCGGCCACGCGCGAGAGCGTAGAACGTGAGACCGCGATTAGTCAGCGTGAGAGCGCAATGCTGCAAAACATGCAGCTACTCGACTCGGTTATGCACGATTTGAAGGGCAAGCTATCACCTGAAATCGTCCAAAAGCTGCAACGCCACACGTCAGAGCAAGAGGCGCGAGAGCGCGGCATGATGCTCAAGACAATGCCTGAACTGGCAGACAAGGCGCAGCTAGACACGTTCCGCAATGATGTAGCGGAATATATGCAGGCTTACGGGTTTCGACCTAATGAGTTGGTCATACGTGACCACCGGATTGCACTAGCAATCAAGGACCTCATCCAGACTAAGCGGCAACTACAAAAGCTGATGGATTTTCAGCCTGAACAGACGCCGCCTAAGACTAGGAAGCCGCAGGGCAAGCAACGTCGCCCAAATCGTTCAGCCGAGACAATCGCAAAAGGACGTTCAAGCACGAGACCGCAGGATAAGGCGGTTGCTGTGAACGCCATCTTACAAGAGGCCAAACGATAATGCCTAATCCTTCGACACATCAGAACTTTGCTTCTGTAGACTTCAACGGCACGATCCGCGAGGACGTGATGGACACAATCTGGGATATCTCAGATTTCCCGCTGCCCTTCACTGATCTGGTTGGTTCGTCCACCGCAGAAAATCACTACCACGAGTGGGTAGAAGATGAACTGGCTGATCCCAAGATGGGCGGGTTCGTTGCTGACGGTGCAGACAGCAACAAAGACGACAGCAAACTTGGCGCGCGTCTGGGCAACCACACGGGTATTCTGACGAAAGAAGTCAAAGTATCCCAAGCCGCTCAGGACGCGGATAGCATCGGTTCGATTGCATCGCTGGGCTATCAGGTGATGCAGCGCCAAAAGGAACTGCGCCGCGATTATGAGGCCAACTTTCTGGGCATCCAAGGCAACACCGCAGACAGCGGCGATGGCGTCACCGCTGGCGTTCCCGCTGGTCTGGCGACACAGTTGACCCAGGTAGATACAGGCTCAGGCGCAACAGGCGGCGGTTTCTCCGCTGGTTCGTGGACAGCCATCACCGCTGGTGCCAAGCAGGCGCTGACCGAAACGCTGGTGCGTGACGCATGTGAACAGGCATGGATGGATGGCGCAAACCCGTCTGTCATCATGTCCGTTCCGTCGGTCATTCGTGCGCTGTCTGAGTACATGTTCACATCGTCCAGCCGTATCGCCACTCTGACCCGCGAAACGCAAAACGTCGGCGAAGGCGGTGCTGCCACCGCTCTTGGCAGCGTCAATGTGTTCATCACCGACTTTGGCGTGACGCTGGACATGATCGCAAACCGTATCCAGCAAATGTACGCTGACTCGACTGGTCCTGAACTGGACGCAGCCGCTGTCTACGTGTTCGACCCGATGTACCTCGATATTTCGTGGTTGACTGGCTACACCGTTGACGAACTGGCGAAAACCGGCCTTGCCGATAAGCGCCTGATGCATGCCAACGGCACAGTATGTGCGCTTAACCGCAATGCGGGGCGTGTCCTGTTGGATATTGATCCGACAGCCGCAGTCACGACCTAAGCGCATGTAGATTGGCGGCGGGTGTAAGAGAACGCCGCCAATCACCCAATTAGGTGAAAGGGCTTCAAATGTTTGTACGCAAACCGACGAATACGAAGCTGACCGACGAAGATGCGAAACACATCAAATACGACGTAGACCGCGCCTCATTTACTGCAAAAGACGTTGCCGAGGAATTTGGGGTAAGCGACCACACAATACGTCAAATATGGAATGAGAAAACGTACCGTGACATCTAAATTTCCATGCCCATACGTTGCTCGTGGTAGTCGCTCTGCCACCAAATCCGCATTTAACGAGGGCGTTCAAGTCCCTCAAAAAGATTTTGACGAAATTGCAAAGCGCAAACCAGCGCTCAAGTCGGCCGACCGCCTAGAACGTTCTGAGGCGATGAAAAAGGAAATCCTAACAGGCGAACTAGCCAAGTACAGGAGACGCTGACATGACTGGAAAATTGGATATTGGACGCGGGGATGAATACGGCTTTTATCCCAAGCTGGCACGGCAACATGCCGAACTTGTTGCGCATCATCACCCTACACACCCTGTGCCGCATGCCATTCACGCTGGATCAGATGCGGTTGACGTCACCAGCATACCCGAAACAGGTAGCAACGGCGTGACGTGGGTTTTGAAGTTCAAGACAGGCGGCAACCAACAGACAACAGGCGCGGTTGACGGTAACGCCTCACGTGCTGACGTTATTCGCGGTTTGATTGCGCAGACCGCACAACTCACTAAGAACGGGTTGATTGGTACGGTTACGACTGACGGTAACTTTATCTACATTCCGCAAGGCGTTCTCGGTGCTGTCACCGAAGGAGTGGTTGAATCCGCTTCTGGCACTACAAACCCAGCGCCGCCGCCTGACTTTGTGCAGGGTCCGTATACCGCTAACGGCAAAGCGTTTTGGATACAGCGCGAGGGCGGCGTTTGGTACGTGTGGTTTGACGCTGCGCCAGATGGACAGCCCGACACGCGGCAGCGCTTGGACGCCTACTTGGCTGATCCTACTCATGCGCCATACGAACCCGGCATACGGACGCAAGCTGAGGCGTTGGGATGGGTAAGCTAACGCCCATCAAGCAACCACCCATCACCGCCGTGCGCAGGCCCGGTCAACTGATTGTGCCGAGAAAACCGCCGAGGAAACCTAAGCCATGAACCAGCTTATTCGCCACAGACAGCGCGTCATTTCAGCGGTACGCAAACCGGGACAGGCGCTTGTGCCAAACCGCCGAGCAACCACCCAATTAGGTGCTACATTCACGCTAGGAACAGGAGCGGCAGACCAAGGCAACGGGCAGTATCGACTGACCGGACCCGGTGCGACATTGGAAGTAGGCGTAGCTAATGCGCCCGCTGGTCTGTACGTCCTGTACTATGACGTTATCAACGCCTTTGTAGGCGGCACCCTGCACGACACACCTAAAGGCGATACGGGCTTTAGCACCGCTATCCCTACGTGCGCTGATCCAGTCACTACAGGCTTTAGACACGCACAAGGCGGCATGGTTCCAAGCGTCAACGGTCAGTATTTTGCAATGCGCCGCTATCAGCAGGTGCCGCAAAACGCGACAGGAACTAACAAGATGTTCCACTTGTCGCTGTGTAGCAGCGCCGCCGCTGGTGACTACGAAACATACGGCAACTTCAAGCTAGAGAGGTATCTATAATGTCTATTGGTGGAGAAGCCAGCGAACAGAATAGGTTCTCTGAGTCGTGGCGTAACGCTTTCAATTTCAGCCAAGGTTCTGGCGAAAGTTTCATTGACCCGAACCAACAAGGCTTTCTGGATTTCATACGCGGTGCCGCTCAGAACACCTTCAACGCTTCACAGCCGGTTGCGTCTGACCTTGTGGACAGGGTGAACACAATGGGCAATGAAGCCGTTGCTAACCTATCCGGTCTGGGCAACGCGCAACAGGTTATCGACTCGCAGCTTGAGGGCTTGCGGTCTGGCCTAGGTGAGTTGCAGCAACAAGGTCTGAACCAGATTGGCGACAACGCTGCTAATTCTGGTGCCTTTGGCGGTGCCAGACACGGCATTGCAGAGAGTGCGCTACGCGGCGAAATCGGTGACGCCTTTACACGCGGTTATGGCGACATCATTGCCAACGCATCGCGCCAGTCGATTGACGCTAACAACGCTGCCCTAGCTGGCGGCGGTCAGATGATCACTAACAACCTAGCGGGCACCTACGGCCCGTTGCAGGCGCTGGCAGGCATCATTGGCGACCCGACAATCCTACAGCGTAACGACAGTATCTCGTACGGCGAGGACGACGCCTATTCGTATGACCGGGGCAACAGCGAGAGCGCAGGCTTCGACTTCGGTTTCAAGTAAACACCTAATTAGGAGTTAGACAGATGGTTGCACCACTACTCTTAGGCATTCTGGGCGCTGGCCTTGCTAGTCAAGCGGCGGTGCATGGATACGCCATCCCCGAATACAACCGCAGACGCGGGCAGAAAGCACAAGGCATTCTGGACGATCTGCCAGAGGACGCAGGAATTGACGATAAGCGCCGCGCTCTGATGGGCGCTGGTTTGTTGAGCGTTGAGGACTTCGGAAAGCTAGGCTTTGAGGACCAAGCCAGCGAAAGAGACTTCCTTGAACAACTCAGGATCGCGCAGACCAACAACGCCGCCGCTATGGATCGCGCTATTCTGGGCGAACAAGGCGCGACTGAGCGAACGAACATTGTTCAACAGGGTCAGAATGACCGCCAAGCGTCTGACCAAACGTTTAGAGCGGAGCAGGCAGAGATTGATAGAGCGGCTGAGGCTGACGTTATCAACGCTACCAACTGGCGAGAGGCTGACGATCAATTCTGGGCCGCTGACAGCGCACTAGAAACGGCTGTAGCGCCAGTCAACGAGCGTATAAACCTGCGCAATCAGGCAATCCAAATAGCTGAGCAGCTACAGCAAGCGATGCTCACCAAAGGTACGCACAGTCCAGAGGTTAGAGCGCTACAATTCCAGTTGGATGAACTGAGCGAAATCGACTTCTATTCGTGGGTAGCGGAAACCTACGGAGACCGCGAGCCATCGCCTGAAACCCTACGGCAACTGCGCGAGGCGTATCCGACGTACACTAGCACCGACATCAGGCGCTGGCCGGAGGTCACAGAGGCGTACAACAGCCGCAACGCTACAGACGCTCAAACCGTTCAAGATCACATCGCGAAGGCTCAACGCACTGTTGACCGCCTGAACGAGAAGTTCCCCGGTCAAGGGTGGGCGTTTGAAAACCCTAACCGCTTTGTGGTCCAGCCCTACGGATCGGGCGGCACCGTTTCACCTAATGAGGTGGACCCCAACACAATAAATAGGTGACGACATGCAGACAGCACGTACCAAAGATGGCCGCTACGTTATCCGCGATGTTGGTGAGAACAACTGGACCGAGGTAACGCGCGAAGAATGGGACGCAGCTAAGCGCGGCGTAGGTTCGTCACTCCTGAGTGCCGCTAAAGATAAACTCCAAGACTACGCGGGCGGCATTGCTGAGTCATACGGCGGCGTCGGTGTCCCTAACCCTGTTGCTGACGCAATCCTACCGCCTAGAGAAAACCTAGTAGAGCGGGGCCGTGATGTACGGACAGCAAACGACCCACGCCAAGAAGCTAACCGGACAATCAATCCCGGTTCGTCTTTTGTAGGCGAGATACTGCCAGAGGTTGCGCTAGGCGCGCTAATCAGGCGTCCCGGTCTGGGTGTCGGTGTTGACGCTGGTCTAGGTGCCGCTGGTGATCCAGAGAACCCCGTAAGAGGTGCCATCATAGGCGGTGCAGCAGGCGGCGCAGGTGTTGTAGCAGGTAAGGCTATTGAAGCTATGCCCGGTGCAATGCGCGGCATGACCCTAGCAAACAGGATCAAGGAAGGCGCTAACGTGGCTGACGTGCGCGCTCAAAACCAAGCGCTGCGCGAAGCTGTAGAGGCTGGGACACCGCTGCGTGTGGTAGACAACAGCCTTAGTGCTGCCGTGAACCCAAACGCTACAGGAGAACTGACAGAGAAGGTGCTAGGCGGCGTCTACGACAGCGATTTCATGTTGGACCGCTACGGTTTCCCGACCAGCCAAGCGCAAAAGACGATCCTAGATACTGGCGACCCTGTTGCCTACAACCGCGCCCGTGCGCAAGACAACGAGAACTTTAACGAGTCACGTGCGAGGGGCGGTCTCAGAGGCCAGCTTAAGGACGCTTACGCGCCTATCGACAACTATGCAGACCTAGCGGTGATCCAGCAGGACGCGGTAAACCGTGGCGTCATGTCTGCTATGGGTAGCAACCGCGTTGCAGCCAGCACAGACAACGTAGACGAAGCGCTAGACCAAATTTCCAAGAACTACGACGAAATTGCCGTACGCGCTGGCAATATGGAAATGGGTAGCACTATGGATCGCATTGACGATCTGATTGCAGAAGCACCGCCGGGTACGGAAGTAGATACCGCCCTAAAAGAAGCAAAGGCGCGTATTGGCAGCTACTTGCAGCAGAACGAACAAGGCAACCTGTATCTGACAGCGGAGGACTTGATGAAAATCCGCAACGTCCTTGCGAAGCAGGCCAGAAACGCTTTCAAGGGCCAGCCTACAGTAGAGGTTGGCTACGGTCTGAACGACGTTGTGAACGAGTTGGACAATCGACTAGCTCAAGCGCTGGACGCTGAGGACAGGTCTCTACTGATTGAGAACCGCTCACAGTATCCCGCCGCCCTAGCTGCGCGTAACACCGCTGCGACGACCAATGACCGGGGCGACATCAATATCCGCTCATACAACAACGCCTATAAGCGCCTGATGCGCCGCAACCGCACCGCCTACCGCAATAACGAGTTTGGTAAGTTTTTGAACTCGGCAGCAGCGGCAATGTTCCGTGAAACCAGAGACAGCGGAACACCGCAGGGTGTCGCTACCATGTTCGAAGGTTTGCTAAACGCCGCTGACATTGCAGGCGTTCCCGGTGCAGGCGCTATCCGTCAAGTACGTGATGCAGTCAGATGAAGGATTTAGCGCCGCCTGAGTCGATCACCGAACACCTAATTAGGTATAAGGACGACATACTGCGCGCCATATCCTACGCGGATAACTCCTATAGCTTTGACGATATCGTGGCAGGCGTCCTGACCGGGCGTCTGCACTTCTATCCGCTTGGTAACGCATTCCTGATTACGGAAATCCAGAAGTACCCGAACTGGTCGGCCTACCACATATTCTTAGCGGGCGGCAGTTGGGCCGACATCATCGGCTTTCAGACTAAGATGCTAGAGAACGCCAAGGCGCTAGGATGCGCTAAGCTAACCCTGACCGGGCGGAAAGGCTTTGAGCGGAAACTAGCGCCGCACGGCTGGACAGCTACCCACGTCAGAATGCACATCCCTGTCTCCTGAAAAGTGTTGTCCCAGACCTGTGACAACAGAATTTGTGGGCTGAAAAGTGGTGTCTCAGACCTGCGACACCACATTTCTCTGTGCCAACTTGGCACAGTGAATCACCTAATTAGGGTGCTAATATATAACCTGTTATATGCTCTAGGTTGTATTCGAATGTATATACAACAACCTGTAGAACGGCCCGTGAGAGCCGGAAAATCCGGCCCCTCAAATCGCGCGTTCGGCATCGTAGCAGCCGTGATACGCTGGATTTTCGGGGTCTCCGTCGATCCTCGACCCCCCAGCCCGACCCCCAAAACCGGGGAGATTGGGACAAGACCGTAACATAACCAGTTATACTATAACCTGTTAGAAACTGCTGTATAAATTATACCACAGTTTTGGACTACCTAATTAGGTGATCTACCGTACCAAGTTGGTACGGTAGATGTGTCCCAAGTTGGCAGAGGTCCGTAATATTTTTACTGCCCCTACCAACAACTTGTTGGTTGCAATTAGGTTGCTTTTACCAAGTTGGTAAAAGTAGGCTTTCCGGTGTAACATGGGTGTAGCGACGCACCGTTTCCCATGCCCGGTGACCACTGACTACGCAGATTTGAGGGACCGTATAACCCGCCTCAGCTAGCCGCGAGATACCTTCATGCCGTAGATCGTGTAAGCGCAAATCCTCTAAGCCTGCCCGTCTTGCCGCTTCTCTGAATACTCGGCTGACCGTGCCTTGTAGGTAGGGAAATGGCCGCTCACCTGTCTGCGCCATCAGTATGTCATACGACTTGCCGATAAGCGGCACACGATCTACGCGAGCGTTATCGTTGGGGTCTTTGCGGTTTCTAATCGACACGACTTTTCCGCGAACGTCTCCCCATTTGATGCCGCAAGCTTCCGCGCTACGTATAGGGCATTCTACTAGAAATTCGATCACATCAAACGAAACGCGGTTCGAGCGGAAGTTCTCCCTAATTAGGTGAAGTTCACTATCCGTAATACGGCGGTCCCGCTTACGTACACGCGGCATTTGTCCAGATGTTTCCAACGCCGCTATCGCCTTGTGTATGCCTGACACATCGTAGTTCTGAAACCACGCTACGTTAGCGTAGTTGAGCGCTCCTGCTAGTGACTTGAGGTCAATTCTGCTGACACCTAAGCCGTACTTGCGGCGGTTCACTGCCCAAGATTTGACAGCGGAGGGCGTTAGCTTGTCCACGCTAAGCGTCATGTCAGATTTGAGCCGTTTTATAGATGCGGCCTTTGATCTGCTCCACTGCCCTTGGTTCTCTTTTTCATACCTATGTAAAATAGTCAGAATAGGTAGTTTCCCGCCATCGCTAGGCACATCACCTAACCTCAATTCCTGCTCTGTCTTAGCCGCCCATTCTTCCGCTTGCCTGCGTGTAGGGAATGTGCGTGACCGCCTCACCCGATTGACGCATAGCTGTGCCTCAACACCGCGCTTCACATCCTTAAACGTTGCCATTGTCAGCCCCCGTAATCGTAAATCCTACCCGTAAATATAAGCCCAGCATTACCAAATGGCTAGTGGTGCTAACCTGTTATCGTATTGTTTTTTATACCTAATTAGGTGGGGTTAGGTGATCGCTTAGTATCACAGGGTTAACGGGCAATTTGGCGCACTTGTTCTTTGACCGGTCAGCCTCCATAACCCAAGCAATGCAGGACAGAGGAGACTATCATGATTGGACGCCTGAACCACGTTGCCATCGCCGTTCCGGACCTTGAGGCCGCATCGGATCAATACCGCAATGCGCTGGGGGCCAAGGTGGGTGCGCCTCAGGATGAACCCGATCATGGTGTGACGGTTGTCTTCATCGAACTGCCCAACACCAAGATCGAGCTTCTGTACCCGCTGGGTGATGACAGCCCGATCAACGGATTTCTGGAAAAGAACCCCGCAGGAGGTATCCATCATGTCTGCTACGAGGTCGAGGATATCATCGCCGCGCGTGACCACTTGAAGGAAACCGGCGCGCGCGTTCTTGGCTCGGGTGAGCCCAAGATCGGTGCCCATGGCAAACCGGTGCTGTTCCTGCACCCCAAAGATTTTAACGGTTGCCTGGTCGAGTTGGAACAGGTGTAACGCCAGCCCGGAGGGCCTGACATGACTATCACTGCCGCTTTGGTTCTGTTTGCCGTTATCTGGTTCATGACGCTGCTGATCGTTCTGCCTATTCGTATCAAGACGCAGGGCGATCTGGGGGATATCGTTCCGGGCACCCATGCGGGTGCGCCGGAAGAGCATCACATGAAAAAGAAGATGTGGATCACCACCGGTATCTCGATCGTTCTTTGGGCGATCATCGCCGGGATCATCCTGTCGGGCGCGATTTCTGTGCGCGACTTCGACTGGTTGAACCAGCTGGAGCCGCGCTAACCTCAGGTGCCCGAAAGCTTGTGATAGATATGGGTGAACGTGGCCGCCCCTAGGATCGGGATCACAAGGTTCACCAAGGGAACGGAAAGCGGGATCGCCATCAGCGTTCCTGCAGCCCAGATTGTGGTGACGTGTTTGGCGCGTAGCTTGCGTGCCCCGTCACGACCCAAGCGGCGCATCGCCGCCAGCGTAAAATACTCTCGCCCCAGCAGAAATCCGTTCATCGCCCAGAAAATGAAGGGCGCGAAGGGCGGGAAGATCGCGTAGAGGATCAGCGCAAGAACATTGGCTAGGATCAGAACGCCCAAAAAGCCCAACCCATCCATGACGGCCTCGGATACCGGTATCCTTGGGGCTTTGGGCAGGGTTGGATAATGCTTGTCCTCGACGGCCTGCGCCACGTCTTCGAGAAAGATCGAGGTGATGGCCGAGGCGACTGGCACCATCAGGAACACCGGCAACACCAGCACTAGAAAAACACCTGAGTAGTTCAGCACGTCGTTCAGCCACGAAACCGTGCCGACAAATGGCAGTGATATCTCGTTGCCGGATAGCGAATTGATGAACCAGATCGCGCCCGCGCAGGCGAGGATCAGCAACAGGATGGTCAGCCCGATACCCCGAAACAGGACAGAGCGGAATTTTGGGTCTCCGATCTGACCCAGCGCGGCAAAAAACGCGTTGAGGATGATCATTCCGCGACCCATTCCGTCAGGGCGGCAACATCGGGCCGAGGGCGCTCGGGCGGGGCGCTGCCTTCGGTGGCGATGTGAATCAGGCCCGCGACGCTTTCATTGTCTGCCAGCCCAAATGCTTTTTGGCAGAAGGCACGGTCATGGGTCTGCCAGCCGGACAGCCAGTTGGCGCCCCATCCGGCGGCCAATGCCGCGTTCAACAGCGCCAGACAGACCGCGCCAGCCGAATAGGTCTGTTCGATGGCGGGGATTTTCTCGGACGGCTTCTGAACCTCGATCACGGCCACGGCCAGATGTCCCAAGTCGAACTGGCTGCGGGCCTTTGCGATGTCTTCGGGGCTTTTGCCCAAAGCGGTGCCGCATTCCTCGGTCAGGCTGGCCAGACGCGCCATGGCGCCTTTTTCCAGTACAATGAACCGCCACGGCTCAAGCTTGCCATGATCAGGGCTGCGCGCGGCTGCGGTCAGCAGCGGCAACAGCTCATCCCGCGTCGGAGCCGGCGCGATCAGCGTTTTTGCAGGGCGAGAGCGGCGCACCTGCAGAAATTCCAGCGCGGCGGGGTTTTTCAGGGACATATGTTAACTTCCTTTACATCAGCGGTTTGTATTTTGGTTGCCAGGGCTTGAGTTTCAAGGGGCAGGACAAGTTCGCTGGGTCTTTTCTGGCCGGACGGTGGGGCCTACGGAAAAGGGGTTTGAATGGCTACATTTGGGATATCTAAGGCATCGGCGTGTCGCCGTCCATGCACGCGCTCTGAGGGCCTTAATCCTGCGTTTCGCGAATTTGATAGACGCCTTCGGGCAGGTCCAGCGCGGCTGCGAGATCACGCACCTGTTCAGGCGACAGCGTTATTTTCTGGACCTCACCGGTGCGGGGGTCAAATTGTTCCAACGTTACACATTCCGCGAAGCTGTTGATGACGACGTCTTCGTTCAAAGGCTTGTCGCCTTCATCCACCAGAGTGATCACCGTCGAGTCGAATTCATGCTCAATCGAAAACATGAGATCAGAGTGCGCGCGACCGCCCCGCAATGCAAGTCGTTTGGGCGCGATCCGGGTATGGTCGTGCCGTCATGCGCGCGCTATGTTCCCCTTAAGGCCTGACCGCTTGAAGGAAACCTGATGCGTCGACTTATTCTTCTGGTGATTGCACTGTTTCTGGCGGCATGCAGCGCGGAAAGCCTGCGTGAGCAGTCCGTCGCCGAGTGGGAGGCCTCGGATTCGCCCGTAACGGTTGAGACCTTCCGCGAGGTGAGTCAGGCAATCGGTGACGAAGCACGCGCGCAATGTCTGCGTGCCTCTAGGGGGCAGAACTGCGACTTCCGGATTCTGGTGGACCTGAACCCAAAGGCCCCGGCCAATGCGTTTCAAACACTGGATGACAAAAACCAGCCGGTGATCATTTTTACCCGCTCGATGATTCAGTCAGCCCAGAACGCGGATGAGCTGGCCTTCGTCATGGGCCATGAGGCGGCGCATCATGTTCTGAGCCATATCGCCCGTCAAAGCGAAAACGCCAGCGCCAGTGCCGCGAAATTCGGAGACCTGGCGCGGCTTCGCGGCGGCAGCGACGCCGAGATTGAAGAGGCGCAGAAACTGGGCGCAAAAGTGGGCGTGCAGGCCTATGTCCAGACCTTTGAGCTTGAGGCCGATCAACTGGGTACCATCATTACCTACAATGCCGGATACAATCCCTTGGTCGGTGCCAAGTACTTCGATCGCATTCCGGATCCCGGTGACAAGTTCCTAAGCACACATCCACCCAACGCGCAGCGGGTGCAGATCGTTCAGCAAACAGCCCGGCAGCTTGGATTGACTCAATGACGGATGTGTTGCGGATGGGGGTCGTCCTGACGGACCGGGGCTCGAAATACGCGGTCTCGGGCGCTCATGTCGAATCGCGGGCCGAGATTGACGCGGTGCTGGACGCGCTGCGTTCGGACAAAAGCTATGCCAAGGCCACGCATAATACATGGGCGGCGGTTTTGTCGACCGGCGGGTTGAAGGCGGACGATGGCGAAAGCGGCGCTGGCATGGTGATCCTGCGTATGTTGGAGCGTGAAGGCCTGCGCAATCATGTGATCATCGTCACCCGCTGGTATGGCGGCAAGAAACTGGGCGGAGACCGCGTTCGTCGTGTTCAGGACGCCACGCGCGCCTATCTGGACCGGATCAGCGCCCCAATTTGACCTGAATCAAAGTCCGATGGTGCATGCTTGCTACCCTGTTTGCCAGCGCGACAGGGAAAGGACGCAACATGCCCAGCCTGAAATCACTGCGATTGCATGCCGGTTTGGTGGACGACATGGCAAACATGCTGGATGTCGATCTGGAGGAAGCCACGATCCGGGGCGATGTGTCCATGGACCAGCTTTCGGAGGCGGTACTGCGCTGCACCGATTGCCCCAATCCCGACAATTGCCAAACGCTGCTGGCTCAAGCGTCGTCTCTAAGCCGGACCCCTGAATACTGCCGCAACAAAGACTTGCTGCATAAACTGATGCCCTAGCGCGGGTTAGTAGGATGCCGCATCTGGGAAACATCATGACCCATTTTCGTCTGGTCCTGCGCATGGGGCAGACAACCGGCGCAGACCTTGTTCATGCGCATCGGTCCGGCAAACTCAGCCAAGAGGAATGGGCTGAGATGATCCAGTTCTGCCGGGGGTGTTCATCTGCGCAGGATTGCCCCGAATGGATGGATCGGCAGGCCGTGGGCACAGACGCACCGCAGACCTGTCCGAATCGGGCGAAATTTGCCGCGCTCAAGGCCGCGCAAACAGAACAGGCCTGAAGTCTCAGGACCTGAACTGCCTTTCAGAGCTTGGAATGCGACCCGTCGCACAGGGGTTGCTTGGACGTATGTTTACACCCACAGAAGAACACCTTTTTGCTGGCCTCAGCGGTGTATTTGACTGGCTCGAACGTGCTGCCTTTGTGGGAGCCATCGCAGAAAGGTTGCCGCTTAGACTGGCCGCAGGAGCACCAGAAATAGCTTTTCCCTTCTTCAACCTCGACAGGAATGGGCGAGTCTTGGGCGATGGTCGGCGATTGAGACATTTGGCTACTCCGTCCTTTGGCTGATGTCTGAAAAAAGTCTAGGGTTATGTTTCGAAAAAGGTAGCCTGTCTTGGCGAGTAAGTCGCAAATTGCCGGTCATGCTGGCATGGAATCGCTGCGTTTCACGGTTTTGTGATTGATTCTGTTGCCAGATTGCTTGTCAGCCCGTATTCTGGTCGTGGCCCCGAAAATTGGGCAATATCAGCAAAGTAATAAAGGAATGATGGACATGAAACTGAAGTTTGCCGCCGTTGGTGCGTTTGCTCTGATCCTGACTGCTTGTGCGCAGCAGGAAGAACCGACCCCAGTATACGTTCAGCCGAGCTATGATAAAGCTGGCACACCAAGCTGCCCGGGCGGGTATCAGCTGGCAACAACCGAAGCAGGCCAGACTGTCTGTGACCCGATACAATAAAGGTTTTGCAGGCGGCCCCAATGCGGGCCGTCTGCACATCAAACGAAGTGGATGCCGCCCTTGGGGCGGTTTTTTCTTGCCCATTGCACCGCAGGCGCCAACCCTTCAGAACGGCACGAAAGCAATCGCCCGAGGACCCATGCTCAATTTCTTTTCCCGCCTCAAGGACCGCACCAAATGGAGCTGGCAAGGATTGGCCGCTACCTGGCGGGAGGAGTATTCCTTTCGCGTCTGGGGCTATGCAAACCTGATCTCGGCGGCGCTTGCTGTGTGGCTGCCGATCAGCGGGGCCGAGCGTGGGTTGATCCTTGTCATGGGTGTTCTCGTGCTTGTGGCCGAGCTGTTCAACACGGCCATCGAACGCGCGGTTGATTATACGTCGACCGACCATCACCCGCTGGCGGGGCAGGCCAAAGATGCTGCGAGCGCGGCCGTTGCATTGACCGCGATTACCGCCGGGATTGCCTGGTCTGTGGCACTGCTCGGCCTGATCTAGGCCGCCTTAAGTATCGCTTGAAATTCTTCGGAGCGCTCAGCGAAACTTGCGATGTATATTGTGGCGCAGGCCAAAGGATCTGTGTTTCAAATGCCGCGGCCTGTGATGCTTGAGAACCAGTTTACGACGGGGGTGCAGGACGCGCTTGGCCGGTTTGACCTTGTGTTTGAGGACCGGAGCCGAGTGATGCCGGTGAACAAAGTGTTTGTTGCGTTTGTAAATCACCAGCTTGTTGCCTCCGACTGGCAATATCTTGACCGCGCCACCATGCGTGTGCTGCGCCGCCACCGGAGGCGCCAGCATCATGGCCGCTACCGCCAGCATTTTGAAATGCGATGAAATCGTCGGAAACCGAAACATGAAACCCTCCACCCAGTGTCGAGTTCAGCATCGCGGCTTTGTCGGGCAAGCGCCAATAAACTCGGCTCACGCTTGCCTCAACTGATTTGTAGATTTTAGATCATATGGTTAAGGGTGTTCAAACCCGTTTGCCCCACAAGTCATACTCACCCGCTTCATCGACCTCGACCGTCACGAGGTCTCCAGGTTTGAGGGTTTCGAAACCCTCATCAATGAACAGGTTGCCGTCAATCTCGGGCGCGTCGGCCTTGGTTCGGCAGGTCGCGGCCTCGTCGTCGACCTCGTCCACGATGACCTGAAGGGTTTGACCGACCTTGGCTTCCAGTTTGGCCTCTGAGATCGCCTGCGCTTTCTTCATGAAACGGTCCCATCGGTCCTGCTTGACCTCTGGGGCCACATGATCGGGCAGATCGTTCGAGCGCGCGCCATCGACGTTTTCGTACTGGAAACAGCCAACACGATCCAATTGCGCCTCGTCCATCCAGTCCAGCAGGGTCTGGAATTCGGCCTCGGTCTCGCCCGGGTAGCCAACAATGAAGGTCGAGCGCAAAGTGATGTCCGGGCAGATCTCGCGCCAGGCTTTGATCTCGTCGAGTGTTTTGGCGGCTGCCGCCGGACGGGCCATGCGCTTCAGCACGTCCGGGTGGGCGTGTTGAAAGGGGATATCCAGATAGGGCAGCACATTGCAGCCTGCATCCGCCATCAGCGGGATCAACTCACGCACATGCGGGTAGGGGTAGACATAGTGCAGCCGGACCCAGGCATCGAGCTGCCCCAACTCGCGCGCCAGATCTGTGATATGGCTGCGCACCTCGCGGTCCTTCCACGGGTTCACATCGTATTTCCGGTCCAACCCATAGGCCGAGGTATCCTGACTGATCACCAACAACTCGCGCACGCCGTTTTCGACCAGCTTTTCGGCCTCGCGCAGCACCGCATGGGCCGGACGGCTGGCAAGCTTGCCGCGCATGTCGGGGATGATGCAGAACTTGCACTTGTGGTTACAGCCCTCAGAGATCTTGAGATAGCTGTAGTGCCGCGGAGTCAGCTGCACAGAACTAGCAGGCAACAGGTCAACGAATGGGTCCGGATCAGGCGGCACCGCCACATGTACCGCGTCCAAAACCTGCTCGTATTGATGCGGGCCGGTGACCGCCATGATACGCGGGTGGTGTTCCCGGATATAGTCTGGCTCGGCCCCCAAACAGCCGGTCACGATGACCTTGCCGTTTTCGACCAGAGCCTCGCCGATGGCGTCCAGAGATTCGGCCTTGGCGCTGTCCAGAAATCCGCAGGTGTTCACAATCACGGCATCGGCCCCGGAATAATCGGGCGAAATGCCGTACCCTTCGGCGCGCAACCGGGTCAGGATGCGCTCGCTGTCTACCAGCGCTTTGGGGCAGCCCAATGAGACCATACCAATGGTCGGCTGGCCTGAACGCGGCGTATCGGTGATCCGGGCAGACGGGGCAAGATCGGGGCGGAGGTTTGGCGGATTGCTACTCATGCGGCCGCATATAGTTTGGATTGGTTCCCCTTGCAAATGCGACCGTGGCTTTGAATGATACCTCAAACACAAGCCCAAAAAAGGCGGAGAGCAGTTCGATGAAATGGCTGATACGTATCCTGTTCATCTTGGTGGCCGTTGTGGGCCTTGTTGTGGGCGCGCTTTTGTTGATGCCCGGCGACAAACTGGGCGCGCTTCTGGCCGAACAGGTCAAGGCGGAAACGGGGCGTGACCTGACCTTCTCGGGCGATGTCTCGATCTCATTCTGGCCGGTTCTGGGCCTTGAAACCGGGCCGGTCACCTTCGGCAATGCCGATTGGGCGGGGTCTGAGCCGATGCTGAGCGCCGAAAGCCTGTCTTTCGGTGTGGATGCGGCGGCGCTGTGGGCTGGAGAGATCCGGATCAAACGGGTCTTTGCTGACAGCCCTGTTCTGCGGCTGGAATACGCCAACGGCCGGGGCAATTGGGAACTGACTGAACCCACCTCCGCACCCAGTACCGGCGGAGGAACAGCGCCCGCGCCTCAGGCGACGCAACCGATCACGTTGGACCGACTGGAACTCAGCAATGCGCGACTGATCTTTATCGAAAACGGAGCGACCAAGTGGAATTTCCGGGACGTCAACCTCTCGGCGCAATGGCCGGATGTCTCGGCCCCGATGATAATGGAGGCCAATATGGCCGTGCCCGGTGGCACTGTTCAGGTGAATCTGAAACTGCCTGATCTTCCAGCCTTTGCCTCGGGCGGCGCGGCACCTCTGGAGCTTTCGATGACAGCACCGGGCGGGCGTATCGCCTTCAACGGGCGCGCGACCATCGAAGGAGAGATGGACGGCAAGACTGAGGTCAAGACCAGCAATACCGACGCCATGCTGGCCGCGTTCGGGCAGGCGGGGGTGGCGGTGCCCAATGGTCTGGGGCGCGTGGCAGATGTGTCGGGGCAGATGACCTATACGCGAGACGGTCGCATCTCTTTGCGAGACATGACCGCCGTGTTGGATCACAACCGGTTCGATGGCGAGGCCGATATCGTGATTTCCGACCCTCCACAGATCACAGCCCGGTTGCGGGCCGGGGATCTGGATTTTTCAACCTTCGCAGACACCGTCGAAACAGGCTCCGGGGGCGCTGGGGCGTCTGCCAGTGACGGGTGGTCGACGACGCCCATCGAAGCATCGGCGCTGGGCTTGGCAAACGGTTCGATTCGACTCACCGCGTCCTCCATCGCCGTGCCGGACATGACGCTTGGACAAAGCGACCTGACGCTGAACCTCGACCGATCGCGTGCGGTTCTGAAAATGCATCCCGCGACCCTGTTTTCCGGACAATTGAATGGACAGGTGGTGGCCAATAATCGCAACGGCCTGTCCGTCGGCGGAAACTTCAAGGCTGAAGAAATCGATGTGCAGCAGGCGCTGTCAACGCTCGGAGGGGTTGAACGGTTGACGGGAACGGCCTCGGCCTCGCTGGAGTTTCTGGGCGTGGGGCAGACCGAAGATGCGATCATGCGGTCGCTGTCCGGGAAGGGCGATATTTCGGTCGGGAAGGGCGTCATCTCCGGCTTCGACCTGAACCGGCTAATGGGGCGCGGCGAAGGGTCCGGAGGGACCACAGTGTTCAACAGCCTGACAGCCAGTTTCACGATGGATGGCGGCAATCTGACGAACAACGACCTGCTCATGTCGCTGGATAATTTCAGGGCGGATGGATCGGGGCGCGTAGGGATCGGCGCGCGCGATATCGACTATCTGTTCACGCCGGTCGCCCTGCGTGCCAACTCAGGCGAAGGCATCGCTGTGCCTGTGCGTATTGTCGGCCCGTGGAGCGACCCTTCGATCCGTCCGGACCTGACAAAGGTCATCGAGGCAGCGGCAGAGGGAAAGCTGAAAGATCTGGAAAACGACGCCAAAACCAAGGTTCTGGAAAAGGTCGGGTCAGAGCTGGACTCGACCATCACAGACACTGATCAAATCGAAGACGTGCTTAAGGACAAGCTAGAGGAGGAAGCCAAGAAAGGCTTGCTCAAGCTGTTCGGAGGGGATTGATCGGGGCGCACATCGGCGCCCCTTTCTTTTAGATCGTTTGGTCGTAGTCGCCGACGCCGGGCTCGGTCCGGATGACAGCATCGATGTCGGCAAAGATAGCCCGCATCTCTGCTTCGCTTTCGCTGCTTTCGCAGACGACAACCAAATTGGGGGTGTTCGACGAGGCCCGCACCAGACCCCAGCTGCCATTGTCCAAAATGACGCGCGCGCCGTTGACGGTGACGACCTCTTTGATTGCGCGACCCGCGAAGCTATCGCCCGCGTCGGCCTTGGCAACCAACTTGTCCACCAGACGCTGAAGGATATCGTATTTCTCGGTGTCAGCGGCATAGGGTGACATTGTCGGTGTTGACCATGTCTTGGGCAAAGCCTTGCGCAAATCGGACATGCTCTGATCCGGATTGCGGTCCATCAATTTGCAGATTTCCACCGCAACGCGCATCCCGCAGTCATATCCGCGCCCAACAGGCTCGGCGAGGAAGTAGTGGCCGGATTTCTCGAACCCTGCGAGGGCTCCGATTTCCTTGACCCGGCGTTTCATATGGCTGTGGCCGGTTTTCCAGTAATCTGCCTTGACGCCATGGGCCTGCAGTTCTGGATCGCTGGCGAACAGGCCAGTGGATTTCACGTCGGCCACGAAGGTCGCGCCGGGATGCAGCTTGGCCAGATCGCGCGCCATGATGACACCGACCTTGTCGGCAAAGATCTCTTCGCCCTCGTCATCGACCACACCGCAGCGATCGCCGTCGCCGTCAAATCCCAAGGCCAGATCGGCACCGCTGGATTTCACCGCATCCGCCATGTCATGCAGCATCTCCATGGCTTCGGGGTTCGGGTTGTAGTTCGGGAACGTGTAGTCGAGTTCGTTGTGGCTGGGCACAACCTCAACACCGATCCGCTTAAAAATCTCGGGTGCAAATGCCGAGGCAGTGCCATTACCCGTGGCGCAAACCACCTTAAGCGGGCGGGACATTTTGAAATCACCGACCAGATCGTCGATATAGGCCTCTTTAACGCCATCGACGAATTCATACGAGCCGCCCTCACGCGCCACTGTCTCGCCATTCAGCACAATGTCGTGCAGCTCGGACATCTCATCCGGGCCGTGGGTCAGCGGTCGGTCGAAACCCATTTTGACCCCGGTCCAGCCGTTTGGGTTATGGCTGGCGGTGACCATCGCCACCGCCGGAACATCCAGATGGAATTGCGCGAAATAGGCCATTGGGCTAAGGGCAGGGCCGATGTCCTTCACCTGAATACCCGCCTGCATCAGGCCGAGGATCAACGCGTTTTTGATGGCCAGAGAATAGTCGCGGTAGTCATTGCCAACCGCAATGACCGGCGCGATGCCGCGTTTGTGCATCTGAGTACCGATCCCAAGACCAAGGGCGGTCATGCCCGGCAGGTTGATCTCATCAGGGTACTTCCAGCGTGCATCATATTCGCGGAACCCGGTGGGTTTGATCATCGGGTCGCGCAGAAAGCTCCAGGTGTTTGGGGTCACCTCGGGAATGGGTTTGGTCATAACTGGTCTCAATCGTTAAATCTGAATCGGGTTCGCTTTGGCCAGCGCATCAAAACGCATCAATGTGTCAACAAGATGGGGCATCTGATCCAAAGGGATCATGTTGGGGCCATCAGACGGTGCTGTGTCTGGGTCCTGATGGGTTTCAACGAACACCGCTCCGATTCCCAGCGATACGGCGGCGCGCGCCATCACCGGCGCAAACTCGCGCTGCCCGCCCGAGGAACCACCCTTGCCACCCGGCTGTTGCACCGAATGCGTCGCGTCCATCACGACCGGATAGCCCGTCTTCGCCATTTGCGGCAGGCCCCGCATATCAGCCACCAGAGTATTGTACCCGAACGAGGTTCCACGTTCCGTTAGAAGGATATTCTGGTTCCCTGTGCTTTCGATCTTGTCGACGATGTTGCCCATTTCCCAAGGGGCGAGAAACTGGCCTTTTTTGACGTTCACGGCCTTCCCCGTTGCGCCCGCCGCCAAAAGCATATCGGTCTGGCGGCACAGAAAAGCTGGGATTTGCAGAATATCAACGGCCTCAGCCGCGATGGTGCATTGGGCTTCGGTGTGGACATCGGTCAGCACGGGAATGCCCATAGTGCTGCGAATGTCATCCAGAACCTTCAGCCCTGCATCAATCCCCATGCCGCGCTTGCCGGACAAAGAGGTTCGGTTCGCCTTGTCATAGGACGCCTTGAATACATACTGCGCCCCGGCCGCGTCGCAGGCTTCTTTCATGGCGCCCGCAATCATCTGGGCATGGTCTGCCGTCTCAAGCTGGCAGGGGCCGGCGATGATGGTCAGCGGAAGGTCGTTGCCGACCGTCAGGTCGGAGATTTTTACATGTTTCATATGTCTTACGAGGATACCTGTTCACGAAGGACCGACGCGGTAAGCGAGATCATCAGGTAGATACCAGCAAACAACAGGAAAGCCAAAATCGTATTTTCGAACTTCCTTGGATAGGTCGGATCCTGCGCCTCCACCGGGTTCACCGAAACTGTTAGGTACCGCACTTTGCGGTTCGCCTCGGACCGCGTGGTTTCCATTTGTTGCATCGCCGTTTGCAGCATCATGTCACGCGCTGCCAGATCAGCCTGCGCCATCTGGATTCGGACGCTCAGCCGCGCCAGCGAGTTTTCGCCTGCGGACGCGTCCAGCATCTCGGCGTTCAACTCGGCTAGGACAACTTCCAGGCGGGCGATATCGGCACTGACCCCGTCGACCTTGGCCTGGTTTGGTCGGCGGTTGTCTTGCAGGGCGGCCAGTTCCAGCTCTTTATCCTGAATGGCGACCTCGATCTCATTGATCCGACCGCGAAGACCGGCGATGACGTTTTCTGGGTCCAGCAAAGCACCCTGCAACTGCAACTCGATCAGCGCTTCTTGCGCCCGTCGTCTTTCATCCTGAGCGGCCTCAAACCCTTCCCGCGCATCGCGCATCTGATCCTCGCGCTTGAGGCCGGACAGGCTGTTGATCCGCTCTTCCGCGTAAGAGATCAGGCGTTGCGACAGTTCGACAGCGATTTCAGGTTCGGGGGCGGCAACTTCCATACGGACGATCCCGTCGCTTGGGTCATATCCGATGGTCACCATACGTTTATACAGCTTGTGGGTGTCTTCCAGACTGGCGTCCTGAGACAGTCTCTGGATCGGGTCGATCCATTCCTGCTTGAAGATCTGGGAAAAGCCCATGTCCCGTTCCAGACGCTCTAATGCGTCCTTGGATTCGAGAAACTCCTGGGTGGAAACCGAATCCTGCGCGGTTGCATATTGGGTTCCGCTCAACAGGCCGCCAATCGTTCCGCCTCCGCCGTCCGCTTGCAGGATCGAAAAGGCTGAATCGCTAGCGTACATCGGTGTTGCAACCCGGTAGAAATAGTACCCCACCACAAAGGTTGGCAGAAACACGAAAACTGCAAGCCGCGCGAACAACGCCGCCAGCTTTTTCTTTCGGCGGCGGGCAATATCCTTCTGGATCTGACCGATTTCGCGATCGCGCCGCTCGGCCGGGCTCATCTCAGGTCCCGGCAGGGTCTGAGGGGCCTCGCTCACCGGTTGTGGCAACTGGACGGGTGCGGTTTCCTCACCGTCCGTTTTCGCCGAAGCATTGGCCGAGGCAAGCTCCAGCAGATTGCTGCGCCGGAATGGGTCAATGCCCTTCTTGCGCAGCAGGCGTACCGCGTCATAGTCGGATGTCGCTGCCAGCCCGTGTTTGCTGGCCAGACGCCGGGCGATGCGCAATTGTCGACCGGTTAGGCCTTCGCGCTTGATATCGTCCAGCTCGGTTCCGGGCTGCGTTTCTCCCGACGAGGCCTGCGTGGCGCTGCGGATGCGCGCCATGGCGTCCGAGCGGGCCTCGGGCGAGGTGCCGGATTGCGCCCTGTGGCGCCAGTTGTATTTTCTAACCTTGGGTTTCGTAGTCATATAACTGCTTTGCCTCTTCCAAGGTTTCAAACATGCGCAGCTGGCCGTCGACCAAAACGGCCGCCTGCTTCACGAATTTCTCAAGTGTTGCGGGGCTGTGCGAAACGATGACCAGCGTCGTTGTGCGCAGCCTTTCCTGCAGGATTGAGCCGGCCTTGTGGTTGAATTCCACATCCGTTGACGCGGGCATGCCCTCATCAATCAGGTACATGTCGAAGTCCAGTGCAAGCATCAGCGCAAAGGTGAATCTAGCCTTCATGCCCGACGAATAGGTGGCGAGAGGTTGGTTGAAATACTCGCCCAGACCGCAAAGCCAGCTGCAGTAGGCTTCTACATAATCGGGGTCCATACCGTAGATTTTGGCGATAAATCGTGCGTTCTCCAATGCGGACATCTTCGAGGAGACACCGCCGGTAAACCCCATCGGGAAAGAAACCTTGCACTTGCGTCGGATGACCCCTTCATCGGGTTTTTCCAAACCTGCCATCATATTGATCAGAGTGGTTTTTCCTGTCCCGTTCGGCGCAAGCACACCAAGCGAGGTCCCGAGTTCGACACGGAACGAAGCCTGGTCGAGGATCACCTTGCGGCGCGTCCCCGTCCAGAAGGATTTACTGACATTCTCGAACTCAAGCATGCTTGGCCTGCTGCTCAATCCTTTGGTTTGATCGCTCTTTTTGGTGAGCGTTTGGATGCGAAGTCTATCGTTTCATGTTGGCTACATTATGTCGAATTATAAAACAAATGATCAATGCACCTTCGCAAAGTGCAGATCACATCGTGGCAAACATCGACACGAAAAGATGTTTTGGCGGCAAGTTCGAGGGTGGCTATCATCCTTTGATTCTCACGATTTCGGGGCAAGAAATCGGCTATGAGTGATCTGCAAAAGGAAATCTCGGCCTGTCGGCTGTGTGCGGATGCGTTCGCGCAAACCGCGACGCAGCACGCGCCGCGTCCTGTCGTCTGGTTCCGCGCTGGCACTCCGATCCTGGTTGCAGGGCAGGCTCCGGGCGCGCGGGTATATGAGTCGCGGCGGCCTTTTACAGACCCGTCGGGGGATCGCTTGCGGGATTGGTTGGGGATCGACGAGGGGATGTTTTACAATCGGGATCGTCTTTCCATTGTGCCCATGGCGTTTTGCTTTCCTGGATATGACGAGCGAAAAGCGGATCTGCCGCCTCCCGCCTTGTGCCGTAAAACCTGGCATGACCGGGTCGTTCAGGCGCTTGGGCCGGTTCCTCTGACGGTGTTGGTCGGGGGGCACGCACATAAGTACCATCTTGGGGTGCGCAGTTCAGTCACTGAGACGGTCCGCAATTGGCGGGACCACGCGCCGCACATCTTTGCCTTGCCTCATCCGTCCTGGCGCAATACGGCATGGATCAAGAAAAACCCGTGGTTCGAGACCGACCTGCTGCCGGCCTTGCGGGCTCGGGTGCAAGAGGTTCTGTATGACTGAAGCAACGGCGCTGGACACAGCGCAAACCGCGATGGAAGCCGCCCCGCAGGACGATGCCGCCCGGCTCCGCTTTTTTGAGCGGCTGGCCGATAGCGAACTGTTCCTGATGCTGACCGAAGAGGCGCAGGGCGAGAATATCTCACCCGAGCTGTTCGACGTGGCCGATGGCCGTTTCGTACTGGCGTTTGATCGCGAGGATCGGTTGGCGCAGTTTGCCGGACGTCCGGTTCCATACGCGGCGCTTTCCGGGCGTATCCTGTCTTCGATGCTGGCGGGGCAGGGGATCGGTCTGGGCCTGAACCTAGAGGTCGCGCCATCCTCGATGCTGATCCCGTCCGAGGCGCTGGGCTGGCTGGCGACAACGCTGGAACATGCGCCGGATGAGGTCGAAGAGAAACTGGCCGAGTTTTTGCCTCCGACGGGCCTACCGGAAACCTTGTTGCGAGCGTTGGATACAAAGCTGTCGACTGCGGTTGGTCTGGCGCAGGCGGCTTATCTGGTCGGAACAAAATCCGAAACCGGGGCTTCGGGCCACTTGCTTGGCTTTGTCGGGGCTTTGGACGGGGCGCAATCGGCGCTGGCTAAGGCTGCATCCGAGGCGCTGACCTTTTCGGGGATCGAAGCTGGCGCGATGGATGTTGGCTTCTTTGCTCCTGAATCCCCCGCTGCCGCGTCTTTGGCGAAGGTTGGTTTGCGGTTCGACCTGCCGCAGCCCGAAGCGCGAGACTTGACCCGGCCTGTGCCCGGTAGCGATCCCGAGAACCCGCCGATCCTGAAATAACAATGCGCGGTGCACTTTTTTGCACCGCGCCAAAGGTATTGGTGCGTCTCCAACGAAACTCGAAGAGATTTAGTCCGCCGCTGCTTCCAGCTTGTCCTGCGTGCGGGTTTCGAAGTCGCTGGCCTCATGACGTTCATGAAGCTGTGTGTGCGGCTCGCCAAACGCGCGGTTGACCATGCGGCCCCGCTTTACGGCCGGACGCGCGTCAATCGCCTTGGCCCAACGCATGACGTTTTCATAGGATTCCACATCGAGGAACTCGGCAGCATCATAAAGACGCCCAAGAACCAGCTGCCCATACCAGGGCCAGATTGCCATATCCGCGATCGAGTAATCCTCGCCTGCGATAAAGGTGTTTTCGGCCAGTTGACGGTCCAGCACGTCCAGTTGGCGCTTGGCCTCCATGGCGAAGCGGTTGATCGGGTACTCCCATTTCTCGGGCGCATAAGCGTAGAAATGGCCGAATCCGCCGCCCAGATACGGCGCGCTGCCCATCTGCCAGAACACCCAATTCATAACTTCGGTCCGCTCAGGGCCTGACGCGGGCAGGAACGCTCCGAACTTTTCAGCGAGATGGAACAAGATCGAGGCGCTTTCGAACACACGCACTGGTTCATCTCCCGACCGATCCCAGAGCGCCGGGATTTTCGAGTTCGGGTTCGCCTCGACAAAACCCGAGCTGAACTGGTCCCCTTCGCCGATATTGATCAGCCACGCATTGTATTCGGCTTCTTCGTGACCCAGCGCCAAAAGCTCCTCGAGCATGACTGTCACTTTGACGCCATTCGGTGTGGCCAACGAATAGAGCTGCATGGGGTGGCGGCCGATGGGCAAGTCCTTGTCATGGGTTGCTCCGGCGATGGGGCGGTTGATATTGGCGAAGCGTCCGCCGCTTTCGCTATCCCAGGTCCAGACTTTAGGGGGAGTGTAAGTGGATTGAACGCTCATCTGATGCCTTTCTTGCCAATCGCAGGGCTGCAAAGCCGATGCGCTAACAGCTAATGTTGCAAATCCCCGAGTCCAACCCCGCTTGACGCGGGAAACTGTAATAATTCTCTCACGAAATCTCGTTGATGGTCACACCGGCGCGAGCGGCCCTACGAAGCGCCCCAGAATCGCTTATTGTTTGTCGTGTCAGCCAAACGGCACCCCCGATACACGAAAAAGGAATGACCACATGAAACGTTTTGCCCTGTCTTTTGCTGCGGCCATGGCTCTGGCAATTCCGGCTTTTGCAGGCCCCCAATATGTCGACGGAACCGGATTCGCGGTCTCTGGCTATGATGTTGTCGCCTATCGCGGACTTGATCAGGCACCGGTGGGGACGTCGCAGCCAGAAGGTGTACGCGGCAATGCCGACATCACGGCGGAATACAATGGCGCAACCTGGGCCTTTGCATCGGAAGAAAACCGCGACAAGTTCCTTGCGAACCCGGCCTACTACGCGCCTCAGTATGACGGGCACTGCGCCTATGGCGTCTCAAAAGGCGGCAAGGTACCGGCAAACCCGAACCTGTGGCGCATCGTTGATGACAAGCTGTACCTGAACATCACCGACGTTGTTGTGGGCTTCTTCGAAGAGGACATTCCCGGCAACATCAACCTGGCCGAAGGCAACTGGCCCGGTATCGAAAGCGCAGACGCATCGACCAGCGTGATCCCGAAATTCACTTCGGAAGGTCCTGTCAGCAACTGATCGCGCAGACACAGTCGTGAAGAAAATCCAGCCCGGCTCCCCTCCACTGAGCCGGGCTTTTTCTGGCTGACTATCCAGCCAGCCAGAATTTGTCGATCATGTCCTGATTGGCTTCGAACCGAATACGAACACTCTTTGCCCCCGGAAATTTGCGTTCGCAAATGATGTCAGGAATCACCACCTCGCCCGGGCCGGCGTTGTTGGATTTGAAGCTCAGAATCTCGGTCTCGACATTCCGTCTGTTGCTCAGCAACGAGGTCGGAAGGGCGATGCGGTTCGCTCCTTCGGTGACTGGCGTTGCCACGAAAAAGGTCAGGTGGCGGCCATAGCATCCGACGGCATCGGGCACATGGTCTGATGTGGCCGGTTCGACATCTGCGTCCCGAGGCGATGGCGAACCCGCCATATGCGGCAGTGCTTGCGTCGGGTTCAGCATGGATTTGCAGGCGGCAATATCTTCGGACGGCAACTCGATCACACGTTTTTTGAGGCGTGGCCGTTTCGGCATCTGCGGACCCGATGCGCCTTTTGCGCCCAACCCTTGTTTGCGCAGAAAATCATAGGCAGTCTTAGCGCGAGAGAAGTCTTCGCAATCCCCTGGCATATGGTCGGGATGCGCCCGGAAGGCAATATTACGCCAAGCTTCGCGGATTTCGTCGGAACTGGCAGAGGGGGACAGCCCAAGGTCCGCCAGCGCGCTGTTTCGCGCTGCGATCTTATCGACAGGTTTCATACTCAAAAACACTCATTAACGTACACAAGACCAGTTTGAGCACGGTCACGATTTTGTCAAATTCTTCTCAAGATTGAACGAGTTGCGGGGGACAATGATCTGGCCGTGCAGACATTGTTCCAGCGGCAAAGCAAAATGCCCGCGCTTTCGGATGGCGCGGGCATTTGGGCTTTGTTGAGAGGGATCAGGCGACGTTTTGCAGTTCGGCTTTCGGGGTGATCCCAAGGGCGAAGCACACGTCGCGGGTCAGCTCGGGCCGGTTCAGGGTGTAGAAGTGCAGCTTGTCCACACCGCCCTCCAGCAGGTCCGAACAAAGCTCGGTGCAAAGGGCCGTGGCCAGCAGATCCTCGCGGTCATCGCGGATAGCTTTTTCAAAGGCGTGATCGACCCAATCGGGTATCCGTGTACCGCAGCGCTGGGCAAAGGCGCGCGCGCCTTTCCAGTTTTCGATCGGCAGGATGCCCGGCACGATCGGCTTGTCGATCCCGGCTTTTTCGCAGGCGTCGCGGAACCGGAAGAAGGTCTCGGCCTCGAAGAAGAACTGCGTCAGTGCCTCATCGGCGCCCGCGTCCAGCTTGGCCTTTAGCCAGTCGATATCGGCCCGCGTATCCCGTGCTTCGGGGTGAATGTCGGGATAAGCGCCAACGCGAATGCTGAACATCTCAGTTTCTGCGAGGGCCTCAATCAGTTCAACAGAGTTGGCAAAACCTTCGGGGTGAGGGACAAACCTGTCCTGACCCTTTGGCGGATCGCCTCGCAATGCGACGATGTTCTCTACACCGGCACGGGCGAAAGTGTCTGCAATATCCAGCGTTTCCTGACGCGAGGCATCGACGCAGGTCAAATGCGCCGCAACCGGCAGGCCCGATGACTTGTGCAAAGTCGCCACGGCATCGCGCGTTAGCTCGCGCGTGGTGCCGCCCGCGCCATAGGTGACCGAAACGAACCGGGGCTCCAGAGGGGCCAGCGTCTGCACCGTATCCCACAGCCGGAATGAGGCCTCCAGCGTTTTGGGTGGAAAAAACTCGAATGAGATTTCAGGTTTGGTCATCGCAGCCTCTCAGGATCAACTGAGGGTCTTGTCGCATGACACGCATTGTGAGACAAACTCATATTCCTCAAGAACAACATGAGCTTTACTTCAAATGCACATCGAATTCCGGCACCTGCGCACCATCAAGGCGATCCATGACTGTGGCGGCCTTGCACGTGCGGCCGATCAGCTGAACATCACCCAATCGGCGCTGAGCCACCAGATAAAGGGGCTGGAGGATCAAGCCGGGGTCGAATTGTTCCTGCGTCGGTCCAAGCCGATGAAGCTGTCGGCGGCGGGTCTGCGTCTGTTGCGGCTGGCCGAGCAGATTCTGCCTCAGGTCGAGGCCGCGCAGCATGAGTTCTCATCCCTGCGCGATGGCCGCACGGGTCGGATGCATATTGCGATTGAATGCCACGCCTGTTTCGAATGGCTATTTCCAGTGTTGGAGGCCTTCCGCAAGTCCTGGGGCGATGTAGACGTGGATATACGCCCCGGTTTGGCCTTTGACGCGCTGCCTGCCTTGCAAAAGGAAGAGGTTGATCTGGTCGTATCCTCCGACCCCGAAGACCTGCCGGGTGTCGAGTTCGTGGAATTGTTCGACTATAACCCGGTATTCGTCGCGGCATCTTCCCACCCGCTGGCCGAGAAAGACTTCATCGAGGCCGAGGATTTTCGCGGTCAGACCCTGATCACCTATCCCGTCGAGCGCACGCGGTTGGACGTGTTCAGCCAGTTGCTGATACCGGCGCGGGTTGAACCGGCTAGCATCCGTCAGGTCGAACTGACAGCCGTGATCCTGCTGCTTGTCGCCTCAAATCGGGGGATTTCTGTCCTGCCGGATTGGGTCGTGCGCGAGGTCAAATACAACTCAGACTACGTCACCCGCCCGCTGACAAAAGAAGGGATTACACGTCGTCTCTATGCCGCTGTCCGCACTGAGGATCTGGAAAAACCCTTTGTCCAAGAGCTGGTCAAACTGGCGCGAGACGAGGCGCGGAAGTTGCAGGCGCAGTAACGGCGTTTCGCTAAGGTCTGCTATGCGCATCATTCCTCTTGGCAAGGGCGCATTGCATCAGTATACGCGCGGTTTGACCGGACAGGAGCCTTTTCACAATGGTTGGCAGTGCAAATCTCAACATCATGATCAAAGCCGCGCGCAAGGCGGGGCGGTCTCTGGTCAAGGATTTCCGTGAAGTCGAGAACCTGCAGGTGTCGATGAAAGGCGCGGGCGATTTCGTGTCCAAGGCCGATATCGCCGCTGAAGCCATCCTGAAAGAGGAACTGCTGGGCGCGCGTCCGACCTATGGCTGGCTGGCCGAAGAGGGCGGTGCGATTGACGGCGAGGACCCGACCCGCCGTTGGATCGTCGATCCGCTGGATGGCACAACCAACTTCTTGCACGGGTTGCCGCACTGGGCGATCTCGATCGCGCTGGAACACAAAGGCAAGATCGTCGCCGGTGTGATCTACGACGCCGCCAAGGACGAGATGTTCTTTGCCGAAAAAGGCGAAGGCGCCTGGATGAACGATATGCGCATCCGCGTCTCGGGCCGTCACCGCATGATCGAGTCTGTTTTCTCGACCGGTTTGCCTTTCGGTGGTCGATCGGATCTGCCTGCCACGCTGCAGGATCTGGCGCGTTTGATGCCCACATGTGCCGGCGTGCGCCGCTGGGGCGCAGCCGCGCTCGACATGGCTTATGTGGCGGCTGGTCGCTACGAGGGCTTTTGGGAACGCCGCTTGAACGCGTGGGACTTGGCCGCCGGGATCATCATCGTGAAAGAGGCCGGTGGTCTGGTTCAGCCCTTGAACCCCGAAGGCAGCATTCTGGAAGATGGCGAGGTCATTTGCGCCAACGAGCCAATCTTTGACGGCTTTGCCAAGGTAATTCGGGGCTAAACGCTTTTACCTGCGCGGCACGCGTGGAATCCGTGATTGCGACAGCTTGTATTTCGTCTCGGGGTGAGGCGGATGGCCGTGCGTGCGGTCCCAGTACGCTGGCCCTCCGCGTTTCAGCCAGAGCGGGATGCACAGGATCAGCCCCACGACGAACCCACCGGTATGTGCCCAATAGGCGACGCCGCCTTCGTCGGGGTTGCTGGAAAGACTGCCGAAAAACTGCAGGGCCAGCCAAACCCCGAGCATCACGAAGGCTGGGATGCTAAAGACCCGGAAATAGACGATTAGGACCAGCAGAATATCCACGCGGGCTTTGGGGAAAAGCAGTAGGTACCCGCCCATCACGCCAGCAATCGCCCCGGATGCGCCGATTGTGGGCACCACCGAGTCGGGTGCGGTGATCACATGGATCAGTCCGGCTCCGATCCCGGCGACAATGTAGAACAGCAGAAAGGGCAAGTGGCCCATTTCGTCTTCCAGATTATCACCGAAAATCCAAAGAAACAGCATGTTGCCCGCCAGATGCATCCAGCCGCCATGCAGGAACATCGAGGTCACGAAGGTCTCGAATGCGAGCCCTTCGGCGCTACGGGCGGGAATGATCGCGTAGTCGAAATAGAACTGCTGCAGCACCAGTGCGTTATCCATGATCCCGAAATAGCTGACGAAGATCAGGATATTCGCCGCCATCAGGGCGTAGACAACATAGGGCGTGCGCCCCGAGGGATTGTGATCTCGGATCGGAAACATGGCGCGACGCTGGGCTTTTCCGCGCCCAGCGTCAAGGTCAGGTTATGCCGCACCACCCAACAGCGCCGCATTGCCGCCCGCTGCTGTTGTGTCGACGCAGACATGGCGTTCCGCCAGCACCCGCGTACGATCCGGCAGGCCGGGGATCAAGGGCAGGATCTCTCCGTCGCGCCGCGCCAGATGCTGTTCGATCTGATGGGCGGTTTCCTCGTCTCCCCACCACACAACGCCCGCGAAGCCGGTCAGGTTTTCCAAACGATGCAGGTCGAGCATGCCCGTCGCCTCAATCGCCGTCCCACCCAAAGCCAGAACCGCATCTGCCTGAGCGCGCGCAGCGGTCTCGCCGGGGCCAAGGCACAACAGCGGAGGCCGGGCAAATTCAGACAACCGGTTTGATTCCCCCGTAGGTCCGGGCAGGGTTTGGGTTCGAACCGGGGCCGGTTGCCCTTTCGGCGCGGGCAATTCCGCAGTTGCCTGCCATACCTCGGAAGTGCTCTGACGATCCGGAGCGCAGAACCGGGCCATGTAGTTCGGCCCACCCGCTTTGGGACCAGTGCCCGAAAGCCCCTCGCCTCCGAAGGGTTGAGATCCCACGATGGCGCCGATCTGGTTGCGGTTCACATAGACATTGCCCGCGTGGATCGCCTCGGTCACATGCTGCACCCGGTCGTCGATGCGAGTGTGCAGGCCGAAGGTCAGCCCATAGCCAGTGGCGTTGATGTCGTGTATCACCGCATCGATCTCTTGCGCTTTGAAGCGAGCAACGTGCAGAACCGGGCCGAATATCTCTCGTTCCAGATCAGCGATGCTGCCGATTTCGATCAGGGTCGGGGCAATGAATGTCCCCTCGGGCGGCGTGTTGAGTTCTTTTAGAACGCGCCCTTCTGCACGGGCTTTCGCGACGTGATCTGCGATCCCCTGACGCGCGGCTTCGTCAATTACTGGCCCGCAATCGGTTGAGATCAGCCATGGATCGCCCACCTGCAGCGCGTCCATCGCGCCTTTGAGCATGGTCAGAACATCATCGGCGATATCCTCTTGCAGATAGAGGCAGCGCAGGGCCGAGCAACGCTGACCAGCCGATTGAAACGCGCTTTCGATGATGGATTGCACCGCCTGCTCCGGCAGCGCCGTGCTATCCACGATCATCGCGTTCAAACCACCTGTCTCAGCGATGAGAGGAGTGCCGGGCCGCATGTTCTGCGCCATGGCCGACCGGATTTTCAACGCCGTCGCCGTTGACCCAGTGAACGCCACACCCGAGACGCGCGCGTCCGAGGTCAGCGCGGCCCCGACCTCTGGTCCGCCCGGCAGCAGTTGCAACACATCGCGGGGAACTCCGGCCTCGTGCAACAGCTGCACCGCGCGATGCGCGATCAGAGGCGTCTGTGGCGCGGGCTTGGCGAGGACAGCATTGCCGGTTGCCAGAGCCGCCGAAATCTGTCCGGTGAAAATCGCCAGAGGGAAGTTCCACGGGCTGATACAGGTGAAGACCCCGGCCGGTTTGGCATCGGGGATGTTCGCCGCGTAGTAGCGCAGGAAATCCACCGCTTCGCGCAGCTCGGCAACGGCATCGGGCAGGGATTTCCCCGCCTCGCGCGCCAGCAGGGCGAAAAGCTCTCCGAAATGGGCCTCATACAGGTCGGCGGCTGCGTTCAGAGCTTTGGCACGTTGCTCTGCCGGGGCTTGCCACGGGCTGGCCGAAGCCAGAGCAAGCTCAACATCTGCAGTGCTGGTCGGTGCAACTGTGCCGGGCTTGTCCTGTGGTTTGGCCGGGTTAATCACCGGCTCTTCCGCCATGGGTTTCGCGTCCTCGGACAGCAAAGGCCCCGCGCGCCAATCAGTTGCTTGGAACCGATCCCGCGCTGCGTCGATCTGATCCAGCGTCGGTGTGTGGTGCAGATCAAAGCCCTTGGAGTTGGGGCGCTCGGGCAAAAACAGCTCTGGCCCGGTGGGCAGAGGCGCGGGCGGTGTCCCAACTGCGGTGAACGGATCAGTGGCGACCTCTTCGGGAGGCACGGCCTCATCCACAATCTGGTTCACGAAGGATGAGTTCGCGCCGTTCTCCAACAGACGCCGGACCAGATAGGCCAGCAAATCGCGATGCGCCCCGACCGGCGCGTAGATACGGCAGCGGTTTTTGTGTTTGTCCAATACCAGCCCGTGCAGCGTTTCGCCCATCCCATGCAGGCGCTGGAACTCGAATGGCTGCCCCTCGGCCATGTGCAGGATGGCGCTGACGGTATGAGCGTTGTGCGTGGCAAATTGCGGATAGATCCGGTCGGTCATGCCCAGCAGCTTGCGGGCATTAGCGATATAGGACACATCCGTTGCAGCCTTGTTAGTAAAGACCGGGAAACCATCGGCACCTTCGACCTGCGCGCGCTTGATCTCGGTGTCCCAATAGGCGCCTTTGACCAGCCGCACCATCAGCTTGCGATCATGGCGTCCGGCCATTTCGTAGAGCGTATCCAGAACGAGCCCGGCGCGCGGGCCGTAAGCTTGCACGACGATGCCGAACCCATCCCAACCGGCCAAGGCGGGCTCGGCCATGACTTCCTCGATGACTTGCAGGGACAGGGACAGCCGGTCGGCCTCCTCGGCGTCCACATTCAGGCCCATGCCGGCGGCCTTGGCCAGCAGGGCCAGCGCGCGCAGGCGGGGGACAAGCTCATCCATGACCCGCGCCTCTTGCGCCAGTTCATAGCGCGGATGCAGGGCGGACAGCTTGACCGAGATGCCGGGATTGGCGCGGATGTCGTCATGGGTACACGCCTCGGCAATGGCGGCGATGGCGCGCGAATAGGACAGGTGATAGCGGGCGGCGTCGGCCTCGGTCCGGGCCGCTTCGCCCAGCATGTCGTAGGAGTAGGTGTAGCCCTTGGCCTCCATCCCGCTGGCGCGATCCATGGCCGATTGAATGGTCTCGCCCAGAACGAACTGACGCCCCATTTCCTTCATCGCGCGTCCAACGGCGGTGCGGATGACCGGCTCACCCAGCCGCTTGATCGCCCCGCGGATGGCGCTGACAGGTGAGGCTTTGCCCTCATCCAATACCTTGCCGGTCAGCATCAAGGCCCAGGTCGAGGCGTTGACCAGCGAGGATGAGGACTGTCCCAAATGTTTGCCCCAGTCCGAGGGCGCGATCTTGTCTTCGATCAGCGCATCAATCGTATCCGCATCGGGTACTCGCAGCAGCGCCTCGGCCAGACACATCAGCGCCACGCCTTCGTCGGTGGACAGGCCGTATTCGGCCAGAAACACCTCCATCATGCCGGGTGATGTGCTGGACCGGATATCGCGGACCAACTTGGCCGCCGCGTCGCAGATGGCGCGACGGTCCGCCTCGGACAGGGCGGCCTGGTCGGTCAATTCCTGCAGAACGGTCGATTGATCGGCATAGGTGTGGGTGTCGATGGATGCGCGCAGGCTGTGAGACATGGTTCCTCCAGGCGTTTTTGTTAGTGTACACGCAATTTTCCGGGACAACGGACCGAGTTGTAGCGTACATAGGTCAAATGAACTGATTTATAACGGTGTTGCGATGCAAATGGACTTTCCGAACCTCGACCGCTTTGATCGCGCGATTCTGCAGGTTCTGGCCGAAGACGGGCGCATCTCGGTCGCGGATCTGGCGCGACGGATCGGGTTGTCGAAATCGCCGACTCAGGCGCGGTTGAAGCGGCTTGAGGCCGACGGCGTGATTACAGGATACCGGGCAATGTTGGATCCGATCCGATTGGGGCTGGATCACGTGGCCTTTGTCGAGGTGCGCATGACTGACACGCGGGAAAAAGCGCTGGCCGAGTTCAATGCCGCGGTCCGCAAGATCGCGGAGATCGAGCAAGCCCATATGATCGCGTCGAATTTCGACTATCTGCTGAAGGTCCGCACCGGGTCCATGTCAGAATACCGCGCGGTGCTGGCCGAGAAGATCTCATCCCTTCCGCATGTGGCCAATACCTCGACCTTTGTTGCGATGGAGGCGGTGAAGGAAACCGGTTTGCTAGGGGGCATCGACCGCGAAACTTGACCAAAGCGGATTGTGCGTCACACTTGGTTTATGATCCGCACGTTCATAGCACCTGTCTTTGCCCTTTGGCTCACAACTCCCGCTTTTGCGCAATCCTGCCCGTCCGCGCCGGACCATTCGGCAGGGATGGGCGCGCTGATTGAACAAATTCAGCAGGCCGAGTCGCAGTCCGAAGCGCGTGGGATCTCCAACCAGATGTGGGAGTTATGGACCGACGCCCCCGATCTGCGCGCTCAGACGCTGTTGGATCGTGGCATGGCGCGGCGCGAGGCATCGGATCTTCTGGGCGCTTTGCAGGAGCTGGACGCATTGGTGGTCTACTGCCCTGACTATGCCGAAGGATACAACCAACGTGCTTTCGTCAATTTCCTGCGGCAAGACTTCCCTTCGGCCTTGGTTGATCTGGATCGGGCGTTAGAGCTATCCCCAAATCACATCGCGGCCATGAGTGGCCGGGCCCTAACGTTGCTGGGTCTGCGGAGATTGGATGAGGCCCGTTCTGCCCTGACTGCGGCCCTTGAGCTGAACCCATGGCTGTCTGAGCGCGCCTTGCTGGAACCGGGTGGCGCGCTTGAGCCGCCGGGCGAGGATATCTGACAGACCCGCCGCCCCAAGGAAATGCACCCCCGGCGTGATTTCGGTTCTTGACGCCCCCAGATGCTTGGATTACTCAACCCAAACATTGAGCGGGTATAGCTTAATGGTAAAGCCCCTGCCTTCCAAGCAGGCTATGTCGGTTCGATTCCGTCTACCCGCTCCAACTCAGCCCTACATCTCTGCGTCAAATGGCCCGGTCCTTTAGGCATTTTGCGCGCGGCTTCTTGACCCTGCGGGTCAGTATCGCCAAGAAACAGCAACTCTGCATTGAAGAAACAAGGGCCGCACATGGCGAGACAGACAGCCAGCACGACGACCGCATCCGCGCCGGGCGCTAGCGAAGAAAGAGCAGGCTCGAAAAAGCTGGGCGTCTTGGCGTCGCTCTGGCCGTTTATGAAGCCGTATCGCCTGTTGATGCTGGGGGCGACATTGGCGCTGGTCCTGACGGCTGGCATGACCCTGACATTGCCCCTGGCCGTGCGCCGCGTGGTGGACAACTTCCGCATTCAGGACGGAGAGCTGCTGGATTGGTATTTCCTGGCCGCGCTGGGCATTGCCGGTATTCTGGCCGTGGGCACAGGCATCCGCTACGCGCTTGTCACCAGGTTGGGCGAACGCGTTGTCGCCGATATCCGCAAGGCCGTCTTTGACCGCGTCATCGGTATGAGCCCCGAGTTCTACGAACGCATCATGACCGGAGAGGTCCTCAGCCGGATCACCACCGACACGACGCTGATCCAATCGGTGATCGGGTCATCTGTCTCGATTGCCCTGCGCAATCTACTGATGTTTGTCGGAGGGTTGGTGCTGATGCTGTTGACCTCGGCCAAGCTGACAGCGCTGGTTCTGCTGCTGATCCCGGTGGTTGTGGTGCCAATTCTGGTGCTGGGGCGCAGGCTCCGCGCTATCAGTCGCGAGAATCAGGACTGGATCGCGGCCTCATCGGGCAACGCGGGCGAGGCGCTGGGGGCGGTCCAGACCGTGCAGGCCTTCACCCACGAACGCGCAAGCCGCCAGCAATTCGGCGACATGACTGAGACCTCTTATGTCGTGTCACTGCGGCGTATCCAGACGCGGGCCATTCTGACGGTCATCGTCATTTTTCTGGTCTTCTCAGGCATCGTTGGAGTGCTGTGGATGGGGGCCAATGACGTGCGCAACGGGGTCATGACCGAAGGGGTTCTGATCCAGTTCGTCATCTACTCGGTCATCATGGCCGGGTCCGTCGCTGCCCTGTCCGAGATCTGGAGTGAACTTCAGCGCGCTGCAGGGGCCACTGAACGGTTGGTTGAGCTGCTAAATGCCGAAGACACCGTGACCGACCCGTCCCAAGCAAAACCGTTGCCGCAACCGGTGCGCGGAGAGATCAGGTTCGAAGAGGTCACCTTCCGCTATCCTGCGCGGCCCGATGTGGTGGCGCTGGACAAGCTCAGCCTTCAGGTCAATCCCGGCGAGACGGTTGCCTTCGTGGGTCCCTCGGGCGCGGGAAAAACAACGGTGGTTCAGTTGCTCCAGCGGTTCTACGACCCGAACTCGGGGCGCGTGATGCTGGATGGGATGGATCTGCAAAACCTGAACCGGGCAGATTTCCGCCAGCATATGGCGCTGGTCCCGCAGGATCCGGTGATTTTTGCCGCCTCGGCCCGTGACAATATCCGCTTTGGTCGTCTGGATGCCTCGGACGCCGAGGTCGAAGCCGCCGCGCGCGCCGCTGCCGCGCATGACTTCATCGCGGCACTGCCTGAAGGCTATGACAGTTTCGTTGGCGAACGGGGAGTGATGCTATCCGGTGGGCAGAAACAGCGGATCGCCATTGCCCGCGCCATTCTACGTGATGCGCCTGTTCTGTTGCTGGACGAGGCGACCTCGGCGCTGGATGCGGAAAGCGAACGGGCCGTGCAGGGCGCGGTGGATCAGATGCGTGCCGGGCGCACAACCCTGATCGTGGCTCACCGGCTGGCGACCGTGAAAAAGGCGGACCGCATTGTGGTGCTGGAGGCCGGTCGCATTGTCGCCCAGGGCACGCATGACGATCTGGTGGCGCAAGGGGGTCTTTACGCTCGGTTGGCCCGTCTTCAGTTCACTGATGGCGTCGCTGCGGAATAAAGTGACGCTCCGGCAATCGCCGTTTCGCCGTAGCGTCATTCTACATTTTCAACTTTTCCCTCGCTAAGCCCTTGCTTGCGCCGCCAAGGTTGTGATCCCATCTGAGGTAAGATCACTCCGCGTGTGGCGCGCGGGAGAATAAAACACGGGGAGGAGCCACATGGCCTTTGTTGGCAAGGAAGACAAAGCGCGTATTGAACAGGAAATGGCATGGGAGGACCGCGACCTGCCGGTGACGTTCCACCAGCTGCTATCGCGCACGGCAGAGAAATTTCCAAACCACAACGCGGTCAGTTTTCAGCTGTTTTCAGGTCCGAATGACAAGGCCGAGACGCTGACATGGTCCAACCTTCTGGGGCAGGTCAATCAGGCGGCCAATCTGTTTCGCTCGCTCGGGATCGGCGAAAACGACGTGGTGGCCTATATCCTGCCAAATTGTAACGAGACGCTGGTGACCCTGATGGGCGGTGCCGTGGCCGGTATCGTGAACCCGATCAACCCGCTGCTCGAGCCGGAACAGATCGCCGCCATTCTGCGCGAGACTGGCGCTAAGGTTGTCGTCACGCTCAAGTCCTTCCCGAAAACGGATGTGGCGCAGAAGGTGGAAGAGGCCGTGCGCCATGCGCCCAAGGTCAACACCGTTCTCGAGATTGACCTGAACCGCTATCTGACACCGCCGAAATCCTGGATCGTCCCGTTCCTGCGCCCAAAAATGGGCGACAAGGCAAAGCTCGCGCATGCGGACTATAAGAACTTCAATCAGGAATTGGCCAAACAGCCCACGACCCTGACCTTCGCAGACAGCACCGAGGACCGGGTCGCCTGCTACTTCCACACCGGCGGCACGACCGGCATGCCGAAGGTGGCGCAGCACAAATATTCGGGCCTGATCTACAATGGCTGGCTGGGCAATACGCTGTTGTTCGACGAAAACGACGTCATCATGTGCCCGCTGCCGATGTTCCACGTCTTTGCCGTGCATGTGATCTGGATGGCAGCCGTGTCCTCGGGCGCGCATGTGATTTTCCCGACACCTCAGGGATATCGCGGCGATGGCGTATTCGACAATTTCTGGAAGCTGATCGAACGTTGGAAGGTCAGTTTCATCATCACCGTGCCCACCGCGATCTCGGCCAAGATGCAACGACCCGTGGATGCTGATATTTCCTCGGTGAAAACGGCGTTCTCCGGCTCAGCCCCGCTGCCGGTCGAACTGTTCCGGCGGTTCGAAGAGGCAACAGGCGTGACTATCGTCGAAGGCTATGGCCTGACTGAGGCCACCTGCCTTGTCTCGTGCAACCCGGTGGATGGTGAGAAAAAGATCGGCTCGATCGGGATTCCCTTCCCCTACACAGATGTCAAAATCCTGCAGGACAGTCCTGACGGGCCAAAGGAATGCGCGGTGGATGAGATTGGCGAAATCTGCGTTTCAAACCCCGGTGTCTTTGCAGGCAATACCTACACCGAAACGGAAAAGAACGAGAACCTATACCACTACGACAAGTATCTGCGCACAGGCGATCTGGGGCGCTTTGACGAGGACGGGTACCTCTGGATAACTGGCCGTGCCAAGGACCTGATCATTCGTGGCGGCCACAATATTGACCCTGCCGAGATCGAAGAGGCCCTGTTGGGGCATGAGGCGGTGGCCTTCGCAGGTGCCATTGGTCAGCCGGACGCCCATTCCGGTGAGGTGCCTTGCGCATTCGTAGAACTGGTGGAGGGAGCTTCGGTGACCGAAGAGGCATTGATGGAGTTCTGTAAGGTCCATGTTCATGAGCGCGCGGCTCAGCCCAAGCACATGACAATTCTGACCGAATTGCCCAAGACCGCGGTTGGTAAGGTGTTCAAACCTGATCTGCGCAAGCACGCGATCACCCGGATCTACAATGGCGCGCTTGAGCAAGCTGGCGTTGATGCCCGTGTCGTCTCGGTCATCGACGACAAGAAGCGTGGCCTGGTCGCGCAGCTTGACGCGAACGGCACATCCGAGGACGATGTCAGCAAAGTGCTGGGCGCTTATACCCGGCCGTGGGAGTGGGCAGCCTAACCGGGAGGGAACATGGATTATGAACGTCTAATTGATGAGGAAACTTGGGCGTTCATAAGACGCACGGCTGAAAGCTATCCTGACGATGCGGTGGATCTGCCAATCGAAGACCAGCGCAAGGTTTATGACAAGATGTGTCAGGATTTTCGCCAGCCGCGACCCGAAGGGGTGGCGGTGCAGGACCTGTCCGCCAATGGCGTGCCGGTCCGCCTTTATACCGCAGGTCAACCGACACGAACCGTCGTCTATTTCCATGGCGGCGGTTTCGTCGTCGGCGGGCTGGATAGCCACGATGATGTCTGCGCCGAGATTTGCGCACAGACCGGATATCGGATTGTCGCAGTCGACTATCGCCTGTGCCCCGAAAACGTGCATCCGGCCCAGTTTCAGGACTGTTGGACTGCTACAAACTGGGCGGCGGACGAATTTGGCGACCCGATGATTCTGGCGGGTGACAGTGCAGGGGGCAATCTGGCGGCATGTGTCGCTCATCACGCGCGGGGTCGGCTAGAGACTATCTTGGGGCAGGTCTTGATCTACCCCGGGCTGGGCGGTGATACGTCCAAAGGTTCGTATATCGAACACGCGCATGCGCCGTTGTTGACGCTTCAGGATATCAAGTTCTACGAAGCAGTTAGATGCGGGGGGCCAGCCCCAAGCGGCGATCCAACTTTTGCCCCGCTTCGGGACACCGACTTCTCGAACCTGCCACCGACCGTTGTCATCACCGCGGATTGCGACCCTCTCAGGGACGATGGATCAGATTATTGCGCTGCGATCCAGTCTGCCGGAGGGCGCGCCGAGTGGATCAACGAACCCGGCCTCGTCCACGGCTATCTGCGCGCCCGAACCTCGGTCAAGCGCGCCGCGGATAGTTTTGAACGGATTTCCATCGCCATTGAGGCGCTGGGGCAGGGGATCTGGTCCTACGACTAAACGATCTGGATTCCGGATTAGAACAGGAATGCCCTGCCCAAGTTCAGGACATTCCTGTCGCCGTATGTAGCAGCGAAGTGCTTTGATCAGCTCAGGAAGGGCTTGGCCTTCATCGTGTCCGCAAGCGGCGCGCCCATACGGGTCAGGATGGTAGGGGCAAGCTGTAGCTGGTCGACCACGGAATCGGCCTCGGGGCCCTCTGCGTCGCCGAAATAATACAGTGCGGTTTCCTGTTGCAACGGGCTGCGCCCCCCGTGGTGGCCGCGTTCGTCCTGCCCGTGATCGGCCGTGACGATGACCTCATAGCCCAGCTTGCGCCAGTTCGGGATGAAGGGGGCCAGCATCTCATCCATCACGAAACAGGCGTGGTCCATTTCCTCGCAGTCGTGGAAGAAGCGATGACCCATGCTGTCCAAGGTGCAGGTGTGCAGGATGCCATAGTCCAACCCATGGCGCAGGCACAGGTTCGTCAGCGTGGCAAACAGATCGACGTCACAGGGCGTCATCTGGTTGGCCTTGCCATAGCCGGTCATGCTGTGGAACCTCCCGTGATTGATGGTCTTACTGTCCGGCTCGTCATATTCCACGTCGCGCACATAGTCGAATGGATGACGGTTGAAGAATTGTGACCAATAGCTGTGGGTGACGGCTCCGGTCACGCCTCCGGCCTCGCGGACCTGGCTGAACACGTCCTTGTGGCTTAGGCGGAAGACATTGCCGTTGCCGGTGCAACCATGCTCCTGCGGGGTTACGCCCGTGTGGATCGAAGCATAGCAACTGGCCGAGGTCGACGGCAGGACCGAGCGGAGTTTCCATACGCGGGCCTCGCCACTATCGACCCAGCCTTCGAGATTGCCGAACAACCGGCGGAAGTTGCGCCACGGGACGCCGTCCAAAATGATGAGGAGGAGTTTGCGGTCCATATTTTGACCCTTTTCGAGAGTGTTTCCGGCGACCCTAAAAGATTCGTTGCACTTGGGCTGCCTATTCCCGCCCCGAATAGCAAAATCCCGACACCTGTTCGTGACACGTGCCGGGATTTCATAGCGTTGGTTGGGGCAAGGGTCAGTTCCCTGCCGCCTCCATCTTGCGGTTGGCAACGACTTTTTCCAGCCAGCCAAGTTCCATCTCGGGGACCGAGCTGAGCAGCAGGTCAGTATAGTCGTCGAATGGCGGACTAAGCACCTGAGACTTCGAGCCATAGCGCGCGACGCGACCCTGATACATAACCGCGATGCTGTCGCTGATTGCGCGGACCGTCGCCAGATCATGGGTGATGAACAGGTAGGCCACATCCTCGATCTTCTGAAGGTCCAGCAGCAGCTTCAGGATGCCGTCAGCTACGAGCGGATCAAGGGCCGAGGTGACCTCATCACAGATGATCATCTTAGGCTTGGCCGCCAGTGACCGCGCGATACAGACACGCTGTTTCTGCCCACCGGAGAGTTCCGCCGGGTAGCGATCGATGAACTTTTCACCCAGTTCGATCTCATCCAGCAGCTCGACAACGCGTTTGCGTTTCTCGGCCCCGCGCATGTTGAAGTAGAACTCCAACGGGCGGCCGATGATCGTGCCGACGGTCTGGCGCGGGTTCATCGCTGTGTCTGCCATCTGATAGATCATCTGCAGCTCACGCAGGTCTTCGCGCGTGCGGCCCTTCAGATCCGAACTCAGTTTGCGCCCGTTGAAGGTGATCTCACCCTCACGTGCGGGCAGCAGGCCGGTGATCACACGCGCCAACGTGGACTTGCCCGACCCGGATTCGCCCACGACCGCCAAAGTCTGCCCTGGATGAAGCTCTACATTGACGTTGTGCAGAACGTCGAAGTTCAGACCCTTGTAGCGTGCGGTAATACCGTCGACCTGAAGAACCGGCTCTGCGGTCGGCTTTTTCTCTTCATGTTCGATAGAGCGGACAGAGACCAGGGCCTTGGTGTAGTCCTCCTGAGGGTTGTTGATGATCTGATCGGTATTGCCGTACTCGACAGTGTCGCCCATCCGCAGAACCATGATGTCGTCGCTGACCTGCGCCACAACGGCAAGGTCGTGGGTGATGTAGAGCGCGGCGACGCCGGTATCTGCAATGGCTTCCTTGATGGCCATCAGAACATCGATCTGGGTGGTCACGTCCAAGGCTGTGGTGGGTTCGTCGAATACCACCAGATCAGGTTCCGGACACAGGGCCAGCGCGGTCATGCAGCGTTGTAGCTGACCACCGGAAACTTGGTGCGGGTAGCGACTGCCGATATTGTCCGGATCGGGCAGGCCCAGCTTGGCGAAGAGTTCACGCGCACGGGCCTCGGCCTGTTTGCGCGTGAATTTCTTCTGCTCGACCGCCGCTTCAACGACCTGATCCATGATCCTTTTGGCAGGGTTGAACGACGCGGCAGCGGATTGTGACACATAGGTGACCTCACCCCCGCGCAGCTTGCGGATATCCCCATGAGAAGTCTTGAGGATATCGCGCCCATTTACCCAGACCTCGCCGCCGGTGATCTTCACGCCACCGCGGCCATAGGCCATCGAGGCCAGACCGATGGTGGATTTACCGGCACCGGATTCACCGATCAGCCCCAGCACCTTGCCGCGTTCGAGGTCAAAGCTGACCCCATGCACGATTTCGATGTCATGGGGCTTTTCGCCCGGAGGATAGACGGTCGCGCCGATTTTGAGGTCGCGGACCTTGAGAAGGATATCGTCGCTCATCCCCGGCCTCCTTTCAGCGATGTGGTGCGGTTCAGAACCCAGTCAGCCACAAGGTTGACTGAGATGGCCAGCGTCGCGATGGCGACGGCAGGCCACAGGGCAGCACCGATTCCATAGACGATACCGTCCTTGTTTTCCTTCACGATGCCGCCCCAGTCCGCCAACGGCGGCTGCACGCCCAGGCCCAGAAAGGACAGGGTCGAGATGAACAGAACCATGAAGATGAACCGCAGACCGAACTCGGCCACCAGAGGCGACAGAGCGTTGGGCAGGATTTCCCGGAAGATAACCCACGCGCGCCCTTCACCGCGCAGTTTCGCGGCTTCAACATAGTCCATCACGTTGATGTCCACCGCGACCGAGCGCGACAGTCGATAGGGGCGGGTTGCGTCCAGCAGGCCCATCACAAGGATCAGGATCGGAACGGTCACCGGAACGATTGCCAGAATGACCAGCGCCAGGATCAAGGTGGGGATCGACATGATCAGGTCAACAGTCCGGCTGAGTGCCTGATCCGCCCATCCGCCCAGAACGGCGGCCAGCAAACCCAGAGATGTACCGGTCAGAAAGCTGAGCAAGGTGGCTGCGGCGGCGATGAAGATCGTCGTGCGCCCGCCATAGATCATGCGGGTCAGTAGGTCCCGCCCAATATTGTCTGTACCCAGCAGATGTTCGGCGCTGGCAGGCTCCCACACATCGCCGACAACTTCTGCCATTCCATAGGGCGCAATCAGGGGGGCCGCGATGGCCACAAAGAAATAGGCGCCAGTGAACAAGAGGCCAATCAGTGCCGAAAGAGGAATGTTCTTTATCATTTCGGATGCCTCAGTCTTGGGTTGGCAAGGATCGACACGATATCGGCAACCATGTTCAAGCCGATATAGACGGCCGCGAATACGACACCACAGGCCAACACAACAGGCACGTCACGTTTGGTCACCGCATCCACCAGATATTGCCCCATGCCGGGATAGACGAATACAACCTCGACCACGACAACGCCGACAACCAGATAGGCCAGGTTCAGCATCACAACGTTTACGATCGGGGAAATCGCGTTTGGGAAAGCATGGCGTGCAATGACCTGAAAGGTGCTCAGGCCCTTAAGCTCGGCGGTTTCGATATAGGCCGATTGCATGAGGTTCAGAATGGCCGCGCGGGTCATGCGCATCATTTGCGCCAGAACCACCAGCGTCAGAACGAAGGCCGGCAGGGCAATCGCATTCAGCTTCTGCCCGAAGGTCATGGAATCGTTGATCATCGCCAGGGATGAGAACCAGCCCAGTTTAACTGAGATAAAGTAGATCACCACGTAGCCGATCAGAAACTCGGGAATTGAAACTGTCGTCAGCGTGATCGCCGAGATCAGCTTGTCGGGCCAGCGATTGCGGAACCGAACGGCCAGAAGGCCCAGGAAGATCGCCAGCGGAACAGAGACGATCGCAGCGACGCAAGCAAGGAACAATGTATTGCCGAGGCGTTTTCCGATGCTCTCGGAGATATCAAGTTTGTTGGTGAGGGATTGCCCCAGATCGCCTTGCGCGATGCCACCCAACCATTCGAAATAGCGGGTTAGGGCAGGGCGGTTCAGGCCCATCTCTTCTCGGAGGTTGGCAAGGGCCTCAGGGGTTGCGGACTGCCCCAGGACGGCTTGCGCGGCGTCTCCGGGAAGGGCTTCGGTCAGGCCAAAAATCAGAGCCGAAGCGCCGAGCAGCAGTAGGAGTCCCAGCGCAAGGCGCTGGGAAACCAGTTTGATGATAGGATGCATTATCCGTTGCCCGAGTTACACGAACCACATCTTGCGCGAGATGTTGCCGTTCATCATCTCTTGCGTCGGATCAGACTCCCAACCGTCCAGCTGGTTGCTGATGCCTTCAACAAAGTCGTTGAACATCGGGCAAATCAGGCCGCCTTCGTCGCGAACCATTTGGCCCATCTGGCTGTAGATGCCCTTGCGTTTCTCGGCGTCCAGTTCGGCGCGCGCTGCGAACAGCAAGTCGTCGAATGCCTGAACCTTGAAGCGCGTGTCGTTCCAGTCTGCGCTCGACAGATACGCGGTCGAGTACATCTGGTCCTGGACTGGACGACCACCCCAGTACGAGGCACAGAACGGCTGAACGTTCCACACTTCCGACCAGTAGCCATCATTGGGTTCGCGTTTGATTTCCAGCGGAATACCGGCTTGAGCTGCGGTTTGCTGAAACAGCGCCGCCGCATCCACAGCACCTGGGAAGGCGCCATCTGCAACACGCAGAATGATCGGCGATCCATCGTGGCCAGATTTCTTGTAGTGCTCGGCTGCTTTTTCAACGCTGAACTCACGCTGTTCGATTGTCTCATCGAACAGGGGGTAGGCCGCGTTGATCGGCATGTCGTTCCCGATCGAGCCATAGCCACGCAGAACTTTGTCCACCAGATCCGCGCGGTTGATCGCGTATTTCAGAGCCGTGCGCAGTTCGTTGTTGTCGAACGGAGCCGTGTCACAATGCATGATGAACACATAGTGGCCACGACCGGCGGTCGAATGAACAGTCAGGTTTGGTGCGCGGCCCAGCAGGTCGGCAACTTTGGGCTCGACGCGGTTTACGGCATGAACCTGACCCGATTGCAGTGCAGCTGTCCGGGCAGTTGCGTCGTTGATGACAACCACTTCGACGCTGTCAAAGTTGCCGAAATCGCTGTTCCAGTGGTTTTCGTTCTTGGTGAACAGGTGACGGACGCCGGGTTCATCAACTTCCAGCTTGTAGGGACCTGTGCCGATACCGGCTGCCGGGTTTTCCATACCACCGTCAGGCTGAATAATCAGGTGATAGTCGGCCATCAGATAGGGCAAGTCGGCGTTGGGCTCGGACAGGGTGACCTGGAAGTTGTCGCCATCGGCCTTCATCGACTCGATGCCCTTCATGATGCCCAATGCACCAGACTTGGAGTCTTCATTCGAGTGGCGCTGCATGGTTTTCAGCACGTCTTCGCTGGTCATGGTCTTGCCGTTGTGGAATTCGACCCCCTGACGCAGCTTGAAGGTCCAGACCTTCGCGTCTGCACTGCCTTCGACGCTTTCGGCAAGGCGTGGTTCGATTGTGCCGTCGGGTGCAACTTCGACCAATTGGTCGCCGAACTGTTTGCCGTTCTGGAACGGGACCGAGCTTGCATACGTCGCCGGGTCAAGCGAGTTGGTCGATTCGCCGCCCTGTAGGCCGAATTTCAGATCGCCACCCTTTTTCGGGCCGGCTGCACGGGCCGCGTCGGCAAACATCGTGCTGGCCATGGCTGCCGAAACGCCAAGAGCGGCGGCTTTGCCCATGAACTCGCGACGGGTCAGTTTGCCTGCCGTCACCTGTTTGGACATGTGAGTGAGTTGTTCGTTCATTCAGAAGCTCCCAGTTGGTTGTGTTCGCCCGTTTTCGGGCTTTTTATTGACGCGTGAGTCAACGTTGACGCATTTCAGCGGGTCGGGCAAGTGGAATTCCGTGTCGCAAATGTGCCTTGCCTGACAATACCGTGTTTATCAAAGCCGTCATAGCGCCGTGTCTTCGCGTCCTCCGCTATGACGAAAATGATCTATTGGTTGCCTTGGTCGGTATCGGGAGAATACGTCATTCTAATCCCGAATTGCGACAATCAGGTCCATGACATTGGTTCCTGTCGGCCCGGTCACCAGCAAAGCGCCTGCGTTTTCCAGGAAGGCCCCACTATCGGCGGCAGCCAGCGCCTCGTCCGCGCCTTTGGCCCAGGTGGCGCCAGAAACAACCCCGCCTGCTGCGTTGGTTGGGCCATCCGTTCCGTCGGTTCCTCCGACCACGACCGTGATATCTTCAAGGCCGGAAATCTCGTGCGCCAGTGCCAGTGCCAAAGCCTGATTGCGCCCACCCTGTCCGGGGTTTGGGGGCAGCACAACAGTCGGCTCGCCGCCGAAAACCATGACGCCTGATCCCATCTGCCGCAGCTTCTCACCGATTGCGGTGGCGACTGCCTGATAATCGTCATGCAGGGCCTCTTCATTGGCCAGCACCGACAGACCCGCATCCTCGGCCGCTTCGGCGGCTGCCGCACGGGCATGGGCGTTCGAGGCAATGATCTGCGCTTCGGCCTCGTAGGAGACCTGTTCAGGCAGCGCACCGATGCCCGAGCCGATAACGTTCAGGTCATCCCCCGGCACGTCCGAGATCGCTAGAACCGTGACCTGTCGGCCTTTGAGCCGGGACAGCAATCCTCCGCCTTTGACCTGCGAAATCTTGCGTCGTTCCGCATTCATCGCCCCGATATCAAGTCCCTCGGACAGCAGCTTTTTGTTCAACGCCTCCAGATCCTCAAGCGTTTTGCCACCTATCAAATCTTCGGCCAGCGAGGACGCGCCGCCCGACACCAACAGCAGCAAATGCGCCTCGGGCGGCATTGCTTCGACCGCGAGGCGCAGTGCCCTGCCGCCTGCAAGGCTGCGGCTGTCCGGGACTGGATGTGAGGCCTCGATTACCTCGACGCCCTCGGGCAAGTCGCGCCCATGATCGTCCTTGGTGACCACCAGCGTTGGGATATCTCCGAAATGATCCAATGCCGCTCGGGCCATCGCCGACGCGGGTTTGCCCACGGCCAATATCCGATCTGGTTTTGCAACATCGGCGAGTGCTTTTCGGGTCGCCGTGTATCCGTCTACCGCCGCGACTCCGGCTTGCCAGAGTGCGATTGCCTGTTCAGCGCGGGTCATTAATTCTCCATCCAGATTGTCACTGGCCCATCATTGACCAGCTCAACGGCCATGTCGGCCCCAAATTGCCCTGTCTCAACCGCGATTCCGCACGCGGCGAGGTTCTTGGCAAAACTGTCATAAAGGTGTTTACCGATATCCGGCGCAGCGGCCTGCGAGAATCCGGGCCGGTTACCGCTGGCCGTATCCGCAGCAAGGGTGAACTGGCTGACAACCAGAGCTGAGCCGCCAATGTCCACGACAGACCGGTTCATTTTACCGGCGTCATCCTGGAAGATTCGTAGCTTGGAGATTTTCGCAGCAAGTTTCGAGGCATTCTCTTCGCTGTCGCCCTGCATCGCGCATACGAGAATCATCAGCCCCGGTCCCGATTGACCGACAACAGCGCCATCCACCGAGACTGACGCTCTAGAGATCCGTTGTAAGACTGCGCGCATCGCTCTCCCCAAATCGCATGCGTTCAGCAGTCGGTTTAGCCGCCGGAGGCCCACTTGTCATCCAGCGTCTTGCGCGTAGTCGGGAAAACGTCTGCCTGTGTGATTTTGCTGGGCTCACCCCTGCGACGTCGCCATCACGTACCCCACGCCTGCTGCCACCAGCAGGCCGAGGACCACCGCAATGGTTATCTTGATCGCAGACCACGGTCGTTCCCCCTGCACCCGGCCAGTGCGCCCGTTGACCACAAACCGATAGGTTTGCCCGCGATACTTATAGGCAGCCATCCAGATGGGCAGCAGGATATGCTTGAACGTCACATCGCGTACATCCGTGTCCACCGCGTGAATACGCTGCCGGTCGCCACCGATGTCAAAGCGCACGTCACGCTCGATCACGCGCGCCATATGTGCCCGCGCCTCGGAATACCCATCGGGCAACTCGACCGAATACGCCTCGGCCCGGAACCCCGCCAGGTATTGCGGCTGGTAGGGTTCAAGTGCGGGCAGATCCCAGGGCTCCAACGCGTCTGTATATTTCTTGGGCAGAGAGCGTGACGCCAACACCAGAACGTCATCAAAGAACCGCGCGACACGACCGGATTTCGGGCTCCAGCGCACTTTGGCCACCTGTTGTTGCACCCGCTTCCCGTCGCGCATGACGGTGCGCGTTTCGTAGTAGACGGTGCCGCGTTCGCCGCGATAACTGGATTTGGTGTCCGCGTCGAAGGTCCAGTAGGGCACATATATGCCCTGCATTTTTCGCCCCTTGCGAGCATAGTCCTTCAGCCCGTTCGGCGCGAACCAAAGCCGACCCAGCCAATCCCCCATCGCCTTATGGGCGGACCGTTCATCCAGCGCAAAAGGCAGGACGCCTTTGGGTTTGATATGCCTGTTGACGCCTGTATCCGTCACCACAGGAGTGGCACAGAACGGACATTCCGCTGCGTGGGTATTCGGGTCGAACTCGACCTGAGCGGCACAGTTCGGACAGGACAGAACCCGCGTTTCCTCAATCTCGCTGTCGGGCAGACGGTCGGCGATGGCGGCGTCAAAATCCAGCTCGCGCAGGCTTGCGCCGCCCCATGGGCCTGAGCCAATGGGTTCGGAGTGGCCGCAATGGTCACAGGTCAACGTGCCATCGCCGGGATTGAACCGGTAGTCCGCGCCACATTGGTCGCAGGGAAAGCGGTGTTCTTCAGTCATCCGTCCGCCTGCTACTGCTTACGCACCCGGCGGAGGCGGGGGCAGGATCGTGAACAGTTGCGCCAACTCCTGCACCTCACCGGCTTTTTTCCAGCCATCCTGACCAGCGGTCCAGACATGTGTCTCGCGTGTCAGTTCTCCGTCCGTGGCCATACGCCCCATCTTGGCCTTCGAGAACGGCCCGCTGGTCTGTCCGTCCACCGCGATATGCCATACATGCTCAACGGGTGGAGGGGGCGGCGGGGCCGCATGCGCGGATGTTTGCGGGGCAGCGGGGGCGGGCGACCCCCACGGGCCGCTCGGTTGGCCCGCTGCCATGTTCGCCATCTGATTGGCCATCGCCATGCCCATTCCCATGCCAAGACCGGCACCCATGCCGCCGCCCTGACCGGTGTTGTTGGCTGCTGCCGTCATCGCCTCGGCGGCGGAATACTGGGTGAACTTGCCCAGATCACCCGCCAGTCCCATAGAGGTGCGCTTGTCCAACGCGGCCTCTACCGCAGGCGGAAGCGAGATGTTTTCGATGTAGAACTCAGGCATCTCCAGCCCATAGCCTTCCAACACGGGCGAGACTTCGGCTGCAATCAGTTTGCCCAGATCGGCCGTATTCGCGGCCATGTCGAGAACCGGAATGCCGGACCCGGCGATCACGCGGCTGAACTCTTGCACGATGATGTTGCGGACCTGAAAGCTGATCTCGTCCATGGTAAACTCACCATCGGTTCCGACGATCTCGACCAGAAATTTTGCCGGGTCTTTCACCCGTACCGTATAGGTGCCATAGGCCCGAATGCGGGTTGGTCCGAATTCCGGGTCGCGCAGCATGATCGGGTTCTTGGTGCCCCATTTCAGATCATTGAACCGCGTGGTGTTGACGAAATAGATCTCGGATTTGAATGGGGACTGAAAGCCGTGATCCCAGTGCTGTAAGGTCGTCAGGATCGGCATGTTGTTGGTCTCGAGCATATAGAGACCGGGCGTGAACACATCCGCCAGTTGCCCTTCATGGACAAACACCGCCGCCTGACCCTCGCGGACGGTCAGCTTGGCACCATACTTGATCTCGTGCCCTTCGCGTTCGAACCGCCAGACCATGGTGTCTCGGGTGTCATCGACCCAGTGAATAACGTCGATAAACTCTCCGGTCAGAAAATCGAAAATTCCCATTTGGGTTCTCCTGTCCTTGGGGTCAGAGCGGCTGCCCCATCAATTCACGCGCAATGATCCGCACCACAGGGCGGGCCTGATCGACCGTCACTCCGGGCGTAAGACGCGGATCGTAGAGCATTGTCAGTAGTTTCTCATCATGACTTGTCAGCAAGGCAAACTCGTCATCATCGTTGAAGATCGAAGGCCGCGCGCCAGGGCTGTCATTGGACAGGCCCAGCCCTTGCGCAATCTCTTCGTGAATACAGCTACGCCGCACCAGATCGGGCAGTTCCGACCGGATCAGCGTCACTGCGCGCACGTATTTGTTCGGATCGTTGCGGGTGGCCGAGGCGAACACAAAACAGTCGAAACTCGCGCGCGGGTTGGCGACTAAATCCAGAGAGGCTTGACTGATGTTGGGCACCAGTTCCTTGAGACGCGTGACAACATAGGCGCTGTCGTCTTTGCCGGCGAAAAACACGTGGAAATTGGCTTTGCGACTGACGGTCGAGATCGGATGGCCAGTCAGTTTGGCCAGCCGCGCAGCATATGATTGAACCTGATCCGCGTCACTGGTGCGGGTCGCGGGCAGGACCGAGGGTCCGAATTCGGTCTGGATACGAACAGGTCCTGACCAGCGGCTGAGTTGCCCATCCGTTTGCCGCGACCCGAGCGAGACAGTGTGATCAGGATATTCGCTGTAAAAAGCGATGGCCTCAAAGTTCCGGCTCAGGTCGTCGGCGTCATAAGGGGTGTCTGGTCCTCCGCCATCGGTACGCAACAGGCCGCGGGTAAGTAGGTCCCGTTCGATCCGTTGATAGAACCGCGCGAGGTCCTGACTGGCGGCCGAAGGTGGCACATAGGCGTTTGCCGCAGTCGGCGGGGCCGATGGCCGCACCTGCGGAACGACCGAAGAGGTCAGCGCCTCATCGCACCCCGCAAGCGCTAGAAGCCCCAGAACACCAAGGCCCGTTTTGAGACAGCTCAAAGGCAGCACGCCCAGCCCACCTTATCCCGGAACAGCCGTTCCGGCATTGTCGCCGGTCCCGTCACGCCGTGCCTTGGCGGCGGCCAGCGTGTCGCGCAATTCGGCCTCCATCTTCTGAAGCTCTTGCTCGGCAGCTGCGCGTTTGGCTTTGCCTTCGTCCGCGATCGCCAGGCTTTCATTGATCGTGCCGATCAGGTCCGCGTTGGCCTGTTTGACGGCCTCGATGTCGAACACGCCACGCTCCATCTCTTCGCGGATCATCTTGTTCGACTCACGCAGGTTGGCCGCGTTCGAGGTCAGAAGCTCGTTGGTCAGATCATTGGCGTCGCGCACGGCAGCGGCGGCTTCGGCGCTGCGCTGGATGGTGACGGCCTGCGCCAACTGGGTTTCCCACAGGGGAACCGTGTTGACCAAGGTCGAGTTGATCTTCGTCACCAGAGATTTGTCGTTCTCTTGCACCAACCGGATCGAGGGCAGTGACTGCATCGTCACCTGCCGGGTCAGTTTCAGGTCATGCACCCGGCGTTCCAGATCGTCGCGCGCGGCGCGCATGTCGCGCAGCTCCTGCGCTTTCATGACCTGCTGATCTTCGGGCGCTGCCTGAACCTCGGCCTCTTTCTCGGGGATGTCGTGGCTATCCAGCTCGGTCAGCTTTTCCTCGCCCGCGGCGATATAGAGCGCCAGTTCATCATAGAACCCCAGCGTTTTTTCATAGAGCAGGTCCAGCGATTTGATGTCTTTCAACAGAGTGTGTTCGTGAGAAAGCAAATCGTCTGTGATACGGTCGATCTGGCCCTGAACCTCTTCGTATTGCGCGGTGAACTTGGCGAAGGGTGCGGCGCGGCCCAACAATTTCTCCCACCAGCTGCGTTCGCGCCGCACGTCCAGTTCACTGACCGAGAACCCCCGGATCGTGGTGACGATGTTGCGCAGGCTGTCACCTGCGGGGCCAACATCCTTGTTGCGCACATCCGCCAGCATGGCTTGGCTGATCTCTTGCAATTCTGCCTGCGCGGACGAGCCGAAGGCGACGATCGAATTGGTGTTGCCCATGTCGATCTCATCCATGCGCTTGCGGATCTCGGCGCTGACGGGTTCATCGGCCTCTTCAAGCGAGACGACCTCGGCCTGCGGTTCGGGTAGCGCCACCGCGGTGACCTCTTGTACCAGTGTTTCGGCCTCAACCGCTTTGTTCTTGATCTCGTCGGACATAGGGGAGTTCCTCGCTCAAATATAAAGGGCCGGTCAGTCCAGCCGGACACCTTCGCGCTGCAGTCTTTCACGCAGCACGTCGATTTCGACCGTCAAATCACTACGGTCATCCAATAACATTTTGCGCGTACGCGCGGCGAAATTTTGTTCCAGATCATCCAACAGGGCGGAGTAGTCTGCCAAGGCCTGTCCGTCGCGGGTGCGGGCGTAGACATCCGCGAACTTGACGGTCGCATCACGTGCGCCCTGCAGATAGACGGTCAGATACTTCCGTGCGCCCGCCAGATCGCGCGGATCTTCTTCGACCGTGCGAAACAGATCGCGGGCGGTATCCTGAAACCGTTCGACACGCGCCTCGATCCGGCGATCTCCGGCGCGTTTGATCGCATCCGTCATCTCGGCCAGATGCTTTTCGGCATCATCGACAACGCGAGCGACACGGTCCTGCTGGAACGTGTCGACGCCCTCCATCCCCTTGTTTTTCATGGGATCCAAGCCGAAGGACACGGAATGCAGGGTCGCGGCGGCGGCGCCGAACAGGATTGGGGCTACAAGGCTTGCTTGCGCTGCGGTCTCAGCGTCCAGAAACTCGGTCCGGTAGGACGCGAGCGCTGCCCCAAGCCCGGTCAGAACGCTTGCGAAGATCTTACGAGGGAAGGCTGGGCGACGCGCGGTTCTGCGGGCGTTATAGGCGGCCTCGGCCCGCAACCCTTCGCGCAGCAAAAACGCGGCGGCTGTCAGCAGGCCGGCGGCAACAAGGCCCATGGTCATGCCAATCGCGCCATCATTCAGCGATAAAAAGACCAGAGGGATCGCGGGGATGAAAAGGATGTTTGCCCGCGCGCCTGCAGGTTCAACCCGAGCATTGTCAAACTGGCCGCGCGGCAGCGGGCTATCCGACGATTCCTGACCCTGAGGGCTGTATTTGCCGCCAAAGCGTTTGGCCATGGCTACAGACCCCCAAGCAGGCCGGTGCAGACGCCAAACAGCAGCACCAGAAGGGCCGCATAGGCCAGTTTTTGCACTCCGCTCCCGGACATTCAGCCCCCCAAATAGCAGCACTCACAGAAAATTTAGGGGATACGAGGGCTTGGCGCTAGGGGGAAGGTTATCAAACCCGCATCACTTGCGGGGTTTCTTGCCGATCGGAGGGCGTTTTCGCTGCGGTCGGGTCGCGCGTTTCGCCGTTCCTTCGGGTTTTTCACCCCCATCCAGACCCAGCTGATCGCGCATTACGCGGCGGCGGACCTCTTCAACCTCACCCGGTTTCAGGTCGCCCAGTTGGAACGGCCCGTAAGACACGCGCAGCAAGCGGTTCACGGTAAAGCCGATATCCTCCATCGCGCGGCGGATCTCGCGGTTTTTGCCTTCGCGCAGGCCGATGGTTAGCCAGGCATTCGCGCCCTGCTGACGATCAAGCGAGACGGTCATGGGCTGAAACCTTTCGCCCTCGATCACCAGACCTTTGCGCAGGGGGGCGAAATCCTCGTCCTTGGGGCGTCCATTCACCCTAACGCGGTATTTCCGCAGCCAACCGGTTGAGGGAAGCTCCAGCTTGCGTTTGATGCCGCCATCATTGGTCAGCAGCAACAGCCCTTCGGAGTTTAGATCCAACCGGCCAACAGACATCACCCGAGGCATGCCTTCGGGCAGTTCGTCAAAGATCGTCGCGCGGCCTTTTTCATCCTTGGTCGTGGTCACCAGACCGGTCGGCTTGTAATACAGCCACAGGCGTGAGGGTTCGGGTTCCGATACCGGTTTGCCGTCGACGGTGATCCTGTCTTTGCTGGTCACGTTCAGGGCAGGGCTTTTGATAGCCTTGCCGTTCACACTGACGCGGCCTGCCTCGATCATGCGTTCCGCCTCGCGCCGCGAGGCTACGCCAGCACGGGCCAGGACTTTGGCGATCCGGTCGCCGGGAGGAGGGGTGTTGCTCATGGCAGGGCCATACCCCATCCCGCCCGCTTGCGAAAGGCAGGTTTCTGAGGCAGTCAGGGGCATGGTGTTCAAATCGCATATGGACAAGGCGCTGGCCGAGGCCCGCGCGGCCGCCGAACGGGGGGAGGTTCCCGTCGGCGCGGTGATCGTCGCGTCCGACGGCCGGGTTGTTGCCTCTGCCGGGAATCGCACGCGAGAGCTGAACGACCCGACCGCCCATGCCGAGATACTGGCTCTACGCGCCGCCTGCGCCGAGGCAGGCTCAGAAAGGCTGCCCGGTCATGACCTCTATGTGACGTTGGAGCCTTGCGCGATGTGCGCCGCGGCTTTGGCCGCAGCACGCATCCGCCGCATCTACTACGGGGCGTCCGACCCGAAATCAGGTGGAGTCGCCCATGGCGCACGGGTTTTTGCGCACCCGCAGGCCCATCACAAGCCAGAGGTCTATGATGGCATCGCAGCCGACGAGGCGGCCGACCTGCTCAGGCGCTTTTTCGCGAGCCAACGTGACTACTAGGGTTTAACCACCATCTCACGCGGGATATCGGCCAGCGGTTGGCCGCCCTCCGGCGTCACGACAAAGCTCTCGGTTATCGCAAGCCCCCAGTCCGGAGTCCACAGCCCCGGCATCAAGTGAAACGTCATATTTTCCTGCAATACCGTGGTGTCGCCGGGACGTAGGCTCATCGTGCGCTCTCCCCAGTCGGGCGGGTAGCTGAGGCCGATGGGATAGCCGGTGCGGTTGGCTTTTTCATATCCGGCGCGGGCGAAACTCTCATAGACGCAGGTAGCGATTTCCTCGCATGTGGTGCTGGGACGAGCGGCTGCCATAGTGGCCTCAATCGCCGTCAGAACAGCCGCTTCGGCCCGGCGGATGTCATCCGGCGGGCCGCCCAAAAACAGACTGCGGCTGGCGGGACAGTGATAGCGTCGGTAGCAGCCTGAGATTTCGAAATAGGTGGCCTCTCCGCGCACTAAGGGCCTATCATTCCAGGTGATATGCGAGGCCGATGCCTCGCGCCCGGAGGGTGCGATCGGCACAATCGCCGGGTAGTCGCCCGCCAAACCGGGCAGGCCAGCAATGCCTGCCGCCTGCACTTGGGCGACCAGTTGGTTCTTGGGCAGGCCTTCGCAAAACGCCTCGCGCAGCACCCCATGCATATGCGCTGTCAACTGACCCGCCTTGCGCATCATGTCGATCTCGGCGTCGCTTTTGACCGCACGTTGCCAGTTCACCAGACCCGTGGCGTCGATCATCTCGCCAAAGGCGCGCTCAAGAATGCGGTGGCTGGCGGCGGAGTAGTAGTAATTGTCCAACTCGACACCCAGCCCTCGGGTCCAGTCTCGGTCGCGCAGCGCGAGAACCAAAGCGTCGACCGGATGGTGGTCGGGATGCTGAACGTGCTCTTCCGGCCAGTCCAACAAGTCGGACCGGTCAAGCCAGGTGGTCTGCGCGGCACCGGCCTTGTCCTGCGTGCGTCCCCACCAAAGCGGCGCGCCTTGTGCAGGCAGGATCACCATCTGCGGGACGTAGAAGCTCCAGCCGTCATACCCGGTGAGCCAAGCCATGTTGGACGGATCGGTCACCAGTAGGGTCTCAATCCCGCGCGCGTTCATCGCCGCGCGGGTCTTGCTCAAGCGGTCTGCGTATTCCTGCGCGCTAAAATCTGACGCCGGCATCAGAGGGCGATCGCTTTCATGACTTCAGGCTCGATCACGTCCACACCGGGCAGGCCGTCGATCAGTGTCTGCGCGGATTGCTCAAGAATGGGGAAAGTTTTGTAGTGGCAGGGAATCACCGTTTTGAAATCGAAGTACCGTTTGGCGGCATAGGCGGTGGCTTTCATATCCATGGTGAAATGTCCGCCCGCGGACAGAATGCCGATATCGGGTTTGTAGTAGTCCCCCATCCAATCCATATCCGCCATGACATCGGTATCGCCCGAGACATAGAGCATACGCCCCTCGGCTGCGATCATGAATCCGACCTCACTGCCGCCGGTGCGCAGCCCGTCCGGGGTCGAGAAGGTCGAGCTGTGCGAGGCAGGCACCATCGTGACCTTGATGCCGTTCAGATTGACCGTTCCACCTTTGTTGAAGCCGATGGTCTCGATCCCTTCGGCCTCTGCCCAATAGCCCATGAGGTCGTATTGGCCGACCACCGGTACCTTCAGGTGTTTGGCCAAAGGCAGGATGTCGACGACATGGTCGAAATGCGTGTGGGTCAGAAGGATATGCGTGGCACCTTCAACGGCTGCATCATGCTGATCCTCGGGCAGAGACGGGTTGCCGGTCAGCCATGGGTCGACCAGCAGCACCTGACCTTCGGTTTCAATGCGAAAGCTGCCGTGGCCCAACCAAATGATGTTCATGAGAAATCCTCCTGCGATGCCTATTGGCATCACACTAGCATCCGTTATGTAAAAGTTCATGGATTGGTTTCAGGAAATTGATGGGTATTGCGAACGCCTTACCCCCGCCTATTGGGCCGAGCCGATCAACGTGGTGACCAACGCCGCGTTCCTGATCGCAGCTTTCATCATGTGGCGCAGGGTGCGCGGGCAGGGGATGCCTCTGGCCATGCTGCTGGTGTTGATTCTCGCCACGATTGGGATCGGCAGCTATCTGTTTCACACCCACGCGCAGGTCTGGGCGGCGTTGGCCGATGTCGCGCCGATCCTTCTGTATATTCTGGTCTATATCTTTGCGATCAATCGGGACGTCTGGCAGATGCGACCGCTGCCCGCCGCGATAGTGACCGCGCTTTTCATCCCCTATGCCGCCGCAACCCTGCCTTTGTTTCAATTGGTTCCGGGGTTGGGGGGCTCCGCCGCATACGCGCCAGTGCCGTTGCTGATTCTGATCTATGCCTTCCTGCTGCGCCATCGCACGCCGGAAACGGCTCGAGGGTTAGCGATTGGTGCGTTTATCCTGATCGCCTCGATCACCTTCCGCGCTTTGGATGAGCCGTTGTGCATGCAGCTTCCGCTGGGCACGCATTTCATGTGGCACATCCTGAACGCGACCATGCTGGGCTGGATGATCGAGGTCTATCGCAGGCACCTGACCCGCGCATCTCAGTCCTGAAACGCAGCAGCCAGGTTTTCGGGCAGATCGAACTCTTGCAGAACCCGCGCGCGGCCCTCGGCTGACATCTTCCGGGCGGTCTTTTCGACAATGCTCTGGATCTTTTCGGCCGAGTGTTTTGCGGCGAAAGGCGCGAAATACCATTTCAGGAACACAAAGCAGATGACATCCTCAAGCGCCTGAACCTCATTATCGCGCTTGATGCCTTGTTTACGCAGCATGCGCCCGGTCGCGTCGACGTCGTCCGCGTCGTATCCAGCCTGTTCCATCAGGCCCATGACAACCTCAGCGTGATGGACACCTTGCGCCTTGCGCCAGGCCAGATATCCGGCACGACCTTCGGGGTATTCACTGCGCGCCAGCTTCCAGCGTTCAACATGCTGCCCACGGGCGGCAATCTGCAACATGTCCGAGGCGTCAGGGAACAGCCTGTCCATCTCGGCGCTCATGTGCTGGCCATAGATCAGCTCGACCGGTTGGCCGTCTTCGATGTTGGGGTCTTGCCTGTTGGCCGCATCAATCGCGTCCAGAACGGCTTGCTTGCGCGCGCTCATCTTCTGCTCCGTTGGTTCTTGCCGAACCAACCTTACGGTTCGACGCATCGCTCGGTCTACCGTAGCGGGTCGCGTCGAAAAGAGCAGTAGTTAATTGTAGCCAACCGGGCCGGGCACTAATCGCCCGACCCGGGGCAGGGGGTCTATCACTTGTTCGTCTTGACCTGATCCTGGCTGACAACCTCGGGGGCAGGTGTGGGGAAGGTCAGATCAGGTGTCAGGGTATTCATTGTTGGGCCAAAAGCCTGTGCTTGCGACGCTACAACAGTGGTGGCCACTACAAATGCAATCAGGAAGGGTTTCATGTCTCTACTCCGGGTTTTGGCTGTGTCGTGTAATAGAAATGAACAGTTCAGTTTAGTTTTTCAAGAGTAAAAATGAACTAAACGGTTTACTTTTTTGCATGGGAGGTATGCAAAATGGAAAATAGGTCATGTCAGATGATGCCAGGGCAGACCTTATCGCGCTCTTGCGACCCGGACCCCGGACGGGTAAATGCCCCCTAACGCATATGAGGTTTTCCGATGTCGATTGACCAAAGCACCGCCGCCAAGGTGGCCAAACTGGCCCGGATCAAGGTCGAGGATGACGCGCTGCCCGCGCTGGCGTCCGAGTTCAACACCATCCTTGGGTTCATCGAGCAACTGAACGAAGTGGATGTCGAAGGCGTCGAGCCGATGGTCTCGGTCGAGCCGATGTGCTTGAAACGTCGTGAGGATGTGGTCACCGACGGAAACCAGCAGGACAAGGTTCTGGCCAACGCCCCCGACGCCCGCGAAGGCTTTTTCGCAGTCCCCAAAGTGGTGGAGTAAGACATGAGCGATCTGAACAAACTGGGCCTGGCCGAGGCCCGCGATGCGCTGCGCAAGGGTGACGTGACCTCGGTCGAGCTGACCGAATCCTGCCTGAAGGCCATTGATGACGCCGATGCGCTGAACGCTTTTGTCCACAAAACGCCCGAGATCGCGCTGGAGCGCGCCAAGGCTGCAGATGAGCGGATCAAGGGCGGCGATGCGCCGTCGATGTGCGGTCTGCCGATCGGCATCAAGGATCTGTTCTGCACCAAGGGCGTGCCCTCGCAGGCGGCATCCAAAATTCTGGAAGGCTTCAAGCCCGAATACGAATCCACCGTGTCTCAGCAACTGGCCGATGCCGGTGCTGTCATGCTGGGCAAACTGAACATGGACGAATTCGCCATGGGCTCGTCCAACGAAACCTCGGTCTACGGCAACGCAGTCAGCCCGTGGCGTCGCGGCAATGACGACGCGCAGCTGACACCGGGCGGTTCGTCGGGTGGTTCGGCTTCTGCTGTGGCGGCGGACCTTTGCCTGGCCGCAACAGGCACCGATACCGGCGGCTCGATCCGTCAGCCTGCCGCCTTTGTTGGCATCACCGGTATCAAGCCGACCTATGGCCGTTGCTCGCGCTGGGGCATCGTCGCGTTTGCCTCCTCGCTGGATCAGGCCGGTCCGATGACCAAGAATGTCCGCGACGCGGCGATCATGCTGGAAACCATGTGTGGCCATGACGCCAAGGATTCCACCAGCGCCGAACTGGCTGTCCCGAATTTCGAGGCGATGCTGACCGGTGATATCAAAGGCAAGAAGATCGGTATCCCGAAAGAGTACCGCATGGACGGCATGCCTGCCGAGATCGAAAAGCTCTGGGCCAATGGCGCCGCGATGCTGAAAGACGCGGGCGCCGAAATCGTGGATATCTCGCTGCCGCATACCAAATACGCGCTGCCAGCCTACTACGTGATTGCGCCTGCCGAGGCGTCCTCGAACCTCGCCCGCTATGATGGCGTGCGCTATGGCCGCCGCGCGCAGCTGTCTCAGGGTGACGGTATCACCGAGATGTACGAGAAAACCCGCGCCGAGGGCTTCGGTCACGAAGTGCAGCGCCGTGTGATGGTGGGCACCTACGTACTGTCGGCGGGCTTCTACGACGCCTACTACAACCGCGCCCGCAAGGTCCGGACCCTGATCAAGAAGGATTTCGAGGATGTCTTCGCGGCAGGCGTCGACGCGATTCTGACCCCGGCCACCCCGTCCGCATCCTTCGGACTGGGCGAGATGACTGAGGCCGACCCCGTTCAAATGTACTTGAACGACGTCTTCACCGTGACTGTGAACCTTGCCGGTCTGCCGGGGATCTCGGTGCCTGCAGGGCTCGATAAACAAGGGCTGCCGCTGGGTCTGCAACTGATCGGTCGGCCCTGGGAAGAAGGCGATCTGCTCAATACCGCCTATGCGTTGGAAAACGCCGCTGGTTTTGTGGCAAAACCGTCGAAATGGTGGTAAGCCTCGGGCCTGAAAGACATCAGACACGGAGGCGCAGCATGCGCTCTTTGCCCCTCATCGCGGCGATCTCGCTGATCGCCGCCTGTGATACGGTCACACCGATTGGCGGAACCGGTTTCAACACGCCCGAGTATCAGGCCCAGCGTGAGGCTCAACTGTCCGGGCAGGGGAACGTCGTAAACCCACTGCTTGCCCCGGTGGATGTTTCGGAGCAGGCCCTAGGTGCACAGGGTTCGGCGTCGAACCTGCCAGTTGCGACCGGTGCCAATGCCGATATTGCCAATCAGACGGCGGCGGCTTTGGCCAGCACTTCGGCGCAGCCAAAGGTCACTCCCGTGCCCAACAATACCGGTATCTCCGATGAACAGGATTTCGGAGCCGTGTCCGAGCGCCGCAGCATCGAATCCGACGCTGCCCGTATCGAACAGAACCGCCAGACCTACGAAGTGGTCGCCCCCACGGTCGTTCCTGAGCGCGGCAGCGACGGCCAGCCCAACATCGTGCAATACGCGCTCAGCACATCCAACCCGGTGGGCACCCAACTTTACAGCCGCGCGGGGTTCAACCTGCAGGCCAAAGCACAGCGCAACTGCGCGCAATTCCCCTCGCCAGATCAGGCCCAGATCGCCTTCCTGTCGAACGGAGGGCCACAACGCGACCGCAAAGGACTGGACCCGGATGGCGACGGCTATGCCTGCAGCTGGGACCCGAGCCCGTTCCGCAGTGCCATCAACAACTAAGCCTGCGCCGATCTGGCACCCATCCCCGAATTTCGGCCCTCGCCGCGACGGCCTGACGCCGACGCTGATTGTCCTGCACTACACCGCGATGGATAGCGCTCAGGCTGCGCTGGAGCGCCTCTGTGACCCACAAGCCGAGGTATCGGCGCATTACCTGATTGGTTCTGACGGTATGCTCTGGCAGATGGTGCGCGAAGAGGACCGTGCATGGCACGCCGGTGCGGGCGAGTGGCACGGTCAGACCGACATCAACTCGCGCTCCATCGGGATCGAACTGGATAACACCGGAGCACACCCTTTCTCGAATTTGCAATTGGCAACACTGGAAACCCTCCTGCCTCAGATCATGTCGCGCTGGGCGATTCCGCCCGAGGGCGTGATTGGCCATTCTGACATGGCCCCCGGCCGAAAAAGCGACCCCGGATCAAAGTTCGACTGGCAGCGGCTCGAACGTCAGGGTTTGGCCGCCGCACGCGGAACCCAAACCGCCCCGGCAGACATCACGTGCGACAACTTCCGCACACTGGCCCGCGCCGCAGGTTTCACTGCCGATGTCCCGAACGAGACGCTTCTGGCTGCCATCCGCCTTCGATACCGCCCTTGGGGCACCGGTCCGCTCTCCCCAGCCGATTTCAAGGCACTCAGCCCGGCCCCACGCACAACCTGATCCGCTCTTCATCTGGCCAAAAATATCCCGGGGATGAATTGGCTGCAGGCCAAGAAGGGGCTGGCCCCTTCCTCCGTCCCGTCCACTCTTGACGCGACCGAGAACACAGCATACCCAACCCTCTGCGCGGAGGGCCGGATGGCCGCTGGGGTCGCAAGACCCGAGAGGAAAGTCCGGACTCCACAAGGCAACGGTGCCGGGTAACGCCCGGGCGGGGCAACCCGACGGAAAGCGCCACAGAAATCAGACCGCCTGCGGCTTCGGTCAAAGGTAAGGGTGAAACGGTGGGGTAAGAGCCCACCGCGCCGCTGGCAACAGCGGCGGCACGGCAAGCCCCACCGGGAGCAATGCCAAATAGGGTCCCCGCGCGGGATGGTCGGCGTCTGCCGATACCACCGCTAAGCGCGTCTTGGCCGAGAGGGACCGGGTTGGCAGCTTGAGCCGCGCAGCAATGCGCGGCCTAGAGGAATGGTCATCGAAGGGGGCGACCCTGGAACAAGATCCGGCTTACAGGCCCTCCGCGCATATCCTATTGTCAGTTTCCGGGCGGCGTATAGGCCCCGACCAGTTTCGCAGCTTTCTTCTGAACCGCCACGAAGTCCTTGGCTTTCCAAGCCCTTACGGTTTCTATATTGGATACAGCGCCCGAGGCGGCGACCGCCATGCCCACCGCAACTGCGTCCGTCTCGTCTGGTGCTTCGCTGATGACCACCACGTCGTTATCCCCCGTGGTGATGTAGAAGGCCAAAAGCTTGGCACCGACCTTCTTCAACAGCGCTTTGACGGCGTCCGTCCGATCGGATGGTTTGCCGACCATCCCCTTCGCGCCTTTCTGTGAATAGGATGCATAGGTGATAAAAATAGACATGGATGCCTCCTGACTGAAGTTGAGGGACCTTTGATTGGGCCGGTCCTTTGGCCTGAAATCCGATCCGAGGCGTGCGCTAAGGCACGGCCACCAGCCAGACGCCAAGAATGATCAGCGTCGCACCGGTTGCAGGCACCAGCCACATGGCGCGCGGCATCAGCTTCTCCAACGCGACGTAAACGGCGACGCCGACGATCCAGTAGAGGTTCATCACTCCACCTACGAACAGCAGCAGCATCAGGGCCCAGCAGCAGCCGAGACAATAAGCTCCGTGCAGCGCGCCGGTGCGGAATGCGCCATGGGCGTAGGGTCTGTTGTGATCGGCTAAAAAACGCGCCGGACTACGGCAGTGGCGCAGACAGGCGGTTTTGAGGCTGGACAGTTGGTACAGCCCCGCTGCGATCATAACACACCCGGCCGCCGTCCGAGAGCGGATGGTCATCATCGGGCCATCGGACAGGCCAACAACTTCCAGCAGCCATTGTGCGCCGGTCGCCAGCACACTGAAGAAAGCCCAGGCCACCAGATAACCGGCCAGAAAAAACAGGCTTAGCCGCGCCGTATTGTCCTTATCCGGCCCGACCCGTTTCAAAGCCATGAACAGCAGAACAGTGGGGGCGGCGCTGGGCGTCATCATCGCGATCATCATCACCCACCACATTAGGAAGATCAGCACGGCATAAGCTGCCGTCCAATGCACCTCGGTCGCCATCTGCATTGGGTTGCCAATCGGGCGGGCCATCCGGGTCATGTCCACAGCGGTCATGTTCATGCCGATCCCGGCAATCGTGTACCACGAGGCGGCTAGAATGATCAGCGCGACACAGACCAGAACAACGCCACGGTCATGCCGAAGCACCCGATCGACCAAATGGCTCGGTGGTGGGGATTCAGTCATTGGACACCCTGCCTAAGCGCCCAGAACCCCATGTCCCGAGATGTTGAGATGCGCCAGATGCGCGTGGGTCGCATCAAAGGCCAGGCTGATCGCCGCGCCCGTGGTCTGGGCTGAGCCCGAGGCCGCCTCGGCGGTGCGATATTCGAACCCGTTGGGCAGATGGAACGCCGCTCGATGCGGATCGCCTGTTACGATATTGGGGATCGGTCTGACTTTCACATCGAACACACCGGTCACTTTCGCATAGCCGGTCCGATCCTCGCGGCTCCAGTTCAGTTCGATCGGAACGAACAGAGTTTCGTGTTTCTTGGGTGCCATCGCGCTGAACACGTACCACATGGTCGCCATTTCATCGGTGTCTTCGCCGGACATGATCGCCTGCAACGCAACGCGCTGATCGGCAGAGGCGCTTTCGTCGATGATCAACTGCATCTGGCCATTGCCTTCATGGATTGGGCCGGGCCAGTGATACACGCCTGCTGCCCGCACACCGGCAAGATCTGTGTCGCCGTAGTGGCCGGATTCAATATCGAACACGACGACGGCTTCGCAATTGCCATGGGTGGGTAGAACACTGAACTGGCATGGGCAGCCGAAGTTGCAGTTACAATTGGCCAGTTCTTCGGCCTGCAGTTTCCATTCTGTCATGATTAACCCCCAAACACGCTTAAACGTAATCTGCCGTTTTAGGGTCGAGCCTGATATGGATGCCTCGAAGGCCGGGCTTGGCGCCGGCTTTTGGGTCTTCCGAATTGCGCGACCATATCACGAAAGCGTGATTGCGCCAAATCCGGTGCAAGCGTGCAACTCAGCTTTTGTGCACCTCACTTGCGGAATCCGGTTGACTCGGGCGCGCGACGGGGTAAAAGCGCACGCTCATAGGAATTCAACCGGAAGGCCCTGCCTTTTCGGACGCAGGAGATAACCATGGCGAAGCCGACGACAATCAAGATCCGCCTGAACTCGACCGCGGGCACGGGCCACTTCTACGTGACCAAGAAAAACGCGCGTACGATGACCGAGAAAATGACTATTCGTAAATACGACCCGGTCGTTCGGAAACATGTCGAGTACAAGGAAGGCAAGATCAAGTAATCTGCCGTTCCAATTGGACATTTTGAAAAGGGCTCTGAGTTGTCAGAGCCCTTTTTCTTTTTGACGCGAACGCTGGCTTCGCCGTGTGAAAGGAACAGGTCCGTTGCAGGGACGCATCAGCGCCAGGCCCCTTCGCACCTGCCGCGGCTTGCTTTTTGCATCTCGCTACCGCTACGGTTTAGCAAATCGCCACAAAATGTTGACCGTCATGAAAAAAATCTTGCTACCGACAATCGCCGTTTTGACCCTCGCGGCTTGTGAAGACCCCTTCAATCGCCAAGGTGTCGGGTTCACCGGGATTGATGGTGAACCGCGCACGGTGTCCGATGTTCCGGGAGCCGTCGCCTTCTTACCGCCAGCGACCAATGTCCCGGCCGAGCTTGCGGAATTGCCGACTGTCTCGGTCCTGTCCGACAAGGTCGGGATCGATAAGATTGCCGGTGTGGCAATCGAAAATGGCGGTCAGTCGCCTGCAAACGCGGTGGAGCTATCGGGAAGCAGCCAGAACCTGTATCTGAGCACGGTGAATGTGAACGGTACCCTATTCGGAGTCGTTCGGACTCGCTCAAACAGCACTCGGGTCGATAACTCTGTGGGGGCGGCGTTTGGCAGAGAGACCGAACGCTTTACCGGTTGCCTGCCTGCAGGCGATGTCTACAGCAAGGGCTCATCCGATCGCAGCTCAGGCTTTGCGGTGCCGTTGAACTGCAGCTGATCCGGTTGAAGATCATTTGACGTGAAAAGGGGCGGGGATTTCCCCGCCCTGTTCATTTGCACCGATCGCTATTCGTCCCAATCAAGGCTGTGTTAGCCATCCTCAAGGATGCGGGCGAGGTCGGGCCGGCGGAAGGCCGGACCTTTCAGCACTTTGCCATCTTCGCGCAGAACCGGTTTCCCATCGGCGCCCAGCTTGGACATGTTCGAGGCGTGGACTCCCTCCATCGCAGCTTGTTTGACACTGTGAAGGCCGAATTCCAGAAAGGTGCCGTCCAGCACGTATTGGATGTCGCACAGGGCATCCAGCACCTCGACCAGATTGCGATCCTCGACCGCTGTGCGCAGCTCCGCAACTTCCTCTTCGAGGATCGCCAACCGCATCTGCGCGCGCGTCTCGGGGATTGCGGGTGCGTCCACGACCGGCACGTCAAAGGCTTCGTGCCAGTCCCGAACGATGGTCAGAGTGTCCTTTGCCATCAGAAATCCCAATCTTCGTCCTCGGTCGCTACAGCCTTGCCGATGACATAGGAGGAGCCGGAGCCCGAGAAGAAATCGTGGTTCTCGCTATCCGGGCTGAGGGCAGCCAGGATAGCCGGATTCACTTCGGAAACTTCCGGTGGGAACAGGGCCTCGAATCCAAGGTTCTGCAGCGCCTTGTTAGCGTTGTAGTGGAGGAAGACTTTTACGTCCTCGGTCAGGCCGAGCTCATCATAGAGTTCCTCGGTATACTGGTTCTCGATCCCGTAAAGCTCGAACATCAAGCCAAAGGCATAGTCCTTCAACTCCTGCTGTTCGGCTTCGGACAGCGTCTCGTAGCCGCGCTGGAACTTGTAGCCGATGTAATAGCCATGCACGGCCTCATCCCGGATGATCAGGCGGATCAGGTCGGCGGTGTTGGTCAGCTTGGCGCGGCTGGACCAGTACATTGGCAGATAGAAGCCGGAATAGAACAGGAAGCTTTCCAGAAACACCGACGCGATCTTACGTTTCAGCGGATCGTTGCCCGGAGCGTATGTGTTCAGGATTACCTCGGCCTTGGCCTGCAGATGCGGGTTTTCTTCGGACCAGCGGAACGCCTCTTCGATCTCTTTGGTCGAACAGAGCGTCGAGAAGATCGAGGAATAGCTGCGCGCATGTATCGCCTCCATAAAGGCGATGTTGGTCAGTACGGCCTCTTCATGCGGAGTGACGGCATCCGGCATCAGAGCAGGGGCACCGACCGTGTTCTGAATCGTGTCCAGCAGGGTCAGGCCAGTGAAGACGCGGATGGTCAGTTGTTTTTCGTGATCCGTCAGCGTCGCCCAGCTTTGGATATCGTTTGACAGCGGCACCTTCTCGGGCAGCCAGAAGTTGACCGTCAGGCGGTTCCAGACCTCAAGGTCTTTGTCATCCTCCAGCCGGTTCCAGTTGATGGCGCGGGGGATCTTGGTTTGGATCATGTCTTTCATATCGTTTCCCCTTACAGCGAGCAGGATACGCAGCCCTGCACCTCGGTCCCTTCAAGGGCCTCCTGGCGCAGACGCACGTAATAAATGGTTTTGATACCTTTCTTCCACGCGTAGATTTGCGCGCGGTTGATATCGCGGGTCGTGGCCTCGGCCGGGAAGAACAGGGTCAGCGACAGCCCCTGATCCACATGCTCGGTCGCCGCGGCATAGGTGTCGATCAGAGCCTCGGGGCCGATCTCATAGGCATCGCGGTAGTATTCGAGGTTGTCATTGTTCATGAAAGCCGCCGGATAGTAGACGCGGCCGATCTTGCCCTCTTTGCGGATTTCGATCTTCGAGACGATGGGGTGAATCGAAGAGGTCGAGTTGTTGATATAGCTGATCGAACCGGTGGGCGGCACCGCCTGAAGGTTGCGGTTATAGAGGCCGTGTTTCACCACATCTGCCTTCAATGCTGCCCAGTCGTCGCGTGTGGGCAGGGTCATGTCATCGAACAGAGCCTTCACCCGATCGCTTTCGGGAAGCCAGTCACGGGTGGTGTATTTGTCGAAGAATGTGCCCGAGGCGTAGTCGGAGGTCTCGAACCCCTTAAACGACGCCTTGCGTTCCTGCGCCAGTTCGCAGGAGGTGCGGATCGCGTGATAGGCCACGGTCGCGAAATACACGGATGTGAACTCGATACCCTCAGGCGAGCCATAGTGGATATGTTCGCGCGCGAGGAACCCGTGCAGGTTCATCTGCCCCAGACCAATCGCGTGACTTTCATCATTGCCCCGACGCACCGACGGCACCGAGTCGATTGCCGACATTTCGGACACCGCCGTCAGCGCGCGGATCGCAGCGCCAACAGTGCGGCCCAAATCACCGCCATCCATCGTCTTGGCAATATTCAGCGAGCCGAGGTTGCAGGAGATATCCGTGCCTAGATGCGCATAGCTGAGGTCATCGTTAAATTCGGACGCTTCATTGACCTGCAAAATCTCGGAACACAGGTTCGACATGTTGATCCGGCCCGCAATGGGGTTCATCCGGTTCACCGTGTCTTCGAACATCACGTAGGGGTAACCGGATTCGAACTGAATCTCGGCGATGGTCTGGAAGAATTCACGCGCATTGACCTTGGATTTACGGATGCGCTTGTCATCGACCATCTCGTGATATTTCTCGGTTACCGAGATTTCCGAGAACGGCACGCCATAGACCTTTTCTACGTCATGGGGCGAGAACAGGTACATATCAGCGTTTTTCTTCGCCAACTCGAAAGTGATGTCGGGGATCACCACGCCAAGGCTCAGCGTTTTGATACGGATTTTCTCATCGGCGTTTTCGCGTTTGGTGTCGAGGAAGCGTATGATGTCCGGGTGGTGCGCGTTCAGATACACCGCACCCGCACCTTGCCGCGCGCCAAGCTGATTGGCGTAGGAGAAGCTGTCTTCCAGCAGTTTCATCACCGGGATCACGCCGGAGGATTGGTTCTCAATGCCCTTAATCGGTGCGCCGTGCTCGCGGATGTTGGTCAGCAGCAGCGCTACACCTCCACCGCGTTTGGACAGTTGCAGGGCCGAGTTGATGCCGCGCCCGATGCTCTCCATGTTGTCCTCAAGCCGCAGCAGGAAGCATGAGATCAACTCCCCGCGTGAGGCTTTGCCCGCGTTCAGGAAGGTGGGCGTCGCAGGCTGGAAACGGCCGTCGAGGATTTCTTCCATGAAGGACAGGGCCAGTGCCTCATCGCCGCGCGCCAGCGCCAGCGCGGTCATGACGACGCGGTCTTCATAGCGTTCCAGGAACCGCTGCCCGTCACGGGTTTTCAGCGTATATGAGGTGTAATATTTGAATGCGCCCAGAAAGGTCGGGAACCGGAACTTCTTGGCATAGGCCGCATCCCAGATCTTCCGCATGAAGTTCTTGGAATACTGGTCCAGAACAGCCTCTTCATAGTAGCCCTCGGACACCAGATATCCCAGCTTTTCATCCAGCGAGTGGAAGAACACGGTGTTCTGGTTGACGTGCTGCAGGAAATACTGCCGCGCGGCCATACGGTCGGCATCGAACCGGATCTTCCCCTCACCATCGTAGAGGTTCAGCATCGCGTTCAACGCGTGATAGTCCTGCTCGTTTACGCTGCTGTCGAGCATAGGTGTCTCCCTAGTTTTTCCAGCCCGGCGCGGACGCGGGCGATGTCGGTCTCTGTTCCGGCCAGCTCAAACGTATAGAGCAGCGGTACGTTGCATTTCTGGGCGATGATGCGACCGGCCAAAGCGTAGGTCGCACCGAAATTGCGGTTGCCTGTGCCGATCACTCCAACGATCCCGGCGCGTCTGTCCGGGTCGTTCAGAAACCGGATCACCTGTTTCGGAACCGCTCCGCGCCCTTCGCCATCGGCATAGGTGGGGCTGATCAGCACGTAGGAGTGTCCGGGGTCAGGCAACGGGTCCGTTCCATTCGGAATGCGGAAAGAAGTCAGGCCCAGCCGCGAGACAAAGCGGTGGGTGTTTCCGGATTTCGATGAGAAATAGACCAGCGCCGGGATCGGCGCGGCCATGGTTCAGGCCAGTTGGGCGATCATGTCCGGGCGGAAACCCGACCAGTGATCACTGCCCGCCACAACGACAGGGGCCTGACGATAGCCCAGCTCGGTCACATGGATCATGGCGCTGTCGTCCTGGGTCAGGTCGATGACGTCATAGGTGATGCCTTTTGCATCCAGCGCGCGGGTGGTGGCGGTGCATTGTACGCATGCGGGTTTGGAATATACGGTAATGCTCATGTCGTCCTCTGTCCTTTTAATGAATGCCGAGGACGCTGCGGGCAAAATGCCCCCTGAACACGCCCCCGAACCCTCCGTTCGCGGTTCTCTTTCTTTGCTTACGGCAGGTCTCCTGGCTCGCGGATTGATGTTCGGACTGGCCTTCCCAAAAGCACGCTTTCAGTGGCGTATTCAGCCGAACTCTCCGCTTACAGTTGCGGGGGCAGCGCCGGTTTTTCACCGGTTTCCCTCTTAGCTTTCAACAGGAATCGAAAGAACCGAAGCAACACCATATTGGGGCTGGTGGCGACATGTTGTCAATATATGGTGTGGCGAAGAAAATAAATTTCTTCGCTTGCACAACCTGTCGCGGGCGCTAGGGCGGTCTACTTTTTCCGCTTGGGCATCGCGTTGCCACCCTTCATCGCAGCCGCCCGCGCGCGGTTTTTCTTGCTGCTTGGCTTGCCTCTGGGTGGAGGCGGGCCTTTCGGACGGCGCGCGGGCTTCTTTTGCTGATCGCCCGAAGGGGCCTCATCTCGTTTGGGCCGCGTTTCGGGTTTTGGCTTCTCGGCCGGTTTTCGGCGCGGTTTTGCGGGCTGAGGCTCAGCCGCGCGGGCCGGGCGTTCGGGGCGCTTCTTGCCTTTGAAGTCGCGCTTGGGACCTTTGCGGCCACCACCGGAAAGGGCGGGCGGCGCGTCCAGTTGCACCAGGGTCTTGGTACCTTCGACCGTCATCTCCGGGCCAATGGCCTTCAGGAAACCTTCAACGCTGCTTTCGCGAATCTCGATATAGCTTTCGGTGTCGGCAATGCGGATCGCGCCGATATCGTCTTTGGTGATCTTGCCCGCCTTGCACAACATGGGCAGCAGATAGCGCGGCGATGCGTTCTCGTTGTGTCCCTCCGACAGCGAAAACCACACGCTCGGTCCTAAAGGCACGTTCGGCTTTGGCGCGGTATCTTGTGCGTCGCTCAGCTCCTCCGGGGCGGAATGCTTGCGCCCGTATTGACGCAGATAGGCCGCCGCGAGTTGCTGCGGTGAAAAGCGCGAGACCAGATCATCAACCAGTGCGCTTTCGCCCTCGGTGACATCCACGGTCCAGTCGTCCGAGCTGAACATCCGCTGCATGTCCTGCGCCTGAACCTCATCGGCCGAGGGTGCAGACCCCCAATCGGCTGTCAGCTTGGCGAATTTCAGCAGGCGTTGCGCCTTTTTGAACGATGCAGGCGGTATGACCAGCGCGCTGACGCCTTTCCGCCCGGCGCGTCCGGTTCGGCCCGAGCGGTGCAGCAGCGTTTCATGGCTGTTCGGCAGTTCCGCATGGATCACCAGATCAAGATTCGGCAGGTCGATGCCGCGCGCGGCCACATCGGTCGCCACACAGACCCGGGCGCGTCCGTCGCGCATGGCTTGCAACGCGTTCGAACGTTCGCTCTGCGTCAGCTCTCCGGACAGGGCCACGACCGAGAATCCACGATTCGACAGCCGCGCCGTCAGGCGGCTGACCATGGCGCGGGTGTTGCAGAAGATGATGGCGTTGGGGGCCTCATAGAAGCGCAGCACGTTGATGATTGCATTCTCACCATCGCGCGGGGCCACATTCATCGCGCGGTATTCGATATCGGCATGTTGTGTGCGCTCGCTGACGGTGCTGACACGCTCGGCATCGCGTTGGTAGCGGGCGGCGAGGGAGGTGATGGCGCGGGGAACCGTCGCGGAAAACAGCAGCGTCTGACGCTCAGACGGGGTTTGTTCCAGAATGAACTCAAGATCTTCGCGGAAGCCCAGGTCGAGCATTTCGTCGGCTTCGTCCAGCACTACGGCGCGCACGGCGGTCAGGTCAATCGACTCGCGCATGATATGGTCGCGGAGACGGCCCGGCGTTGCGACCACGATATGCGCGCCGCGCGCCAGCGCCCGCCGCTCGTCTCGCATATCCATGCCGCCGACACAGGACGCGATGAACGCGCCTGCATCCGCATAGAGCCATGCCAGTTCGCGTTTGACCTGCATCGCCAATTCGCGCGTTGGTGCGATGACCAGTGCCAAAGGCGCGCCCGCCGTATCGAATACATCCACGTCGCCCAGAACGGTCGGAGCGATGGCGAGGCCGAAGCCAATAGTTTTCCCCGATCCGGTCTGTGCCGAAACCAACATGTCGCGCCCTTGCAGGTCGGGCGCTGATACGGCGGTTTGGACAGGGGTCAGCGTGTCATACCCTTTGCGATCAAGGGCGTCTTGAAGTGTCTGTTTCATGGCTCGGCTCATTGGGATGCTGCGGTCACCCTCAGAGCGTCTTGTACGCGGATGATCGTTGAAGGGCTCTCCTTACCGAGTGAGACGCCGGATGTATAGAGCGGAAAGCGGGCTGTGCGATCAAACGCTGCATGAACGCTTGATGAAGGTTCCTTCAGGAAAGTTGTAACCCATCACACTCCTCCCAATCTGTTGAACACAGCCAGAGATGGCACCGATTTCAGGGAGAAAGAGACCATGACCAGATTTATGACTGCCGGAGCAGCCGCTCTGGCCACGAGCCTAGCCCTTGGCGCTGCCGCTGCCGCCGAAACCACGCCTGATCTGCGCGGTATTTGGACGGCCAGTCAGACTACAGTTTCGCCGTCGAATTCGGCTACCGGCGATGCTCCGCGATTTAACCAGTCGGAATGGGTGCTCGAAATTCAGGCTCAGAACGACAATGTGTTCTGGGGACCGAGTATGTGGCGTCGCAATGCCATGGATGACTGGACGATGTACGAGGCCACCGGTTCCATTAGCCAGGATGGCTCGGGAAAGATCGGGATCGTCGAAAGCTCGGCCGAGCCAGCGATTGGCGTAAACGCTTTGATCGACGCGCGCTACGAGGATGGGCGAATTTACGCGGATTTCCGTAGCCTGCGGACTGGAACAACCTACAGCACTGTTCTGGAACGTCAGGTGAACTGAAGCGTTTTCGGTCCGGCCGGACTGTAGGGGGTACAGACTGTCGCCTGATTTTGACTGCGACAGAATAGTAGGTAAACCGTCCGGGTCGGAACGCTTCTCAATATCGGAAAACTCGTCTCCATAGGGAGGAGGCGGACCGGACGGTGATTTCGCCGCTCGCGACATGATCCATGATATGCCGGGTTTACACGCGGTGTTCCTCGGCCCGGGGTATTCGGATCTCGCGATCCTTCAGCGCGAAGTCGCGCGCGGTGAAAAATTCGCCTTCCGGTCCAAGCTTCATTTTAGAAGTATGGCATCCTATCCGCCATATGCCGCAAGTTCTGCTGGGAGGATTTGTCCAGTCGATCTTTTGCGAACTTATCTGTTTTGCCTCCAAGACCGACTTCAGCACGGCTGGCGTTTTTAAGCGTCGGTTAAGAACCAATACCGGGCGCAAGCCTCACTCTAAATACCGTCTTGTACATGTGCTCGACAGCGCATGTTTTTAGTAGGGAACTTAGCCCCGTTTCGGTCCGAACGATTCGGTTCTGCGGACGGTGCGGCGTTGTCAGTTCCTGCAATTTGCGATCAGTTTATCGTCTGTTGCCGTTTGCACCTGCAGCAAATCGCAATATTCCGGTCAGAGTTTGGCGAAAAGAGTTTTGCAATTATAACCCTACGTGGTTGTCGAGAAATCCGGAGTTATCCACAGTACCCTCCCGGCAGATATCAACAACTTATCCCCGTCTGATTTCCATGCTGCAGTGCTATTTTCTTGCCCGATAGAGGGTGCAATGCAAGATTGGTTTCACCGCTGGAGTTCCTCGGATCAGAAGGCGGGATGCAAAGGCCAAGGGGGTCTACGCAGGAGATGTTGATCTTAGGATTGGCGTTATTTTGCAAGGACTTACCGGTGGGTGGTGCATCGAGTTGGGGCTTCTTGCCTTGGGTCGACGGATCATCTTCTCAAATGGACTTTGTGCGTCGCGGCGACTTTCGAGTTTGTGGCGGCGGCTGCGGTTCCTTCGGGGGCCGGGGCAACTGGTTCGAAGTGGTCTTAGGACAAACTTCGTCCGGGTAAGGCGTCAGGGGTTGCCCGCAAGGGCGCATGCAAAGACCGCGTCTGCGCACCTGACGCCTTTTCCCTTGCTGGCTTCATGCAGGCTACCACCCACCCCTCTTCAGAATGGGAACGGGGCTCTTTCGCATGTGCAAAAGAGCCCCGTGTTAACGTCAGATGATGCAATGCCGCGTCTATGCACCTGTTCGTACACAATACTCAGTTTAGCCCGCCGCATCAACAATATATTGCGTGCGTCATCCTGCGGCCCGCAAGATGAAGGCATGAATCAGAGGTTTTCCTGCACGTCCGAGGCTGCGTTCTGGATCGCATCGCCCGCTTTTTCGATGTCTTTACCTGCGCCTTTGGCGGTTTCACAGGCGGTCAGTGCAAACAGGCTCAGGCCAATCAGAATTGCGCGGATCATGTTTTTCTCCTTCATGCTCGATCAGGCCTTCGGTAGCAGTATCTTACTGAGGAGGCTAGCACTTATGCGGTTTACCGGGGGTCGCGCTGCGTCTACGCCTGCGGCCTGCCGGGTAAACTATTAGTGCCCTGTGTTTTCGCTGCAGAACAGCTCATATACGGTTTCCAGCATCCGACGGGGCTTGTCATCGGCCAGTCGGTAATAGATCGCTTTACCGTCGCGGCGGGGCGTCACCAGCCCCTCCAGCCGCAAGCGCGACAATTGCTGCGACACGGCGGCTTGGCGAGCGGACAACAGGGTCTCAAGCTCGGTAACAGATTTCTCGCCCGACGCCAGATGGCACAGGATCATCAGACGCCCTTCGTGGCTAATCGCCTTAAGAAAATTCGCCGCCCTCGACGCGTTTTCGACCATGTGGTCAAGCTCTGCCAAAGGGGTGTCCTGGTTTACTTGGGGTAGTGCCATCTAAACTTCGTTCCTTACTATCCCGCTGTGGGTGGAGCCAGAGATATAATTCGTTCCGGATAAGTACATCCAATTTACTTGTTTTGCACTTTTTCGCCCATATGCATGCATCAAAATACTGTGATCAAAGAAGCGGTGAACAAAAAAGCGCCGTTTTCGGCCCTGTGTGCAAGGTGAGCCAAAGACAAGGGCCGCCATATCTTGCGAACAGTTTGCAAGGTCGTTCTTGCTGGCCCCCCTTGCAGCCCCCCAATGGCGACACTAAGACTCGGGTAACTCTTGTTGGGATAATGTCCCGATCCATAGCAAAGCAGGCAGGTTCCGAATGTTCGATCCAGTAGACACCTATATGAATACGCTCGTGCCCATGGTCGTTGAGCAGACCAGCCGGGGGGAGCGCGCCTATGACATTTTCTCGCGCCTGCTCAAAGAGCGGATCATCTTCATCAACGGTCCGATTCACGACGGGATGAGCCATCTGATCGTCGCGCAGTTGTTGCATCTTGAGGCGGAAAACCCGAACAAGGAAATCTCGATCTACATCAACTCGCCCGGCGGCGTGGTGACCAGCGGTTTGTCGATTTACGACACAATGCAGTACATCAAGCCGAAATGTTCCACATTGGTCATCGGTCAGGCGGCCTCGATGGGCTCGGTTCTGCTGGCCGGCGGTGAGACGGGCATGCGCTTTTCGTTGCCCAACAGCCGGATCATGGTTCACCAGCCCAGCGGCGGATATCAGGGTCAGGCCAGCGATATCATGATCCATGCCGCCGAGACGCAGAAGCTAAAAGATCGCTTGTATGACATCTACGTACGTCACACGGGTCAGACCAAGAAGGCTGTTGAAAAGGCTCTGGATCGTGACAATTTCATGAGTCCGGAAGAGGCCAAGGATTGGGGCCACATCGACGAGATCGTCGAAAACCGTGCCAAGATGGATACGGAAGAGGCCTAAAAAACGCGTCCCGCGCGCCAAGTGCGGGGCCATTTTGAGATTGTAGCCGCCAGAGCGCTGGCCTAAGCTGCACGAACATGCGCAAGCGCGCCCCAAAGGTAGGGGCGCAGAGACGAAGCCCGAAAGGTAGATCATGGCGACGAATTCAGGCGGTGACGGCAAAAACACGCTCTACTGCAGCTTTTGTGGAAAAAGCCAGCATGAGGTGCGCAAGCTGATCGCAGGCCCGACCGTTTTCATTTGTGATGAATGCGTCGAGCTGTGCATGGACATTATTCGCGAGGAAACAAAGGCCAGCGGTCTGAAATCCTCGGACGGGGTGCCGACACCCAAGGATATCTGTGAGGTTCTGGACGATTACGTGATCGGTCAAGCCACTGCCAAGCGGGTTCTGTCGGTTGCGGTCCATAACCACTACAAGCGTCTTAACCACGCCCAGAAATCGGGCAGCGATATTGAATTGGCCAAATCGAACATCCTGCTGATCGGCCCGACGGGTTGCGGCAAGACGCTGCTGGCCCAGACACTGGCGCGTATTCTGGATGTGCCGTTCACCATGGCTGACGCGACGACGCTGACCGAAGCTGGCTATGTGGGTGAGGATGTTGAGAACATCATCCTGAAGCTGCTCCAGGCCAGCGAATACAATGTCGAACGAGCGCAGCGTGGCATCGTCTATATCGACGAGGTCGACAAGATCACGCGCAAATCCGAAAACCCGTCGATCACGCGTGACGTCTCGGGTGAGGGTGTGCAGCAGGCATTGCTGAAACTGATGGAAGGCACCGTCGCCTCGGTTCCACCTCAGGGTGGCCGTAAACATCCGCAGCAGGAGTTCCTGCAGGTTGACACCACTAATATCCTGTTCATCTGTGGCGGCGCGTTTGCCGGTCTGGATCGGATCATCGCGCAGCGCGGCAAAGGCTCGGCAATGGGCTTTGGCGCTGACGTACGCGACAATGATGAGCGTGGCGTTGGCGAAATCTTCCAGGACCTCGAGCCGGAAGATCTGCTGAAATTCGGGTTGATCCCGGAATTCGTCGGTCGTCTGCCGGTTCTGGCGACGTTGGAGGATCTGGACGAGGACGCTCTGGTGACCATCCTGACCAAACCCAAGAATGCTCTGGTCAAACAATATCAGCGTTTGTTCGAGCTGGAGGACGCGGAACTGTCCTTTACCGATGAGGCGCTGAAATCGATCGCCAAGAAAGCGATCGAGCGTAAAACCGGCGCTCGGGGGCTGCGTTCGATCCTCGAAGATATCCTGCTGGATACGATGTTCGAACTTCCGGGGCTCAAGAATGTGACCGAAGTGGTCGTAAACGAAGAGGCCGTGACCTCTGACTCTCAGCCGTTGATCATCTATGCGGATGCCGTGCCAGAGACGGCGTCAGCTGGCTAAGGGGTAAGGGGGCGCTGCCCCCGCCGCCCTTCAGGCGCCTCCCCCGTGGTATTTCCAACCAGATGAACAGGGGATCCTTTACTTCATCTGGCCATAAATATCCCGGAGCGCGAGGCAGAGCCTCGCAAAATCTCATGACATTCAAATTCTCGGAGAAATGAGCCGTGTCCGCAATCAAGCGTATCTCTTCAGGTGGTGAATTTGAGGGCAAGGTTGGCTATTGCCGAGCAGTGGTGGCCGGAGGGTGGGTTCACGTTTCCGGCACTGTTGGGCAGGGTAGTGGCGTTGTCGATCAATGCAGATCAGCATTGGACGTCATCGGGAAAGCCTTGGATGAGGCGGGCGCAGGTTTCGCCGATGTTGTTCGTGTGACCTACATGCTGCCCGACCGGACCGATTTCGAGCCTTGCTGGCCCGTGTTGTCCGAGGTTTTTGGAGCCAATCCTCCAGCCGCGACGATGATTGAATGCGGTTTGATCGACCCCAAATACCGGATCGAGATCGAAGTGACCGCTTTATTGCCGCAGTGACGCAGTCACGCGGCGGGTACTGGACCTTGGCGCGCCTTTGGGTCATACCTTCTCGGGACCGAATTGCCGGAGGCGGATCATGGGCATCCTGAACACTTTTTTGCGGGCCGTAACCTGGTGGAACGGGGCAACCCTGAACACGCAGATTTTCACCGCACGTAAAGGTGTTAAAGTTGGTGAGGACAATGAAGGCAACGTCTTCTATAGAACCGCCGATGACAGCAAACGCTGGGTAATTTTCAATGGTGAGGCTGAAGCCAGCAGGGTTGATCCAGATTGGCATGGTTGGCTTCACCGCACCTGGGATGAGCCGCCGACAGACAAACCGCTGGCGCACAAGGCCTGGGAAAAACCGCATCAGGAGAACCTGACAGGCACCGCGCTTGCTTACACCCCTGCGGGGTCATTGCGCCGGGCAAAGCCTGTTGAGCGCAAGGACTACGAGGCCTGGAGCCCGGAATAAGACGAGGCGAGCAATGTCGACCCACAACTGGACCGAAGTATTCGTCGGCGGTGCCGTCTTGGCCTGCGCCGTCGCGTTTGGTGTTTATGCCAGCCAATCCACCGGCCTGTCACAAGGCAGTGCCGGATATGAGCTTGGGGCGTCCTTCCGGTCGCTGGAAGGGGTCAATGTCGGAACCGATGTGCGCCTCGCGGGTGTCAAAATCGGGACCGTTACCGACGTGACCCTGAACCCTGAGACCTACCGCGCTGATACGACCTTTTCGGTCGCGGATGGTGTCCTCGTGCCAGATGACAGCGCCATCGTGATTTCTTCCGAAGGGCTGTTGGGGGGCAATTTTGTTGAGGTGATGCCTGGCGGTTCTCCGTTCTATTTTGAGCCCGGCGATCAAATCGAAGATACACAGGGCGCGGTCAGCCTGATCTCGTTGCTTGTGAAGTTCGTCGCCGGAGACGGCAGCGAATGATGCGCGCTCTGGCATTTGCATTGGCGCTGGCCGCGACATCCGCTATCGCTCAGCAAACGGTTCAGTCTGGACCCGGCGCGATGTTGCGCGGCTTGGATAAGGTCAACGGTCAGACCGTGGATGTTGAGCTGCAGACTGGTCAGACACAGGCTGTCTTCGGATTGGATGTCGCTTTGGGGGATTGCCGCTACCCGGTCGACAACCCGACCGGAGATGCGTTTGCTTTCGTGACCATCTGGGAACAGGGCAAGGCGGAGCAGTTGTTTGACGGTTGGATGATCGCGACCTCTCCGGCACTGAACGCCTTAGATCATTCGCGTTACGACGTTTGGGTGATCCGCTGTATCACTCCGTCGGCGGACTGAGGCACCTCGGCCGCAAACTCGGCGCTATCGCCAATCGCTTCTTCCAGCGCTTTTCTGTATTCACTGCGGGGGATTTCGATCGCACCGAGTGAGGCCAGATGGGCGGTCAGAAACTGAATGTCGAATAGCTGAAAACCGGTCTGTCGCAGGCGGTCCACTAGATAAGCCAGCGCGATTTTCGAGGCGTCGGTGCGACGTGAGAACATGCTCTCGCCAAAGAACGCAGCGCCCAGAGCCACTCCGAAAACGCCTCCAACAAGATGGTCATCCTCCCATACTTCCAGAGAATGCGCTTGGCCTGCTTTGTACACCTGTCGATACAGGTCGCGCAGCTCGGCGTTGATCCATGTGTCCGCACGATCGGCACACCCATCGACGACACCTTCAAAATCCTGATTGATCGAGATGGAAAAGCCGCATCTCCGTATCCGCCTTGCAAGGCTGCGCGAGATGTGGAAACCGTCCAGCGGGAAAACCCCGCGGAATTTGGGGTCGACCCAGAACAGGTCCGGGTCATCACGATGCTCGGCCATCGGGAAGATGCCGATCGAATAGCCATGCAGCAAAAGTTCTGGTGACAGACTCATGAGGAACATCCAAGGGCCGGGCGGCGCATGCCAACCGGCCCTGTGGGGTTAGTCGGCCATATTCTCCGCAAGCCAATGCTCCAGCCAGTGGATATTGTAGTCGCCGCTATGGATGTCCGGCTCCTGCAACAGCGCGTGAAACAGAGGCACTGTGGTGTCGATGCCGTCTACGATCAGCTCGCCCAAGGCGCGCTCCAGACGGGCCAGAGCCTCGGCGCGGTCGCGGCCCTGAACGATCAGCTTGGCAATCAGCGAGTCGTAGTAGGGCGGGATCGAATAACCATCGTAAAGCGCAGAGTCCATCCGCACGCCCAAACCACCCGGCGCGTGATAGGCCGTGATCTTACCCGGGCAGGGCGAGAAGTTGGGCAGTTTTTCTGCGTTGATCCGAACCTCGATGGCGTGGCCGTTGATCTCAAGATCATCCTGTCCGAACGACATCGGCAAGCCTGAGGCCACGCGGATTTGTTCGCGCACCAGATCGACGCCGAAGATGCCCTCGGTCACCGGGTGTTCCACCTGCAGGCGGGTGTTCATCTCGATGAAATAGAACTCGCCTTTTTCGTACAGGAACTCGATGGTGCCGGCGCCGATATAGTTGATCTTGGCCACCGCGTCGGCGCAGATTTTGCCGATCTTGGCGCGTTCTTCAGGGGTGATGCAGGGACCGGGGGCCTCTTCGAAGACCTTCTGGTGACGACGCTGTAGTGAACAGTCGCGCTCGCCCAGATGGACAGCGTTGCCTTTGCCGTCACCGAAAACCTGAATCTCGATATGGCGCGGAGTGGTGAGATACTTTTCGATATAGACTTCATCGTTGCCAAAGGCAGCCTTACCTTCGGCGCGTGCGGTCATGAAGGCGCTTTCCATTTCATCCGCGCTCATCGCGACTTTCATGCCGCGACCGCCGCCACCGGCGGTGGCTTTGATGATAACAGGGTAACCGAATTCCTCACCGATACGCTTGGCGTCTTCCAGCGTTGGAACACCACCGTCGGAGCCGGGAACGCAGGGCACACCCAGCGCCTTCATCGTGTCCTTAGCGGTGATCTTGTCACCCATGACACGGATATGTTCCGCGGTGGGGCCGATGAAGGTGATGTCGTGGTCTTCGACGATCTGCACAAACTCGGCATTCTCGGATAGGAAGCCATAGCCGGGATGGATCGCCTGCGCGCCAGTGATCTCACAGGCTGAGATGATGGCGGGGACGGAAAGATAGCTTTGCGGGCTGGGCGGGGGGCCGATGCAGACCGATTCGTCCGCCATGCGCACATGCATTGCGTCGCTGTCGGCGGTGGAGTGGACGGCGACCGTCTTAATCCCCATCTCGCGCGCGGCGCGGATGACGCGCAGGGCGATCTCGCCTCGGTTGGCAATCAGGATCTTATCGAACATGGGCCCGCCTTACTCGATGATGACCAGAGGGGTACCGAATTCCACAGCGTCGCCATCGCCGACCAGAATGCGTTTCACGGTGCCTGATTTGGGCGCGTGGATGTGGTTCATAGTTTTCATCGCTTCGACGATCAGTAGCGTGTCTCCTTCGGAAACGGACGCTCCGACCGAAACGAAGGACGGCGCGCCGGGTTCGGGCTGCATGTAAACCGTGCCGACCATGGGCGAGGTCACAGCGCCGGGATGGCTGGCCGGGTCTTCCACATCTGTGACCGGGGCTGCGGGGGCTGCAGCAGGGGCCGGCGCGGCAGCGACAGGTGCTGCGGCTGCGGCCGGAACGGCGACCTGAACCGGAGCGGCGACCGCCTGCGTTGCGCGGCTGACGCGCACGTTCAGGCTGTCTTCCTCGCCATATTCGCGTTTGACCTGCAGCTCGGTCAGGTCATTTTCGCGCAGCAGTTCGGCCAAGGCTTTGATGAACGCCACATCCGCTTCGTGTTTGGTATCTGTCATGAGTATCCTCGAAGGTTCCCCTTTGGCCCGTCTGTATCTACGCGGGCTTCGATCTGATTACGCAGGGTTATAAGCCAAGCGAGCAGCCATGAAAAGCGCCGTTTAAGCCTGAAAATAGGGGGTTTGGATGGTTTGTGACGGGCAGTTGTGCTTACAGGGGCATACCAGAGAGCTTTGCAACCAGTTCCGGCAGTTTGCGGGCGCCGAATTTTTCCAGCAGCCGGGCGCGGTAGGCCTCGATCGTGCGGTAGCTCAGGCCCAGTTCCATCCCGATTTCCTTAGCAGATAGGCCGCGGCAAGATAGGATCGCCACTTCGCGTTCACGAACGGTCAGTTCCACCAGCGGGCGCTCCTCCGAGATGTCGGAAAAGCTCCAGATTCCATGGCGAAACGGATCATCAGGTGTAAGCGAGCGTCCACGCGCGCGGCACCAGAACAGGTCTCCGTTCCTGCGGCGCATCACCCGTTCATCGGTGTAGTAGCCGGTGTCGCGCATCACCTGCAGGCTGCGTTGCCCGATTCTCTCCCAATCTGCGACCGAGGGGTAGAGGTGCAGCAAGGGCATGTTGTTATATTCGGCTTCATCCCCGCCAAAGGTGCGCGCAAATTGCAGATTGCACCGCCGGATGATGCGGTTTTCCAATTCGACAAGGCCGATGGGTGCATATTCAAAAGCTGGATCGCTCATACCCATATGGTGGCGGTAAATGCAGGAAATGAGAAGGGGCGAAGCGCGTCTGGCGGTGCTGTCGAGGACCGGAAGTTGTTAATCTTGTCAATTCAATCTGAAAACTGATGCATAACATCACGAAAATGATAGAATAAACTGAAAATACGACTAACCAGAGATAGCTACACGTGACTGAGGACCTTGATCATGCGGGATTTGCTGACCGGTAGCCGGATCCGCGAAAGACGGCAGATCTCGGGTCTGAGACAGGCAGAGCTTGCGCGTCAAGTCGGGATCTCGGCTTCTTATCTGAACCTGATCGAACACAACCGCCGCCGGATCGGGGGCAAATTGCTGGTCGATATTGCAGGGGCGCTGGCAGTTGAGCCCTCCGTGTTGACGCAAGGGATCGAAGCGACCTTGATATCGGCACTACGCGAAGCTGCAGCCGATGCAGTTGGCCAGCAAGCCGAGATTGAAACGCTAGAGGAATTTGCAGGCCGCTTTCCGGGTTGGTCCGGGGTATTGGCGCAAATGCACCGGCGTGTGGTGTCGCTGGAACGGACGGTTGCGACGCTTTCGGACCGTCTGACCCATGACCCGCATCTGGCGGCGTCGATGCACGAAGTGCTGTCCACCGCAGCGGCGATTCGGTCGACCGCAGCGATTCTGGCCGACCCGCAGGATATCGACGCCGAGTGGCAGGATCGGTTCCACCAGAACCTTCATCAGGATGCCGAACGATTGGCCGACAGCTCCAAGGCGCTGGTGACATATCTAGACGAAAGCGATACGTCGAAAGACCCGCGTGGCGTGCCGCTGGAAGAGGTCGAGGTGTTTCTTGAGGCGCGCGGCTACAGCTTTCCCGAACTCGACGCCGGCCAGGGGGCAGAGGTCATTGATCTAGAGGGTCTGAATACCTCGGCTGCACGAAACCTTGCGGGGGAATGGCTTAAGCAAAGCGAGGTTGATGCCAAGGCCATGCCGCTTGTTGCCCTCAACACCACATTGGCGGATGGTGATCCGAACCCTCTGGATCTGGCCCAGCGATTCTCAGTCGATCTGCCGACAGTTTTCCGTCGCCTTGCCAGCCTGCCCGAAGGGATGCTGAGTCAACCGGTAGGGCTGGTGATTTGCGACGGCTCGGGCAGTATCCTGTTTCTGAAGCCTGTCCCCGGCCTGTCACTGCCACGCCACGGCGAGGCCTGCCCACATTGGCCGCTGTTTTCCGCGTTGAACCGGCCGCTGGTTCCGATCAGACGGCTGGTCGCGCAACAAGGGCGGGCCGCCGCGATGTTCGAATGTCACGCTTACGCCTGGCCGCATGGCGTGTCCGGATACGACCAGGAACCCTCGTACCGCGCGGCCATGTTGATACGGCCGTTGCTCGAGACCGAACCGAACCCAGAGGCGACACGGGTCGGGCCAAGCTGCCGAATTTGCCCAAGTGGTGATTGCGGTTCTCGTCGCGAGCCGTCAATTCTAAGCGAAGGCTTTTGACAGGTTCCCGAACAACCGCTTAATCTAGCGATGACTGGTTCCGGGGTGGAGGCCAGTCATCGGGAGGATATACACAAATGAGCCGTAAGGTTCTGTTGATTGAGGATGAGCCCAACATCGCCGAGGCCATCCGGTTCTTGCTGACTCGTGAGGGGTGGCAGGTCGAGACACACGGCGATGGTGCGGATGCGCTTCAGGTCATTCAGGGCGCGCAGCCTGATCTGGTGATTCTGGACGTAATGCTGCCGGGCAAGAGTGGGATGGACATTCTGCGCGATCTGCGCGCCTTGGACGAAATGCAGGGCCTGCCGGTTCTGATGCTGACTGCGCGCGGGCAGTCCAGAGATCGTGAGATGGCCGAGAATGCGGGCGTCAGCCGTTTCATGACCAAACCGTTTTCCAACGCCGAGGTGCTGACCGCTGTACGCGATCTGCATGCGCAGGCGACGCAGTTATGACATTGCCCGAGGGTCAGGACCGCACGTCGCGCGGTGCGCGGCCCTCGTTGTTTCTGGAACGGCAAAGCTATCGCCGGCGCAGGCTGACGGATTCGGCTCGGTTGCTGCCATTTCTGGGCGGAGCGCTGCTAGTGCTGCCGCTGCTGTGGCCGGATGTCGGGTCCGAAACCGGCGGTGTGCCGCTGTCTTCAGCTATCTTCTACATATTCGCCTGCTGGATCGGTCTGATTCTGGTCAGCCTGTTTTTTGGCTTCGTCGCCCGGCGCACCGGCGCGGATGACAGTTCTGAGGTGGATGCGGGCTGATGGCAACACTGAACGTCCTGATTCTAGTCTGTCTGGGCTATGTCGTTATGCTGTTCGGCGTGGCATTTGCCGCAGACAGGATGGCGGCTGCGGGGCGGGGCAAATGGCTGCGCTCCCCTTTGATCTACACGCTGTCCCTGTCGATCTACTGCACAGCCTGGACCTTTTACGGCGCGGTTGGCAATGCGGCGCGGTCGGGGTTGGAGTTCGTGACAATCTACCTCGGGCCGACGCTGGTTATGATCAGTTGGTGGTGGGGGCTGCGCAAACTGGTGCGCGTCGGGCGCAGCCAGCGCGTGACCTCGATCGCGGACCTTTTGTCCTCGCGCTATGGCAAGTCGAACACGCTGGCGGTGTGCGTCACGATTCTGGCCGTGATCGGCGGCACGCCCTATATCGCGTTGCAATTGCAGTCGATTACCCTGTCTTTCTCGATTTTTGCCGAGGCCGACCCCTCGGGCCTCTACCGCGAAGGCTCCAGCGTGTTTTGGGTGGCGGCTGGGCTGGCGATGTTCGCGATCCTGTTCGGCACCCGCAACCTGGATGCCAATGAACGTCACCACGGCGTGGTCACCGCCATTGCGGTCGAGTCGGTGGTCAAACTGTTTGCGCTGGTTGCAGTCGGTATCTTCGTTGTCTGGGGCGTTGCCGGTGGTATTAGCCCGATGATGGAGCGGATCGACGCCTCGGAAATTGGCAAATGGCAAGTGGATGCCGGGCGCTGGACGACCTTTATTTTCCTGTCCGCTGCCGCCTTTGTCTGCTTGCCGCGCATGTTCCAGGTGATGGTGGTCGAGAATGATGACGAGGGCCATCTGCGCACCGCCGCCTGGGCCTTTCCGCTCTACCTGCTACTGATGAGCTTGTTTGTTGTCCCCATCGCCGTTGTCGGGCTTGATATGTTGCCGGAAGGGTCCAACCCGGATCTGTTCGTGCTGACCGTGCCGTTGTCGCAGGGCAAGGACGGCCTGGCGATGCTGTCCTTCATCGGAGGGTTCTCGTCAGCGACATCGATGGTGATCGTAACGGCAATGGCCCTGTCGACGATGGTGTCGAACCACGTCGTAATGCCGATTTGGCTGAACACGCATGAGAGGGTCGGGTCTGTCCCCGGAGACGTGCGCAACATCGTATTGATGGCGCGGCGTATCTCAATCGCTGCGATAATGGCGCTGGGCTATTTCTACTACAGTCTGTCTGGCGGCGGCGCGGCGCTGGCTTCGATCGGGTTGGTGGCCTTTAGCGGTATTTCGCAAATCCTGCCGGCGATGGTCGGCGGATTGTTCTGGCGCGGAGCCACCAGAACCGGTGCATTGGCAGGTTTGACCGTGGGATTTGTGCTGTGGATCTACACATTGCTTCTTCCCGGAATGGGGGCGGCATGGATGCCCGAGAGTGTGCTGTTGAATGGACCATTTGGTATTGCATGGCTGCGACCTCAGGCCCTGTTCGGGATCGAAGGTATCGACCCAATGGTGCATTCCGTGATGTGGTCGATTTCCTTGAATGCCGTGGTGTTCTGCGTCGTATCCCTGCTGAGCTTTCCCAGCCCGTTGGAGCGACTCCAGGGCGCGCAATTCGTCAATGTCTTTGACCACTCGGTCGCGCCGCGCGGTTGGACCGGGTCGGTTGCGCAAAGTGAAGACCTAATGATCATGACCCAGCGCATTCTGGGCACATCGCCCGCCCAGGAACTGTTCCAGCGCGAGGCCGAGCTTCAGGGCGGACGCTCGCCTTTGCCCGAGCCGACACCCGGATTTCTGGCCCGGCTTGAGAGGGAGCTCAGCGGCTCAGTAGGGGCGGCGACGGCACATGCGATGATCGGGCAGATCGTTGGGGGTGCCTCGGTTTCGGTTGAGGACCTTCTGGCCGTTGCTGACGAATCTGCACAATTGCTGGAATACTCCAGCCAGTTGGAAGAGAAATCTGCCGAACTTAGCCGCACGGCACGCCAATTGCGCGATGCCAACGCCAAGCTAACCCAAATATCTGAGCAGAAAGACAGTTTCCTCAGCCAGGTCAGTCATGAATTGCGCACGCCCATGACCTCAATCCGGGCGTTTTCCGAGATAATGCGCGACACCGAAGGTTTAAGTGGCGAAGAACAGACCCGCTATGCCGCCATCATTCACGATGAGGCGCTGCGCCTGACACGTCTGCTGGACGATCTGCTCGACCTCAGCGTTCTGGAGAACGGGCAGGTCAGGCTGAACCTAGGCGATGATACGTTGCGTTCAGTTCTGGATCGGTCGATCTCCAGCGCGCTGGCGGGCACGGATCAGCGGCTCGTTGTGCGGCGTAGTAAGGCATCCGAGCGTATCCACTTGCAAACTGATCTCGACCGCTTGGGGCAGGTGTTTATCAACCTCATCTCCAACGCGCGGAAATACTGTGATGCCGATGAGCCTGTTCTGACGATCTCGGCGCATGATGTGGGCGGGCAGCTGGTTGTGGACTTCATTGACAATGGCAGCGGTGTCCCGCCTGAGGCGCGGTCGATGATCTTTGAGAAATTCGCCCGGGTCGGAGGGGACAAGGCCGGCGGTGCCGGGCTGGGATTGGCGATTTGCCGCGAGATCATGCACCGCTTGGGCGGCGACATCACCTATCTGCCGGGGCAGGGCGGTGCGGCGTTCCGCGTCAGCCTGCCTTTGGCCTACCGGCAAGCGGCGCAATAGTTCGGTTTAAAGAAGTTCGTAACCTCTGCCGGGTTACACCAAGACTCACGACAAGAAATCGGATGGTACCGAAGCCATGGCACACACGGCCGGCGCCGCTTTGGCGCGCAAATTGTCAGTGGGGCAGGGGGATCTGGGGGATCGACCCCGCTCGATCCTGCGTGCGTTGCGTCTGGGCTTTGCACGGGCCGCGGGTGAGCGTTTCAACCTTCCGCTGGCTGTTATCGGGGCAAAAAAGGCAGATCGGGCGCAGGCTGGCCTTGCGGCCACGTTGGCTGAGGATTGGTTGTTGTTGAAGTTCACGGGTCCCGACGGGGTTGCTGCGGCCTGTTTGGATTTGAACTGCGTCTCGGCCATCGTTCAGACCCAAACCATTGGTGAGGTTACACTGGACGCGCCCGCCGAGCGGGGCTTTACGGATACAGATGCTGCCATGGCCGCCCCACTGGTCGAGGATGCGTTGCGCCGTGCTGTGGGTCTGGTCGATCCGGCAGATCAGCAGGGGCTGATGGGGTTTGAGTATGCCTCACGGGCGGCTGATTTGCGTGGCCTGACCTTGTCGCTGGTGGCAGACAGCTATCGCGTTTTTGACCTTACCGTGGATCTTGCAGGCGGGTTGCGTCAGGGCCAAATCACGATCGTGCTGCCCGATCCGCCCGCTCCCGACGAAGCCGACGTAGAGCTGGACGTCGATACGGGCCCTCGGCTGGAGCAGTCATCAGGCGTTGTCCGGGCCGAGCTGAACGCCGTGGTGTGCCGGATGAGGTTGCCTTTGGCGCATCTGTCCGCGCTTGAGGTGGGCAGCCTCTTGCCGCTGACCTGCGCGCGGTTGGACCGGACCGAGGTTCTGACCATCGAGCGCACCCGCGCCTCGGTCGGGCGTTTGGGGCAGTCGGGGGGGATGCGCGCGGTTCGGTTGAATGAAAATGTACCGCTGCCCGCGCTGGATGCGTTGGAGGCCGCCGAATTCATAGAAAGCCGCCCCGCCAATGTCCGGGGCGATATGGCTGACACAGGCGTAGATATCCTGTCCGACCCTCTCGATCTGGTCCCGAGCCCGTCGGGTGCCGCCCCCCTCGACGACGACCTGAGCCTTGTTGAGCCCGACCGAATGGTCGCGGAAATCTCGCAACTGGCGGGCCTCGATGGCCCGGAGGATGGGGAGGTCTGATCTAGTCTGACGTGTTGCGCAGTTGATCCAGAGTGGGCCGCAACTGCTCCAATTGGTATCCAGCGTTGGTTGTGGCCGTCAGAATCTCATCCGTACTCATCTGGTCGCATTGACCCAGAGCCCAAACGACCGAGCAACGCGTGCCGGACGCGCAATACGCCAGAACCGGGCCAGAGCAATTTTCGGCCATATCCCGCTGCCGGGCGACGTTTTCGGGTGTCATGGTCTGGTGGGTCAGTTCCAGCACCTCGTATTCCAGCCCTGCTGCGCGGACCGCGTCTCCGATCGCATCCGATTGCATGATCTCAGGGACCTCAGCATTGGGTCGGTTGCAGATAACCTTGACGAAGCCGGCCTCGGCAATGGCGGGCACGTCCTCGACGGTGATCTGCGGGGACACGGCGTAGCGGGGGGTTATTGGTCGAATCTCCATGCCAATTGATTAGGCCGCGTTGGCCGCCCTGTCCAGTTGCGCGCGCAGCCCCGGCGCCAACCGCATCCCCGCCGCCATCGCAACCAGAAAGACGGCGCTGCTGGTCCCGCCATAGGACAGTGCCGCCATGGCTGGGCCGGGGCATAGGCCGACTAAACCCCAGCCTGCGCCAAACAGGACTGAGCCGAGGATCAGCCCTCGGTCAAGTTCGGGCCGAGCAGGTGCGGGAAATGTGCCACCAGTCAACGGTTGGCGGGTCTTGGTCATGCGCCACGCGACTAACATGGGAAGAATCGCACCGCCCATGACAAAGGCCAGAGTCGGGTCCCATGCGCCGAAAATATCCAGCCAGCCCTGAACCTTTTGGGTATCCGTCATCCCCGACAGCAACAGCCCCGCGCCAAACAGCGCGCCCGATAGCAAAGCGACCAACAACCGCATCAGATCACCCCCAAACCGTGGCGGAACAGGGCCAAAACCACCGCTCCGGCACCGATGTAGATAAGGGTTGCAACAATCCCGCGCAGCGAAAACCGAGAGATGCCGCAGACCCCATGACCCGAAGTGCACCCGTTTGCCAGCCGCGTGCCGATGCCAACCAAAAGCCCGGCCACGACCAGAAGGCCTAGATTTTCCGTCAGGTGCGTTTCAGGCCGTTCGCTCATCAGACGGCTCATGATCAGCGGCATACCGATCAGCCCCAAGACAAATACCAGTTTCTCGCGCCTCGCCGGGCCGTCGATTAAACCTCCCAGAATGCCACTGGCCCCCATGATCCGGCCATTGCCAAGCAGGTAAAGCGCAGCGCCGCAGCCGATCAAGATGCCGCCACACAGGCCCCATATCCAGTCCGGGTTCATTCTATGTCCATCCTATACTGTTGGCGCGGGTCACAGCTTGTTGATCGGCAACTTCAGGAAAACATCGCCCTGTTCGTCGGCCGGGGGCATCTGGCCCGCGCGCATATTGACCTGAAGCGACGGCAGAATCAGCCGGGGTTTGGAGAGTGTCGCGTCGCGCGCATCCCGCATTTCCACAAACTCTTCGATGCTGCGACCTTGCCCGATATGGATGTTCAGCGCCTTTTGCTCGCCCACCGTGGTCTCCCACGCATACTCATCCCGCCCCGGAGCCTTGTAGTCGTGCCCCACAAAAATGCGGGTCTCATCGGGCAGAGACAGGATCTTCTGGATCGAAGCAAAAAGCACCTCGGACGAGCCGCCTGGGAAATCGCATCGTGCGGTGCCGAAGTCGGGCATGAACAAGGTGTCGCCGACAAAAGCGGCATCGCCGATCACATAGGTCAGGCAGGCCGGCGTATGACCGGGTGTGTGCAGCACATCGCCTCGCATCTGTCCGATGTGGAAACTGTCGCCCTCGCGGAAGAGGGCATCAAACTGGCTGCCATCTCGCTGGAACTCGGTCCCTTCATTGAAGATTTTGCCAAAGGTCTCCTGCACCTCGACGATGTGATGTCCGATCCCGATTTTGCCGTCCAGTTCCTGCTGCAGATATGGCGCAGCCGAGAGGTGGTCTGCATGCACATGGCTTTCCAAAATCCACTCGGTCTTAAGGTCTTTGGCGTGTACATAAGCGATGATCTGGTCGGCAGAGCTTGTCCCCGTCCGGCCCGAGGCATGATCGAAATCCAGAACGCTATCGATAATCGCACAAGCGCGGCTGCTGTCTTCGTGGACGACGTACGAGACCGTAAAGGTCTGGTCGTCGAAGAACGCTTTCACTTTTGGCTTCATGGTTTCCTCCACTTAGACGACATATAGGAAAATCAGAATGTGATACAAGAGTCAGTTCGGGTTTTGATGTCCGTCAAGGCACGACATATGAAATTTGCCTAAACTTTAACCCAGACGCGCAGATTTGCCGAACAGGCTATTTTAGCGGGCAATAAACCGCCATCGTTTCCGGTAGCATCTTCGTGTCGTATCCGCGTTACCTATATCGGGGATACTGACAATTGGGAGGATCACAATGACGACAGATAACCTCTATTTCGAAGCGCAAGAGCTAGAGCAAAAACTTCAGAACGCGTGTCTGGATACCCGATTGGCGCTGCAGCCCAGTTTCAGCAAGATCGTGGATCGCATGCGTCAGCAGGGGATGCATGTTCCGTCGCGCATGCGCCGACTTGATGCGGCCCTGTGCGAGGACGCGATGGAAGCGCGGTTTGACAATTTGCCGATCTGATCGGTCGGGTTATCCCAGCGATATGCCGAGGATGACCAGCATCAGTCCCATGACCGACAGAAACAACGCCCCAAGGTTCCAGGGCAGAACACCCTGAACAACAGCGCGCAGTTCGTCATCTGAAAGGCCCGCTTTTCGGGCCTTCATCACGCGCAGAATGCACCAGATCAGACCGACAAGCCCGGCCACTGACAGGGCGGCGCCGCCCCAGGTGATGATTTCGAACATGGTTGCCTGCCTCTGCTGGTGCCGTGTTTTTGCGCTTAGCGGATCAGGCGCCTGCCGACAAGCCCGCCCATGGGATTGGGTGCTTGCGACCCGGGCACCAGCGATGTATCCGGCACCATGCCCGATGTCTCAGCATCGCAATTCAGCCTCTGGGAGAGACCTACATGGAAGACATGACCGAAGATCAGGCCGCCGCCAACTACCGCGTGACAGCAGGCGAGCTGCGCCAGTTCATCGAACGGATCGAGCGTCTGGATGCCGAAAAGAAAGATCTGGCCGAGCAGCAGAAAGAGGTCATGGCCGAAGCGAAAGCGCGCGGCTACGACACCAAGGTCATGCGCAAACTGGTCGCTCTGCGCAAGCGCGACAAGGATGATATCGCCGAAGAAGAGGCGGTTCTCGAAATGTATAAGGAAGCTCTGGGTATGTAATGCGATGCAGCCCGTTTCAGGGCTGCAGCACCCTTACGCCCGGCATGGCGCGTAGTGCCGCGAGATCCTGTTCGTAGATCTCGGAAAACGCGCTGACCACATCGGAATTCCAACCCGAAATCTCAAGCTCTTCTTCGATCTGCGCCGGGTCGGCATGTTCATCAAACAGATGGGTCAGACTATCCCGTAGCATGTCTCGATCCTGCCACGCTATTTGTTCCAACAGTTGCGTCAGCTCTGCACGGCCCGCGTCCGTCAGCACAGAAGCAAGGAACGCGTATTCATGTTGCAGGGCCGCCTTGTCGGGTAGTCTGGCAAGCGTTCTGAGGATATCGCCCCAGATAAGCGGAGTGTCCTCATTCGCCCAGAGCGTGATCTGAACGTTCGGAGCTTTTTCTCGCAGGTCGTGGACCATGGTCAGCCAGTTCAGGTTGCTCAGGTCGGTGTTCCCCAGAACGGCTTTCCGCCGCTCTGCGGGCAGTGACATCAGCAATTTCGAGATGAAGCTCGCCGGGTTCACCAGCGCGAAACACAGCTCGATTTGATCCGCCTCTAGAACACGGTCCAGGAACGCAATCCGCTCGGCCGCATTCGGATAAAACTGCCCGTGCAGAATCGCGGCGCGTCTGGGGCCAAAAACCTTGTCGTTCGACAGGACAACGCGATCGCAGGTGTTGCGGTCGGGAAGAACCTCATTCAAACCTATCAAGACATCTGGTAGAGGCACTCCGGTCGTCATGGAATCCGAGGCGACTTTCACGAACTGCCGCCCCTGCGCGAGGCCCAGAGGGATGACCCGCTGCTGGCTTAGAACCGCGGTGTTCGCCATTAGGGTTTCGATCAACCGGTCATTGTCGGAAAAGGCCACGCCTGCGTGGATAACAACCTGCATCTTCGTCCTGTTCTTGCCGGGCTCCTTGCTCCGGTGTTACAGCCTGCGTCTTCATCGGTAAATGCCGTAGCTGACAAGCGGTTTGTTGGCTGCTGGAGTCATCGCAAATAAATCGAGGCGTGCCACCTGTCCGCAGAGGCTGGCTTGAACTACGGCTGCGCCTAATGCGGCACCCTTTTGGCAAATCCCGGCAAGATAACCTATCCAGTCAAAACCTGCCGCTCGTAAATAGGGGAGGGGGCCTCGGCCAACGGATCATCCTCGGGCGGGCAGAGCAATACCGCGAAAACAATCAGCGCCGCCAACAGTGCCGTCTTTATTTCTACCAAAGCCCTTGATTTCATCACGCGTCCCTTCGCCTTGTAAGCCTCATTACCCATTCAACGCATCAGCTCCGAATTTCCGTCGAAAGATTTTTGCAGGTTTTTGTCTTTTTCCGCTTGCAGGCTCGCGCGGGAATTTATACATCCCTCCTCACTCAACGGCGCGGGCGTAGCTCAGGGGTAGAGCATAACCTTGCCAAGGTTAGGGTCGGGCGTTCGAATCGCCTCGCCCGCTCCATTGAGTTAAGGTCTTTGGACCAACATATGTATCTGATGCGGGCGTAGCTCAGGGGTAGAGCATAACCTTGCCAAGGTTAGGGTCGGGCGTTCGAATCGCCTCGCCCGCTCCAGATACAAACCTTTCCAACTGGTTGATTTCGATTTGAACGCGGTGCCTGAGCGTCTGTGTTTGGCTGTGGCCCGGATGTCTTTCGCTACCGGGCCGATTCAGCCGCATCAAGAGTGCAGGTTCAGATCAGAACGCTTTGAACGTCATCGTGGTCAAGGATCGTTCGATGTTTGGAATCACCAGCAGGTGTTCGTTGATGAAATGGCCGACATCCTCGGTTTCGGGGATATAGAGCTTCAGCAGCAGGTCGTATTCGCCGCTGGTGGAGTAAAGCTCCGAGTGAATCTCGCGCAGGGCGATCTCTTCGGCGACCTTGTAGGTGGTGCCGGGTTTGCAGCGGATCTGGATAAAAACGCAGGTGGACATGTGCCGGGCCTTTTGACTTGAGTTTCCGGCAGGCTGGCATGGCCCGGACCTGTGTGCAATCCCCTGCAACAGTTTGTACCGATTGCGCTGCGGGCACTGGATCAACCCGCCCAACCCCGTCTATAAGCGCGCCTGTAGCAAAAGGAAATCGCCCATGCGCAGCGCAAAGATCAGCCGTCAGACCGCCGAGACCGAGATCTCGGTCGAGGTCAATCTGGACGGCACCGGCCAGTATGACAACCAGACCGGCGTTGGCTTCTTTGACCACATGCTGGATCAGCTGGCGCGTCATTCGCTGATCGACATGACGATCCGCGCCAAGGGCGACTATCACATCGACGACCACCACACGGTCGAAGACACCGGCATCGCGCTGGGTCTGGCTCTGACGCAGGCACTGGGCGACAAGAAAGGCATCCGCCGCTACGGCGAGTGTCACTTGCCCATGGACGACGCTCAGGTGCGTTGTGCGCTGGACCTGTCAGCGCGCCCGTTCCTAATCTGGAACGTGGACCTGCCAACCCAGAAGATCGGCACATTCGACACCGAGCTGGTGCGCGAGTTCTTTCAGGCGCTCAGCACCCATGGCGGCATCACGTTGCATATCGACCAGCTGCACGGTTTCAACAGCCACCACATTGCTGAGGCTGCCTTTAAGGCTGTTGCCCGCGCTCTGAGGGATGCGGTCGAAACCGACCCGCGCAAGGCGGATGCGATTCCGTCAACGAAGGGCGCGTTGTAAGCGCAACCCGAAAAGTGGGCACCGGTTTTCGGACAAGTTGCGCACAGAAAGGACTCAAATGCTCACCGCGATCATCGACTACGAGAGCGGCAACCTGCACTCGGCTGAAAAAGCATTTCAGCGTATGGCGAAAGAACAGGACGCGGGTGAGGTCGTTGTAACCTCGGACGCGGATGTCGTCGCGCGCGCGGACAGGCTGGTGCTACCCGGAGACGGAGCGTTCCCGGCCTGCGCCGCCGAGCTGCGAGGCCACAAGGGCATCTATGACGCGATGGTTGAAGCGGTCGAACAGAAAGGCCGCCCCTTCCTTGGTATCTGCGTTGGGATGCAGTTGATGGCCTCAAAAGGCCATGAATACACCGAAACCGATGGTCTGAATTGGGTCGCCGGAGACGTGCTGCGGATCGAGCCTTCAGACGCCTCGCTCAAGGTGCCGCATATGGGCTGGAACGACTTGGTTCTGGATAGCGATCACCCGGTGTTTAACGAGGTAAAATCCGGCGATCATGTCTATTTCGTCCACTCCTACCATTTCCGTGTCACGGATCCGGCGCAGCGGCTGGCTTATGTGGACTATGGGCAGGACGTCACGGCCGTGATTGGCCGCGACACGATGCTTGGGATGCAATTCCACCCCGAGAAAAGCCAGGATGTTGGCCTGCGTATGATCGGCAACTTCCTGACTTGGGCGCCCTAGGGCGTTATTGAATGCGGGTCCAGGTCTGCCCCCGGCAGACCAATCCGCCTGCGACACAGCCTTTGACCGTGAGCTGGTTCTGGCTGTCCAGCGTCATCTTAGAGTTGTAGGTCTTGTCGCGATCCGGGGCCCAGATCTTGCCGTTGTCATAGCTGCCACTGCCTTCTGCGACCATGTCCCAGATGATCTGTTTGCCCAGGTTTTCATAGTCCAGTATCTGGTCGCCATTGCCATCAAAGGCGCTGTCGATAGTACCGCAAATTGCGCTGCCGCATTCGCTGATCGACACGTGTAGGTATCCACCTGTGTCGCCGGGTTGTGTTTTCCAAAGCCCATCCGCCGGATCTGCCGCTATCGCGCCTGTGGCCAGCGATGCAAGAGCAATCGAAAGTGCAAGTTTCTTCATGATAACCTCCCTGATTTGAGTTCACTCTGGCCCGGTGTCGGGCTACGGGCAAGATTGACTTTGCGTCGCTAACCCGCTTGTGCGATACGCCGCCCGTGTAACATTCAGATAAGGCCGCCCGACATGATCCTGTATCCCGCCATCGACCTCAAAGACGGCCAGGCCGTGCGCCTGCTGCGCGGTGAAATGGACAAAGCCACCGTTTTCAACGAAGACCCGGCCGCGCAGGCCCGTGCCTTTGCGGATGCAGGGTGCGAATGGCTGCACCTCGTCGATCTGAACGGCGCTTTCGCGGGCGAGCCGGTCAACGCTGCCCCGGTCGAGGCGATCCTGAAGGCCTGCAACGTGCCCGCCCAGTTGGGTGGCGGCATCCGGGACATGGTCACCATCGAGACTTGGATCGAAAAGGGTTTGGCGCGGGTTATTCTGGGCACCGTTGCGGTCGAAAACCCCGATCTGGTGCGTGAGGCCGCAAAAGCCTTCCCCGGTAAGGTCGCAGTGGGTATCGACGCCCGCAACGGCATGGTCGCAACCAAGGGCTGGGCCGAGGAAACCGACGTGCAGGTCACGGATCTGGCCCGCAGTTTTGAGGACGCTGGCGTCGCGGCAATCATCTATACCGACATCAACCGCGACGGCGCGATGCAGGGCCCCAATATCGAAGCCACAGCCGCGCTGGCCCAAGCCGTCTCCATCCCGGTCATTGCCTCGGGTGGCGTCAGCTCATTGGACGATCTCATCGCCCTGCGCGATTGCGGAGTTGAGCTGAACGGCGCGATCTCGGGCCGGGCACTTTATGATGGCGCGATTGACCTGGCCGAGGCCATTCGCGCCCTGAGCTAAACGCCTTACTGCGCGGCAGCCGAGGTCAGTTTCTTCAACGCGCCGCGCATTTTCTCAATCACGGGAGAGTTTTCGACCTCGTCAAGTTCATCCATCGTCTCTTTTGGGTCTTCATAGGCCAGCCAAACCTGCCCGTTCGCATCCTCATAGGCCTGCACTTTTAGCGGCAGGAACAGGCCTGCACGCGGGTCGATCTGCATCGCGGGTGTCCCGAGGGCTGGGTTGCCGAAGATCAGCACCTGATTGGGCGGAATCGGCGTGCCGACTTTTTCGGCACCGGCTGCGTGGTCGATGCGCGCGAAGACCGTTGCGCCTGCGTTGCCCACAGCGGCTTCGAGTGCGTCCAGCGCCTCGGGCACAGATTTTGTGGTTTCTACTTTGATGATATCGTCAGCCATTGCGGCAACTGCTCCTGTAAAAAGGAAAGTGGTGGTCAGAATAAGGTTTCGCATCTTATTGATCTCCTGATGAATTTGGGGACAGTTTTCACAGGATTGAGAGGGGTGACAATCACAAGTCTGGCATCGGCGGGGCTTTGCCGGTAAGGGTGCGGGCAACAAAGGAAAGCGCATGCTGAAAACCCGTATCATTCCCTGTCTGGATGTCGCCGATGGCCGCGTGGTCAAAGGTGTGAATTTCGTGGGTCTGCGCGATGCAGGCGACCCTGTGGAATCCGCCAAGGCCTATGACGCCGCCAGCGCGGATGAGATCTGTTTTCTGGACATTCACGCCACGCATGAAAACCGCGGCACAATGTTCGACGTGGTTCAGCGCACGGCCGAGCAGTGTTTTGTTCCTCTGACTGTGGGTGGTGGCGTGCGTACCAAGGATGACGTGCGTGCGCTGCTGCTGGCCGGGGCGGACAAGGTCAGCTTCAACTCGGCCGCTGTCGCCAACCCGGATGTGATTGCCGAGGCGGCAGACCAGTTCGGCAGTCAATGCATCGTCTGCGCCATCGACGCCAAAACCGTCAGCCCTGGAAAATGGGAGATCTTCACCCATGGCGGCCGCAAACCCACCGGCATCGACGCGGTCGAGTTCGCGAAAACCGTGGTTGCCAAAGGTGCCGGAGAAATCCTGCTGACCTCGATGGACCGGGACGGTACCAAATCAGGGTTCAACCTGCCGCTGACCCGCGCAATCAGCGACGCGGTGGATGTGCCCGTGATCGCCTCGGGCGGGGTTGGCAATCTGGACCATCTGGTCGAAGGCGTCACCGAAGGCGGGGCGAGCGCCGTACTGGCGGCCTCGATCTTCCATTTTGGCGAATACACCATCCGCGAGGCCAAGGAACACATGGCCGCCGCCGGTATCCCGATGAGGCTGACATGAGCATCCTGCACGATCTGGCCGCCACAATCGAGGCGCGCAAAGGGGCGGACCCGGAGAGCAGCTGGACGGCAAAGCTGCTGGCCAAGGGCCCGGAAAAATGCGCCGAGAAGTTCGGCGAGGAAGCCGTTGAGGCCATCATCGAAGCCGTCAAGAACGACAAAGACGGGCTGACGGCCGAGGCCGCCGACGTGCTGTATCACCTTCTGGTCATGCTGGCCGCGCGCGACGTTGCGCTGGACGATGTGCTGTCGGAGCTGGCGCGGCGTCAGGGTCTTAGCGGTATCGCCGAAAAAGCCGCACGCCCAAAAAGTTAAGCTCTGTCTTCCGTCAACGCCGAAGCGGTTCTATGATCATGTTTCACGGTCTATCGGTCGAGGGACATCACAATGATCAGAGCTTTGGCCTGCGTTCTGGCCCTCGTGACTTTGGGCGCCTGTGCGGCCCCGCCACCGTCTACCGGAGATGAGGTGCAGAGGCTTGCTTCGGAAATCCAAAGCCTCGGCCCCGATATCGACCCGGCTGAGGCCAACCGGGCCGCCCGCATTGCGTATTCTTACACCGCGCAACTGGTGCAGGAATACGAGATCACCGATCCTCCGTTGATCCACAATGCCAAGGTCAACAAGGGCCTGCGCCCGCGTGGTTTATGCTGGCACTGGGCCGAAGATATCGAGCGGCGGTTGAAGCAAGAAAACTTCCAAACGCTGGACATGCATCGCGCCATCGCCAATGCCGACAATCCACTGCGAATCGATCACAGCACAGCCATCATCAGCGCGCGCGGCGAGTCGCTCTATGACGGCGTGGTTTTGGACCCGTGGCGCTATGGCGGGGTTCTTTTCTGGTCCCCGCTGCAGGAAGACACAAGATATGACTGGGTTCCGCGCGAGGTTGTTCTGGAAAAGCGCAGGCAAGAACAGGTGGCCCGCCTCAAACCCTACCCGGCGCAGTGACGCTATAGCTTGGAAGAAATGATGCCGGTGCTGAAGCCGCCCATGCGCAGCTCTCCGAACAGGCGCTGATATTCGATCTTGGGGCATCGATTCATCACCACATCCACGCCGCGCGCCTCAGCTTTGGCGGCGGCCTCTGCGTGTTCAACACCGATTTGCATCCAGATGGTGCGCAAGGATGGGAATACCTCCAGCGCCTCATCCACGATCGGAGGCACGGCCTCAGAGCGGCGGAAGATATCCACCATATCAACGTCTTCCGTGATATCTGACAGGGTGGCCTGCACGGTTTGACCGAAAAGTTGCTTTCCCGCATGGCCGGGATTAACCGGGATTACGGTAAAGCCTTTCAGCGACAGATAGCGGGCCACGTAGAAACTCGGCCGCACCTCGTTCATGGACACCCCGACCACGGCAACGGTCTTGGTGCGCTTCAGAAGGTATCTCAGGAACTCATCAGAATAGTCAGCCATACCGCTACCCTATGCGACGGCTGAAAAAGAAAAAAGCGCCCAAGAAACCTTGGGCGCCAGTTGATGGAACGAGGGACAGTGAAATGACCCGCGGCAGTTCCGTTCCGCGGTCACTGTGACATTTAGGCATGTTTTGGTTAAAAAAAAGAGGGCACGCGCATTTTTGTGATGACTTTTCACAAACGGCGGAAGGTTGCCTATTCTCGATACAGAATCTCAGGCCAGTTTCCTTCAGCCTGATGGATGTATTCCAACTGATCCTCACGCCACTTCCGCTCAATTTCAGGCGAAAACGTCAAGTATAGGCGCCCATCTACCACCTGCCAGGCCCCCGGATCGGTTCCCTTGAGGATGCCCTGTGCCATCGCATAGGAACAATACCCCCCGAATTGAGGGGCAAAGGCGCGCGGATTCGCCTCAAATAACGCGCGATTTTCGAGAGAGGCGAAATGCCATTCGGCTCCCTTCCACGTCACTGAAATCTCGGGGCGGCCCTGTACGGGAACGTCACCCTGAAAATAGGATACTGGGTCGTATCCCGCCATCGCAGCCCCCTCGGGCGCGAAATACACGGGCATGGGCTGCGCAATAGCGGCAGAAGCGAGAAGAGTGGCGCTCAGCGCGCCAATGAGAGCGTGGCGGATTGGCATAGGTATAACGGAATCATGGACTCAGCGTCTCAATCTGCAACGTTTTGCGCTGTGAGACACCCCAGATGACGCGGTTGTGATCACCCCGAAGCGCGAGGATCAGTCAAAGATATCCTCGATCACATCCCAGGCCTCATCCATCACGCGCGAAAACAGGGTTTTCTTCTTTTTCTTGCGCTTGGATTTCGGCGGGACGGTATGGGATACCGCATGTTTCTTGGGCGCGCTTTCGGTCACCTTGCGCTTGGGCAGCATCTTGAGGTCATGCAACGGCGCGCCGCAACTGGAACAGCTCAGCTCATGCCGCTGCTTTCCCTTCAGGACAAGCGCCGCTCGGGTCCCGCAATAACAGCAGGTGGCAATTTTCGATGGGCCAGAAATGACGCGCTCCTATCCTGTGTGCCGTGAGGCATATAGGGCAATCGCCGCCGCGTTTGAGACGTTCAAAGATCCAAAACCACCGGCTGCGTCAATTTTCACCAGTTTGTCCACGGTTTCCTTGGTCTTTTGCCGCAATCCGGGGCCTTCTGCACCCAGAACCAGCGCCACCGGACGATCACGTTGATCCCCTATGGCAGCCTCGATCGTATCCTCGGCCTCTCCATCGAGACCTAGCACCAGAAAGCCCATGCCCTGCAACTCGACAATCGCTTCGGCCAGATTGCGGACCCGCAAATAAGGCTGACGCTCCAAAGCGCCGCTTGCGGTTTTGGCCAGCGCCCCTGTCTCAGGCGCGGAATGGTGCCGAGTCCCGATCACAGCACTGGCGCCCAGCACCTCGGCCGAGCGCAGAATCGCCCCGACATTGTGCGGGTCTGTCACCCGATCCAGCAAAATCACGCGAGGGTGTTCGCGCCCTATGCAGTTTTCTGCCAACCCGCCCCATTCCAGCGGCTTGACCTCAAGGGCGGCACCCTGATGGACTGATCCCTGATCAATCGGAGCGTTGAACTTCCGTGGATCGACCATCTCGGCCTCGATCCCAGCAAAATCAATGGCTTCCGCCAGTTTGTCACGGGCATTTCGGGTCACAATCAGGCGCAATTTCTGCCGTTTCGGGTTCATCAGCGCATCGCGCACAGCGTGCAGACCAAACAGCCAAACCGTTTCCGAAGCGGCTGCTTTGCGCGCCTGTTCCTTTTCCACGACCCACTTGGGTTTCTTCATTTTATTGGCCTCCGGGCCGGGCGTTCGATTTCCTGCGTCAAAGCGGTATTTTCCTGTTGACGCTCCTTTGGTGCGCTAGTAATCACGCCTCCACGTCAGGTGCAACGCCTGACAGTGGGCGACAGGCCGCAAGGTGTGGCAGGGGACTGTAACTCCCTCGCGGAGACGCACGCCTGGTTCGATTCCAGGGTCGCCCACCACTTTCTCTAGCAGAAAATTTCGGCAAATCTATCAGTGTAGGCTGAGAAGCACTTCGATATCGCGGCGGCTCAGCCGACGTAGAAGCGCCCTGTCTTCGGCCAGCAGAGACTTACCGCTTTCGATCTGTTTCTCAAGAAACGCTGCGATTTCGCTTGTGGGCTGATAGTAGAGGTCGATCTGTTGTTTGCTCAGATCTTCAACCAGCTTCCGGAGGAGTTGTTTCTGTTTTTCCGAGTCAAGATCTTTGCGCTTGTCTTCCAGCATGGCCATTCGCTTCGTTTGTTCACAACCAAATGGTAGGGCGGTGAGAGCGTTTGACAAAGGCGTGCTTCGCGACTCCTATTGAAGTCTTAATTAGATCGGTGAGCGTGACACAGAGTCCAAAAGAAGACGGGGCGCGCTGGAAACAAAACGCGCCCCTATCTCAGGGAGGAGAAATCAATCTCGCGTTCGAAACACACCATGAACGCTAACTCGTTACAGTTTTTACTATGGCGGCTTTCGATTTTGCGTTCAGTAATGTTGTTCACATAGCACGCAAATTTTTCAGATTTTTCAAACCTGCCAACCTTTGCGGTCGTCAAGCGTACGATTAACCTTTGTTCCGAAAGGTTGAGCTTCTCAAACTGAACTGGTCGACCGTTATGTTTAGGAAACGGAGGACCACGAATGGCAAACAAGAGACCGAAGTCAGAAGAGCTTG
>NZ_JBQFTH010000009.1:0-230264 GCF_056538565.1 Ruegeria sp. BG11 | reverse complement strand
TTTTGAAGTATTTGAAAGAAGCAGGTCTGGTAATATGCAAAAGCCGCGCAATACCCCTGCCCCGCTCAACCAAAGTTCTTCTGAAAAGACCCTAAATCTCGATATAGCCGAGCCTCGAAGGGGCATTGGCGACAGCAGGTTCTATCGGATTCAGACTTCCTTCGCGTGCCCATTTCTTGATGCATATTTCCGTTTCTCTGGGCTTAGGGTCAAGACCTATTGAGTTCTGCGGGGTTGCGTGAACCACAGTTCGAAAAACGAGCGGTGGACATGTCTGATCTGTTTTGGCTGACCGACGCCCAGATGGTGCGTCTTGAGCCCTTCTTCCCAAAGTCTCACGGCAAACCCCGCGTCGATGACCGGCGGGTGTTGAGCGCGATAGTCTTCATTAATCGCAATGGATTGCGCTGGCGCGATGTGCCGAAGGAATACGGCCCGCGCAAGGCGCTCTACAACCGATGGAAACGTTGGAGCGACAAAGGCATCTTCGCCCGGATGATGGTCGGATTGGCCGCTGAGCACGGCGAAGATAAGACCGTGTTGATAGATGCGACCTACCTGAAGGCGCACCGCTCAGCGACCAGTTTGGTCGCCAAAAAAGGGGACGTGGACGCCTGGTTGGTCGAACCAAGGGCGGCATCAACACTAAGCTACACGCTATCTGCGACAGCAAGGGACGCCCACTCAACTTGCTTGTGACGGCTGGGCAGGTCAGCGATTACATCGGCGCACGGGCATTGTTGATCAGCCTGCTAGATGTCGAATGGCTGCTTGGGGATCGCGGATGTGACGCTGATTGGTTCCGGTAAGCGTTGAAAGACAAAGGGATACGAGCCTGCATCCCAGGCCGGAAGCAGCGGAAGAAATCGGTTAAGTACGGCAAGCGTCGTTACAAACGGCGCAACCGGATCGAGATCATGTTCGGCAGGTTGAAGGATTGGCAGCGTGTGGCAACCCGCTACGACAGATGCCCAAGGGTCTTCCTCTCAGCCATCGCACTGGCGGCTACCGTCATAAGTTGGTTACGAGCCCTGACCCTAATGCGGGTTGTCGCCCTCTGGATTGTTGTTTTTTTGGCACTGTCATCTGCTCATTCACTGCGCTGTGCCGGTCTAGCAACCGTTGGCCGAGTGCAACCTCGCCGACGCACCAGATCAGCGCATCCCCGACTTGATCGTTGACGTTTGGGCCATCGAGTGAAGATAGCTCGGAATGAAACTCTCTGAGGGGCTCCAGTGTGTGGGTTATCTCTGCTCCCTGGCTGTTCAGCCAAGTTTCGTATAGCATTCCACTCGCGGCGACATCACGTTCCAGTGCGGCGATCTCGGCATCGAAACGTTATGCCGTAGCTTGATTCCGACGGCTCAGCAACGTGCTTACCTCCGTCAATTTCTGAGTAACACTCGCAAGTTCGGCCTGGCCCTTATCCCGATAGCCGATCTTGTTACGCAGTTCTGAGACATCGAAATCAGCAACGATCGCCTCTGTGGCGGAGTTCAAGTTGGCAATTAAATTGTTGAGGCTGGACCTGCGTTGAGTTTTCGCCTCTCCAGCGGCCTCAACGCCAGACCGTTCGCGCTCGATTTGCCTTTTGGGTAGATCGTGAGCCTACTCAAGCTGCTTGCAGACCGGGGCGAGCTTGCCGATCCAACAGGCTCAAACGCAGCTACGTATTCACGTTTTCTCAACAGCGTTCATTTCCATTCCTCAGTATTGCCTCGGCACTCCAGCTGGACTCAGTTCTTATGCCTGATGATACTTCTTTGCCATCAAAACCTCAGAGACAGGCATGACATGCCGCCATCCAACTTGGCGCAATCGGTGTTGTCGATCTGGACGACCTCATACCCAGCCTTGTCCAAAACATCTGCAGTGCGCGGGAAACCAGCCGCCATGAGCACCAGATTGTTGAAACGAATTGCATTGGCGGCCGCTTCCTCCCCGTCGGCAACATGTAGAACCCGGTAGCCTTCAAAACACCCGGACGCATCCAAGCGCTTGGTTGACAGGATGGTTTCGGCATCCATCAGCGAACAATCGGTCTTGAAATGCAACACGCCTTCAGGCGTGAACACCTCGCGCACAGCATGGCCCCACTCATTGGCAATATCCGTCAGCTCGGCCACGCCTGCAGCGTCGGTTCGATCCGAGCGGCCGACCAGAATTTCCTTTCCGGTCACCAGGATATCACCTCCTTCGACATGACCGGGGCCCTTGATCTCGCGGACGTCGTCGTAGCAGGCACGGATCGTCGACGATATTTCTGCAACCTCACCCAGGCGCGAAGGCGCGCCAGGTCGCATAAGGATAGCACCTTGCGGCAGGCACAGCGCGGTGTCCTCGACGAACTGCGCGTCCGGGTAGGCTTCAAGCGGGTCAAGCTCGATAATTTCTGCTCCGGTGCTCCGCAGCGCGCTGACATAGGCTGAATGCGCAGCAAGCATACCCTCGAGGCTGGGGTTGCCGATATCCTCGGCACGCAAGCCGTCTGCGATGGTCGAGGCAGGCTTGCGCGTTATGGCACGGGTAAATTCAAAGGTCGGGTTTCGCATGAGTCACTCCTGATCCGGGCGACGCCCGATAGCATTAATTTCCAGAATAGAGGGGCCGTTTTGGGCGTCGGCGTCTGCCAGTGCAGCGGCAATAGCTTTTGGATCTTGCCGAACGCGTTTGTAGGGGATGCCAAACGAGGCAGCAGTGACCGCAAAGTCAGGTGGGGTTGGGTCGCAACCGATCACCTCGACCCCCACGCCCTCCATGGACGTGGCGATTTCGCCATAGCCATGATTGTTCCAAAGAACAAAGGTAATGCGCAGGTTTTGGTCCACTGCGGCCATGATTTCGGGCAGCGAAAATTGGGCACCACCGTCCCCGGCGATGCAAATCACGGATGCCTCAGGGTCGGCAATCGCGGCACCGATGGCTGCAGGAATACCATAACCAAGCGCTCCGTATCCTGTGGCCGCATTGAACCAACCGCCGGGACGGTCGTGATCATAGTAGAGATTGCCCGCATAAATCGGCTGAGTGGAATCTCCGATCATAAGCGCATTCGGGACTGCGGCGCGCATGGCCGCCAGAATCCCGACTTGAGCGCGGTAGTCCGGCCCTATCTCTTCAAACGCCGCAGCGCGGGTTCTTTCAGCGCGGTCCATTCCATCTCGCTGGTTGGATTTTCCGGGCAATGCCGACAGCAAGGACGAAACAACCTGATCGGTGCGACCCTCTATGGCTATTGCGGCTTCGTGACGGGTCAGTTGATCCGGGCAAATATCCACGCGTATGAGCCCCGACATAGAGGCCATATCTCCGGTGGCATACATGTCGTAGTCCGTTGGGCCCAACTCGGTCCCCAAAGCGAGGACGCAATCGGCATCTTCGATCAATGCCCGGACGGATTTCAAGCTTGCACTGGCGGGAACAGTCAGTGGATGCCCATGCATCAGACCGCGCGCATTTACGGTTTGCACGACAGGCGCATCGAGACGCTCTGCAAGAGTTTGCAGACCTTCCGCGGCTGTTTTCGCGCCGCCCCCCGCCAAGATGACGATTTTGTGCGCAGCTGACAGCCGGTCTGCGGCCTGTTGGATTAAGTCGCTGTCCAGTGCCTGATGAGGATGATCTTTCGACGTCAGGGCGCTTTCAGCGACCAGCCCCGCCACATCCAGCGGGATTTGGATATGGGTAGGGCCCGGTCGTCCAGCGGAATAGGGTGCAAACGTGCGATCCAATGCAGCGCTCAGATCATCGGGCTGGTCCACATGTTCGGACACCAGCGCAACAGTCTTGGCGAGCGCATGTTGGTCGGGCAGTTCATGCAAGTGGCCAAGGCCTTGGTTCAGCGTGCTCTTCTTGTTGACGCCGGAAACCACCAGCATGGGAACGGAATCCGCCCGGGCCTGCGCCATCGGTGTCAGTGTATTTGTCAGGCCGGGTCCTGTTATGACAAATGCAACGCCCGGCTTGCCTGAGACACGCGCATAGCCGTCAGCCATAAAACCTGCACCTTGCTCGTGCCTTGGGGTCACATGCTGAATGCCCGAGGCCGCAAGACCACGGTAGAGCTCAACGGTGTGCACGCCGGGAATACCGAACACGCAAGACACGCCCCGTTGCTTCAATTCGGCGACCAGTGCCTCGCCCACTGTTTGTTTGGTCATGCAACATTCCGTTTGCTGAGGTTTGCGTGGGCGACGATGCGGTCCAGCGCCGTCGCGAATTGGCTGTCGTCGATGGTGAGGGCGACCCGAACCCAGTCCTTGAGGCTTTCACCAAAGGCCGAGCCCGGCATCACTGAAACGCCATGCTCCAAAAGATCCCAAGCATAGGCGTCACCATCCATTCCAATGCCCGATACGTTGACCAGCGCAAACATGCCCGCATCCGGTTGGTGGACGGTCAGAGGCGTTTCACTATGAAGGCGGCGCTCCAGAACACGAGCGCGAGCCGCAAAACGAGACGCCATGCCTGCAGCGACCGAAGATCCGTGTCGCACAGCTTTTTCAGTCATGTCTGCGATAAAGGGCTGGTTGCCAAACAGCATCGTTTCCGAGACCGGTAGTAACGCAGTACAGAACGCGGCTGGGCCAACGCACCAACCGCTGCGGAAGCCAGGGGCTGCGTGAGATTTGGAAATCGACGACACGGCGATGACCCTATCGGCCAGGTCCGGGTCCGAAAGCGGAGATACAAATTCTGCTCCTTCAAACACCAGATGCTCGTACACTTCGTCCGAGATGATCCAGAGGTCGTGCTTGATCGCAAGTTCGCCAATTATCCGTACATCTTCAGCGGTCAGGATCGCGCCTGTCGGATTATGCGGTGTCGTCAGAAGTATAGCGCGGCTGCGCGGGGTGATGCGCTCGGCAATATCTTCGGCCTGCAACCGAAAACCGTTTTCAGGGCGGAGCGGCACCGGCACGGGTTCGGCTCCTGATGCGCGGATCACGCCCTCGTACGTGGCATACATCGGATCACCGACCAACACTTCGGAACCGGCTTCGGCGACGCCTTGCATCACCGTATAAAGCGCGGTCTGCGTGCCGGGAAAACAAAGAATATTCTCCGGCAAAAACTGCCGGCCGCGGCTTTTGGTATACGACTCTGCCAAGGCTGCGCAAAGCCCGGCCTCTCCGCGGCCGTTGGAATAGCCGGTACGGCCCGCCTGCAAGGCCAAGGCAGCGGCGTCGCACAGCTCTGGCGGCGTTGGCACGTCCGGCTCGCCGATTGTCATTTCCACCAGATCAGCACCCGCATCAACCATTGCGCGCGCCTTCAAGTGTACTTCCCACTTGCCACCACCCAATCCGGCCAGCCGGTCAGTAATTGCTGTCAACCTCATAGGGGCTCGCTCTCCTGCGTTAGATCCAAATCGATAATGGCGGAAACGGATTGCAGCCCGATTTCAACCAGTTCGCCCTGCTCAAAGGCATGGGGCAACGCGCCGCCTTCCAGCCACAGACCGTCGATGACCGCGTTGCAGGCGATAGCCAGCTGCCGCAATTGGGCAGACGATGCCGAACGGTTCGCTTCTTTCAGCGAAGCCGCGATCAACCCTTCAAGCTGGTCCCGAAAATAGCCGTATGTTCGTTCGTGGGTCGCCTTCATTTGCTGGTCCTGCTGAACTTTGTTCAAAAAACTGGCCCAAAGAGCGATAGCACGGGGGTCGACAACCGGGGGCGTCAACGACGCCTTCACGAAAGCTGCCAACTTGGCTTGGGCGCTGGCTTCGACTTGGCTCGCGGGTGCGAATGTCTGATCTGTCATCGAGTTCATGTGGTGCTCATACGCCGCGACGATCAGCTCCTCCTTAGAGTTGAAATAATGACGGATGAGCCCCTGCGTAACATCTGCGCGGTCTGCGATTCCCCGCACTGTGGCGCCACGGACGCCCTGTTCTGCCACCAAATCAAGCGTCGCGAGAATCAGTGCGTGCTGTCTGGCTTCGGCCGACTCACGCTTAAATTTCTTGCGGTCTTCGCTCACGATTGGTCCTTTTTTGCGGATGCCGTAATTATACACTTGCATAATTACTATGCTCACGGCTTACTGCAATCAGAAAGTTGGGGTCAAAGAAAAATGGACACAGCCGCCGCTGACGCAGTCGCTGAACGACCGGATACGCGCCGAGAGGCGATCCGCGTTGAAGACTTGCATAAGTCTTTTGGAAATCTCGAGGTGCTAAAAGGCGTAGACCTCACTGCACATCAGGGCGATGTCGTAGCGATCATTGGTGGCTCGGGGTCTGGCAAGTCGACTATGCTGCGATGCATCAATTTCCTTGAAACGCCGACCTCCGGCAAAATCGTAATCGGAGGCGAGGAAGTGGCCATGCGGGCGGATGGCAGCCCGGCCAGCCAAAAGCAGATAGAGCGCATTCGGACAAAGCTGGCGATGGTGTTCCAGCAATTCAACCTGTGGACCCACCGCACTCTGCTGGAGAATGTTATTGAGGTTCCGGTACATGTGTTGAAGGTTCCCAAACCCGAGGCGATCGAACGCGCCCGCGAATTGCTGGTCAGGGTTGGCTTGGGCGGCAAAGAGGACACCTTCCCAGCGTATCTATCCGGCGGTCAACAGCAGAGGGCCGCTATTGCTCGGGCATTGGCGGTTGATCCTTCCGCCATGCTCTTTGACGAGCCAACATCCGCACTGGATCCGGAACTCGTGGGCGAAGTGCTGACGGTGATCCGTGATCTGGCTGCCGAAGGGCGAACCATGTTATTGGTCACCCATGAGATGAAGTTCGCGCGCGAAGTGGCGAACCATGTCGTCTACCTCTACCAGGGGCGCATTGAAGAGCAGGGACCACCTGCCGACCTCTTTGGAAATCCAAAATCAGAACGACTGAAGCAATTCCTCAGATCAGTCGGATAGCATCAAAACACCAAATAAAACCAACCGGGAGACTCCTAATGAAATTGAAAGCACTTCTGACTGCAGCAACAGCCGCAGCCGTTCTAACTGCAGGCGCGGCCGCAGCTGAACAAGTTAAGATCGGTATCGCCGCCGAACCCTATCCCCCATTTGCGTCACCCGACAGCTCGGGCAATTGGGTCGGATGGGAAATTGAGGTGATCAATGCCGTCTGCGCCGCGGCGGAGCTTGACTGCGTGATCACCCCTGTTGCCTGGGACGGTATCATTCCGTCGCTGACCGGCCAGCAGATCGACGCGATCATGGCGTCGATGTCGATCACCGAAGAGCGTCTGAAAACCATCGACTTCAGTGATGCGTATTACAACACACCCGCAGTGATTGTGGCGGACAAGTCGATGGACATCGAACCCACCGCAGAGTCCCTTGCTGGCAAGATCATCGGGATCCAAGCCTCGACCATCCACCAGGCCTATGCGCAGGAGTACTTCAAGGATTCAGAGCTGAAAGTCTATCAGACTCAGGATGAGGCCAACCAAGACCTTTTCGCGGGTCGCATCGATGCTACTCAGGCGGACAGCATTGCCATGGCGGATTTTGTGAATTCGGAAAATGGCAGCTGTTGCGAGATCAAAGGCGCTGTCGCGGATGATCCGGCAATCTTGGGCCGTGGCGTCGGTGCCGGTGTGCGCAAGGGTGACACCGAACTTCTTGAAGCGCTAAACAAAGGGATCGCTGCGATCTTGGCGGATGGGACCCACGAGAAAATCACCTCGGGTTATTTCACCACCAGCATCTACTAAGGCGTTGCTGTGACCGGACTGTTAGAGACACTGGGCCTTGGCACCAGCATGGAGTTGCTGTCGCTGTCTAGTTGGGGTGGCAACCTGTTGCGCGGGCTTGCCAATTCCCTGCAAATCGCCTTCGGCGCATTTGGAATGGGGCTGGTTATCGGGCTGTTCGGGGCCTACGGAAAACTCTACGGCGGGAAGGTCACGCGTGACCTTCTTGCCATCTACACAACAGTGATCAGGGCTGTACCCGAATTGGTGCTGATCCTGATCCTGTATTATGTCGGCAGTGATATCATCAACAAGATCTCTGAAGCGGTCGGAGGCGGCCGGGTTGAGATCAACGGTGTAGCCGCCGGTATTTGGGTGCTGGGCGTTGTACAAGGGGCCTATGCCACCGAGGTTCTGCGAGGTGCCATAAAGGCGGTGCCCGTCGGGCAGATCGAGGCGGCGAAGTCCTATGGAATGCCCGCTTTCATGATCATGCGTCGGGTGACCATACCGGCAATGATGGGATTTGCGGTGCCCGGGCTGGCCAATCTGTGGCTTATCGCCACCAAAGACACGGCCTTGCTTGCTGTCGTCGGGTTCAGTGAGTTGACGCTGGAAACACGCCAAGCGGCTAGCAGTACCCGTGCTTATTTCACCTTCTTTTTGGCTGCAGGTTTCTTGTACCTTATGGTGACCCTTTTCTCAGGGGTCGTTTTTGCCCGCATCGAGAAATGGGCGCGGCGTGGTCAACCTTCGTTGAAGGGTGGCTCGGCATGATCACTGTAAAAGCTCTTATGCAACCGCACCGTATCGTCATGATGTTGCTGTTTGCAGCATTGGTGATCTGGTGTGCGTTCTCGTTGCGTTGGGATTGGATTCCAAAATATGCCCCTTTGGCGTTGCAAGGTCTCTGGACCACAATCTGGCTCTTGGTGGTCACAACCGTATTAGGCTTTCTAATGGCTGTGCCTCTAGGATTGGCGCAGGCAGTGGGTCCGTGGTACTTGGCTACGCCCGCCCGGGTTTTCTGCACGATTATTCGAGGCACACCGCTGTTGTTGCAGATCTGGTTGCTATACTACGGGCTTGGTTCGCTATTTCCGCAGTTTCCCTGGATACGATCGTCTGAGCTTTGGCCCTACCTGCGTCAGGCTTGGCCCTACGCCGTCCTAGCGCTGACACTGTCCTTTGCAGGATATGAGGGCGAGGTCATGCGAGGCGCGTTTTCCGGCGTGGCAAAAGGCCAGCTGGAGGCAGCAAAGTCTTTCGGGATGCCACGTTTCACGATGTTCCGCCGGATCTGGCTACCCCAAGCCGTACGCAATGTTCTGCCTACCTTAGGCGGAGAAACCATCTTGCAGCTCAAAGCAACTCCACTCGTAGCAACGATCACGGTGGTCGAGATATATGCGGTTTCGTCCCGGGTTCGAGCAGACACATTTGTGGTCTACGAGCCGCTGTTGTTGTTGGCATTGGTTTACATGGCCATCGCCGGGTTAATTGCCTTGGCCTTCCGACGATTTGAGGGAGTTTGAGGCTTTGGTAGCAATGCTTACGTATGGTCGACAGGTGTACCGGGTCAGAAATGCTTGATGTTTGGGGCAGATATTAGTGACGTGATGTACTCATTCCTTGAGGTTCTGGCCATCGATTAAGTCAAAGATTTATGACGTCCCACAATTCTGGTGATCAACCACCGCAGCCACCTGGATGGTTTCGCTCTGATGGACGTGGTGCCCGACGCCAAGTGGATCACCTTCGCCGCAAAAAAGGAACTTTGCGACGCGGATAGCAGCCATTGCTGGGTGCTGTCAGACGAATTCGAACCAGTCTTAGTTGGGTCAATATGGCTGTCCTTAGTACCGATCAAAGATCGCGCCACTCTGCAAGAGCAGCGCTGCGTGTCAGCTTGAAGGTGTCTCTGCTGGCGAGCGATCTTTCCTGGTTGAAGTGGTTGTAGACGGAGGAATGGAAGGGCGCGAATTTCTGTAAACTTCGCATGCGCCTGAACCGCTGCATGGCGCGTTCTCTTCGTCAGAACGGCAGGTGAGAGTTCTAAACTCGATTATCAAGCCATCTGCCCGTCTGTTGTTTTTCGGTGGCTCCCAGCTCTCTGAGCGCGGCCCTGTATGACGCGAAGCGATCCGTTACAATTTTTTCCGCTTTACCGTGTCGTTTCATCAATTTTTTGAGGAATTTCAATGCCGCCTGCTTGTTTCGGCGTTTGGTGACTACGGCTTCCAGCACCTCACCTTCATGATCGACCGCACGCCAAAGGTAGTGCCGCTTTCCGTTCACCTTCACAAAGACCTCGTCGACATGCCACTTCCATTTTGAGAATGCACGCAGTTGTTGGACACGCTTTTTTTCTGATCTCCGAGGCAAACATCTGGCCGAAGCGGTTCCACCAATATCGGACGGTTTCGTGACTCACCTCAATTCCCCGTTCGTGCAATAAATCTTCCACATTTCGAAGCGAAAGCGAAAAACGGATATACAGCATCACCGCAAGGCGGATGATCTCGGGACTGGGTTTAAGATACTTGAAGGCGGCAGGTTTTGTCATTTCCAAACGCTACGCAACCGCCCTGCCCCGCTCAAGTTAAGTTACTCTGACAAGACCCTCACACGTATAGTACATTCATTGCTGCGCTATGGTCCATGTCGCCAGAGCGGTCGTTGAAAAGCAGTTTCAGGGGCAGTACAAAAACTGTCTTTTCGCCGCAACCAAGACAGACCATCGAGACGCGTAACAAAGCAACCGTAAGCTCAACCTCAACGGCCCGAAGTAAATTGTACGTCTACTCTGCGGCCAAATCCGCTTATTTTTATTCTTCTGAAAACCAATCAACGTGTTGGTTGGATATATCCCAGCTCGTTATGACGATAATCTGGCGACCGTACGTGTGCCGCAAGAAAAGCGGCTTCGTTTATTTGTCACACAGGGCGAAAAGCAATCACCGTCAAGTCATCCATGCGCTCTTCATTCTTCATATAGTCTAGGAACGCAGCGTCGATGGCCTTCAAAAGCTCTTCCGAATTTGACCAACTATCTTGTTCAATTATCGCCATTAATCTTTGAATGCCGAAGGCTAAACGCTTTTTGCCACCCAATTGGTCGATTAGGCCATCAGTGGAGATAATCAGGTCCGTGGCTTTATCCAATTGGATTTTGTGCTCGACGAACTCTGGCTCATTTGGGGTTTCCACATACCCAATGCTCTGTCTGTCACCCCGGACTCGATCGACACCGGCCATCGATTTAACCAACAAAGACATATGCGCACCTGCAAACTTAGCTATCCCTTTGCTTGAATCGATCTGGCAAATTGCGGCGTCCATGCCGTCATTAGAAGTCGCGCATTTAGTGTCCTGATTTAGGAGCTTGCGGGTCAAGTCGCTCAGCTTCGATAAAGCCGAAGCGGGGCTGAGCGTATCGTTTTCAAAGTAAAGCCGCTCGAGAGTTGCGATTGCCAGCATGGTCATGAAGCCTCCGGGGACGCCGTGCCCAGTACAGTCAATTACGGCGAGCGTCGAAATCCGGCCTTCTGATCTAACCCAGTAGATGTCCCCACCGACTAGATCGCGAGGTTCCCATTTGACTGCGAAATCTGCAAAGGCCGCCTGGCACAGACTTGTCGTAGGCAACAAACCTTGCTGAATTCGCGTGGCATAGTTTACACTATCGACGATCTGGCGGTGACCATCACGGATTGCATTTACGCGTTCGACCTCCCGATCCAGCATAGAGTTATAGCTTTGAACAACCTTGCCAATCTCATCTTCCGACTGGTACGGGACCGTCTGCGGGTCATCGTATAGCTCGAACCGTTCAATGGCTTTCAACATTTGGCTGAGAGGCCTGTTGATAAGCCATAGAAATGCCGTCGCGCCTGCTAAGATCAGCGCGAATCCTCCGAGAATTCCCAGAAGAACAACAACTCCCACTTCTGTTTGCAGCTCCTTGTTCAGGATCTCCTGATCAATTCGCGCCAACATCGTAGTCGGCCCTGCAACCGTCGGAACGGAAACGATGATATCCAAACCAGATTTTTTTATCCTGTCGCAACCTATGGCAGGCCAGGAAGCCAGTGTTTCTGAGCTTAGCTCTAACTTCTGCTCAGCGCAGATTACGTAAGGAAAACCCGAATAGACGGCCAGCAGGCTCTTCGCTTGGGTAACATTCCCTGCTTCAACCAATTCAGCCAACGGGCGCGCAATACGATTCGCAATCGTTGCCATTTCCGCGGCAACCTGATCCGTTTGAGCTTGCCTTTTGAATTCATAGTAGAAAAGAAGCACAACGGCATTCAAAACGCCCCCAATCAGGAGGGTCGTCAGAATATGCTTTAGAAAAATTCGGCGCTTTACAAAGTTCCTGAGTTTATGCACTAAATGCCTCTTCAGTGTTTGGCATCTAGTTTGCGATGTTCTTCATCGCGGCCTGAAGAGCGCCACGATTATTTACGATCATCTGTACAACCTTGTAGTCACCTGAAACTTCACGCACCAGGAAGTCTGCGGTCACCGTGTCGCCGCCTTCAGTTATCATTTCAGAGCAGACGAAATAGTCATTTCCCGCAGGAATAACCATGGGATGAACGTTTGCAGGGTACACGGTTTCAATCGCGTTGGTGGTCGTGTCCAGATAAGTGTAGGCACCGTCGACCATAACGCCATCGACATGCGCAATCATTGCGGATTGAAGCTTTGCCTTGACCTCAGTCGGAATGTCGGCCGCTGCAGCCGGACCGGACGATAGTATCACAGCGACCACACAAGATAGCCTAATCATGCTAACCTCCACACTAATAATCCTGCACAATTGATACACTAAAAATGCATAAATGTGTATCTTATGATATTAAGGCCTGGATTGAACTTGGTGCTATCCAAGCATGATCAAGGGGAACAAATGCTTGCAAGCGAAGTCTACGAACTACGTGCCAATCTGCGCGGACAAGGCGTTGTTTTTGCCTACAGCGGGTATGTAACCGAGGGTATTCTTAGTGGTGTTGGCGATGCATTGAAGCAGAAGTTGGTGTCAGAAGATGCGGACACCAAAACGCTTCGCAGCGTATTCGCAGTGTTTGTAGAGCAAATGCAGAATATCATCAGATATTCGGTTGAACGGCTGCCTGCTGACGGTGAGGCTGAGGTGCTGGACATAAGTTACGGCATCCTGACCATCGGGAACGAAGCTGGCAACTATGTCGTTCATGCTGGGAATCTGATCCTCTTAAACGACGTCGACACCATGCGAAGCCGTCTCTCAGAACTGCGTGATATGAGTCGAGATGAACTCAAGGCCGCATATAAGGACCAGCTCCGATCCGAAGCCGTCTCTGTCGGCAACAGCGCGGGCATCGGGTTAATCGAAATTGCGCGCCGAGCGTCAAGACCAATCGAGTTTGATTTTATGCGAATTAACGACAAGCACGCGTTTTTCGCACTCAAAGCAACGGTTTAAGAGGGGGCTTATGGAAAAAATTGAAATCCCGGCAACAAACCGTACTCCGACGGTGGCGTTTGATTTTGACGCGGGCCACCTCAGGCTGATTGGAGAGTCCTATCCAGAGGACGTTACGACCTTCTTCAACCCCTTGTTTGATGCTCTGAAAAGGTGGTTGTCAGAAGGTTCAAGTCGTGACTGTCGCTTTGATTTCGAACTCATTTATTTCAACTCCTCCAGCGCTAAGGCGATTATGATGCTAATGGAGCTTTTGGACTCCGCCGCAGAGGCGGGGAAAAACGTCGAAGTTTGCTGGTTTCATGATCCCGAAGACGAAACCATGGAAGAGCTTGGCGAAGAGTTTGGAGAAGATCTGAAGCACGCAAAATTCACGCTGAAGAAGTTGTACGTTCGATGACCATCGACGATCTTTTCGCCCGAGAGAAAGAGGCTTTAGAAGTCGCGGAAGCAACTTTGAACCGCGGTCAATTCTCTAGTTTAGAGACGCGTAACTCAATTAAAAACCTTATTGAAGAATACAGGAAACTGCTCCGAACTACGCGACGAATGATGCGATTGAGCGATCGTAACGAGCGGGAACTGAATGCATTGGCCGAAAATCAGCGCATCGCAACCGAGGAAGTTACCCGGAAAAACCAAGAGCTTGAGGCGTTGTCAGGAAAGCTCGCAAAATACCTATCGCCACAAGTCTATAATTCAATCTTTTCCGGTCGGCAGGAAGTTAAGCTCGCCAGTCAGCGGAAGAAACTGACAGTGTTTTTCTCGGACGTAGCTGGGTTCACAGAGCTCACAGATCAGATGGAGTCGGAGGACTTAACGCAACTTCTGAACAGTTACCTGACCGAGATGGCACAAGTCGCTCTGGCCCACGGCGCGACAATAGATAAATTCATCGGTGACGCGATCCTCGTCTTCTTTGGCGATCCAGAGACTAATGGGGTGCGGGAAGATGCCTTAGCGTGCGTGAGAATGGCAATCGCAATGCGAGACAGGCTGACCGAACTGCAAGCCGAATGGAGGCATCAGGGAATATGGCAACAGTTGCAATGTCGAATTGGTATCAACACAGGCTTCTGTACGGTGGGAAACTTTGGAAGTGAAGACCGTATGGACTACACCATTATTGGTGGGGCTGTGAACGTTGCCTCAAGGCTCGAGCACCATGCCGACGAAGGAGAGATTTTAATTTCTTACGAGACCTGGGCTCACGTCAACGAAGAAATAGAGACCGAAGAGGTTGGGCCCATCCGGGTTAAGGGGGTAGCTCAACCCGTCATTGCGTATCGTGTCTTGGGTCGAAAGGGGGCGAAATCACGCCCCGAAGAGGTTACGTACAGGAAACCGAACTTTCAGTTGTTTTTCGACCCAAACTCCATGACATCTGACGAGCGCGCTGAGAGCGCGGAAATATTGGAATCAGCGCTTGCATCAATCCGCGGCTACGATGCCTGAGATGTGAGTGGATAGGCTTAAAAGTTGCACCGGTTATAACACTTCGAACCTCACGTACACAAAGCTTTTTGGGCCGCTGCAAGTTAGCATTGTGGAAACTTTCTAAAAAGAGACTTCCAATCAGCCATTTGGTAGTATGAGGACGGTGCTGTCAGACGAATTCGAACCAGTCTCAGTTTGCCGCGGAAACTGTGAATCTATCCAGAATAAAGTTGACGCCACTCTGCGAGAGCGGCGGTGCGTGTTAGCTTGAATGTATCTCTGCGGGTCAGCGATCTTTCCTGGTTGAAGTGGTTGTATACGGAGGAGTGGACGGCGGCGAACTTCTGCAAACTTCGCATGCGTTTGAAACGTTGCATCGCGCGTTCGCGTCGTCGAAACGGGAGGTGCGAATTCTCGACGCGGTTGTTGAGCCACCTGCCCGTCCGTTGTTTTTCAAGCGCGCCCATTTCTCTGAGCGCAGCCTTGTAGGAAGCGAAGCGATCTGTGAAGACCTCCTTGGCGCAACCGTGCCGCTTCATCAATTTCTTGAGGAATTTTAGCGCTGCAGCCTTGTTTCGGCGTTTGTTTACAACGGCTTCTAGCACCTCGTCTTCATGATCAACAGCCCGCCAAAGATAGTGCCGCTTGCCGTTCACTTTCACGAATACCTCGTCCACGTGCCACTTCCATTTCGAGAATGCGCGCAGTTGCTGAACCCGTTTTCTTCGGATCTCTGATGCAAACATCGGGCCAAACCTGTTCCACCAGTATCGGACAGTTTCGTGGCTCACATCGATGCCTCACTTGTGAAGCAGATCTTCGACATTCCGAAGCGAGAGCGGGAAACGGATGTACAGCATCACCGCAAGGCGAATGATCTCAGGGCTGGTTTTGAAGTATTTGAACGAGACAGCTTTGGTCATTGCCAGAAGCTATGCGACCACCCTGCCCCGCTCAAGCAAAGTTCTTCTGACAAGGCCGTATGAGCTATGTGCTTCTGCACGACGCTGACCACGTTAGCCCCTGAAACGGCTACATATTTTCTTCACAGGGAAACGCGCCCCAAAGGCTTTTTGAGATTGCTGAACCAGCACTCTCCTCCCATGTCTCGGGGTGATCCGAGATATAGTTCACCACGATTTCACGCATTTGGTGGTTCGGAAGTCTGGGAAAAACACACCTGCCGAAGCGAAGCGGATCTGTAAACTCTTCTGTATTCTCAATTGGCTCGCTTCCCAAACCTTTTGTGGTTCGGATAGTGTGCCAAGTCGTGTCTCTTCCTTCGCGATATCCGGCCATATACCCCATACAATAGCCCAGTTGCAGCGCATCCCCGTCAGTGCAGATATCAACAAGTGTACGGCCATCCATTTCGGCAGCGGCTTGCGAAACAATGCTCGATAAAAGCACTGCTGCGGCTGAGTTTAGAATTCTGGCTGTCATTTCACGCCTCCTTACTTTCAAGCATTTGCCAGTAGGAGCGGCATTTCTCGGAGACCTCATTTCAGATCCCGAGTTGTAGATAACTAACATAATCTCGGCATTTCTGCTTTGACCCAGATCATGTTCGTGGAACTTAGACGTCCTTCAATGTCTGCGCTTGGGAAATGCGCTGCATTGCTACGGTCTATTTGGCGTAGCGATGCAGCAGTGAATTTGGCCGCGTCAACATCAGGCAACTTGTTCTGCAGTTCGGACGTTAGCGCCTAAAGTTCGCTGCGCTCTTAATCAATGACAGTTTTTTTGTCTAAAACGCAGCTAGTGGGGTTGGCGAAAATTTTCTGCGCCCGTGAAATGCAGGAAAGCAGCACTTCCAGTATTAACTCGATCCAGACCTTCTCTACTCAGTACACCAATGGCCGCTCCGGCACGAGAGTGCTATTCCGCCGCAGCCGTAAGCGTCTCACAAATATTTTCTATTTGTCTCACCCCACCTATCGTTCCATGATTTCACTGGGAAATAAGCCCGCCAGCTCTTGGCTACAAAACCCACAACGGCCGCATTTCTTCAAGCCATCCCCCTCGTCGGCCGATTGTTGGAGATATTGAACTTCATTCCATCTAGCAACTCTTCCAGATCCGGACGTGCCGCAGGCCCGTTAGACAAAATGACAATCTGCGTCGTGCCATCCGGAAGAATGAAAAAGGATGCCGGTTCCGCAAAACGCCGATCCGTTTCATTTGGCGAAATAGGATCGGTTACATAGACACCCAATTCCCTCATTTGATCTTCACTAAGATCATAAGCTAAATCAAACTCCCAGCCGAATTCATCATGGTCCGCGAGAGATTTTTCGATCGGATCAGCGGAAGCGACCAGGACATCAATGCCTGCTTCTTCGAATTCTGGCAGCATCTTTTGCAATTTGTTGAGGTGTCGCTTGCAGCGAGGGCAGTGCTTTCCGCGGTAGACGACGAAAAACTGATGTCGCTCACGCTTTCCGCCCACGGTCATTGTTCCGCCGCCGACTGTTGGTAGCGAGATATTTGCAATGGGGGTGCCCACAGCGGGTTTGTAGTTATTCATTCTTTTAGCCCTTTTTTAGGTTGGGGGTATTGTACGTCGATTTGAATTTAAAAATTGCCAAAATGACCGAAGTCTGCGGTGGTCTGCCCGATTTGTACTTCAGTCGGTGCTGTTTGTATGCCTGCTGTCACAATAACGGACGTTCGACAGTATTGGGGCAACGACCGAGTTGCGAACAGAGCAGCCATCAAGTTTTTCAGTACCCCTGCTTCACGCGTATTCAAAATGGTCAACCAAACGTCTGCCGCAAATGCTGTGTCCTAGTAGACAAAACCTATCGCGGATCTTGGAGGGCTTTCCAGATTTAAGCCATGGGCATGAAGCGCCTATCATATAAGATCGCCTAGGGACTTTCAGCTCGACGAAATTCGTTTCGTGTCTACCGGAAGAACAACCTAAGCTTGGAGTTAACGTTTCATGGAGCACAACTTGGAAAGACGCCTCGCTGCGATTGTGGCCATGGACATGGTCGGTTTTTCCCGTCTTTTGGGTTTAGATGAAGAAGGAACAATAGCGCGGCAACAACGTTTAAATTCCGAAATATTCGAGCCAATTATTGCTGGAAATAGTGGTCGCGTTTTTAAGAGTAGCGGGGACGGTCTATTTATCGAATTTCCCTCGGCAGTTAGCGCCGCACGAGCTTGTGTAGCGATTCAACAATCAGTTTCAGAAGCCGAGAAGTCTATTGATCCCTCTAAACGCATTGCTTATCGGATAGGTTTGCATGTTGGTGACGTAATAGTCGACGGCGACGATTTGTATGGTGACGGAGTCAATATCGCTGCTCGTCTCGAAGCTCTGGCGGAACCTTCAACGATTGTTACTTCAGCAGATGCACATCGCCAGTTTGATGGTAGGTTTGAAGCGGATTTTGCACCAGCAGGATCCCGCATCCTAAAAAACATATCTGAACCTGTTCACATCCTCCAGTGGCCCCCTGACGCCGTTATTGCTGCGATGACTGTTTCCAAGCCGACTGTTGCAGTGCTCCCTTTTGAAAATCGATCCTCTGATCCAGAAAACGAATTCATTGCCGATGGTATGGCGGAAGATATAATTACAGACTTAAGCCGTATGCCTTGGTTCAATGTGATTTCGCGAAATTCCACAATGACCCATAAGGACAACGGACTGGATTTGACGGCGGCGATTAGAGAACTGGGTGTTGTCTATGTACTGAAAGGCTCTATCCGTAAGTCTGGAGACCGAATTCGGGTCACTACTCAATTAATTGACTTGGCGACTAAAACACAGGTTTGGGCAAACCGCTACGACAGAGTATTCACTGACATCTTTGATATTCAGGACGAAATATCGAACGCGATAGTGTCAGCGGTCGGGCCAGGATTTTTGAGTGCCGAAGCTAGGCGCGCCCGGGCTAAAGATCCGACGCAGTTGGACGCCTGGGAATGTGTAATGAGAGGGCGACCTCTCGTCATGCGTTTGGGGCAGACGGAAACAGCAGAAGCTCGACGCTATTTTGAGCGGGCAGTCGAACTGTCCGGCGGCGCATTTGGCAACGCCGACCTGGCTCTCGCGCATTTTCTACAAGCTTTCTACAGTTGGGCAGAACCCGGTGAGAATTCCGCCGCGGCTATGGTCGCAGCGGCAGATGCAGCGGTGCGAGCCGACAATCAAGATCCCATTATTTTGGCGATCAAAGGATGGTCTTTGATGTTTGTCGGCCGCTGGGACGAGGCAGTTGACCTCTTTGATCGCGCCATTACACTCGCGCCATCGTTTTCGACTGTATTGGGCTTTTGTGGAAGCGGATACTGCATAAGCGGCGCATACCAAAAGGGCCTGGATCTGGTTAAACGAGCAGAGACACTAAGTCCTCAGGACATTTTTACACCGCTTTGGTTGATGGGCGTCTACTTTGCCTATTTTTGCTTAGAGGACTACGAAAGTGCAGAAAAGACGGTGCGTCGTGCACTGGCCTTGGCACCCGAAAACCCAACCTACAGAAGGCAGTTGGTGGCGACGCTACATCTTTCTGGTCGCATTGAGGAGAGAGACAAGGCGTTAGACGCCTACCTGGCAGTTGCGCCGGACGTCAGAGCAAGTGATGCAAGACGAATTCCCGGTCGAGACCGCGAACAAGTAGAGCGCTTTGTTGAAGTCTTGATTGCCGCTGGCGTTCCAGACTGAATTCTTCTGGAAGAATTTGCTAAGCGAACAAGGTCCACCTTAGGCTCGTTGCCACCTTTGGCTACTTTACAAATCAATAACCGGTAGCGGCCCAAAGCGGACCTTCATTACCAAGCTTTGTATACTCCGAGATGCGGATAATGCTGACTATCGTCACTTGGGGTTGGCTAACACAAATAAGGTTTCAATTGCTTGAGCGCCTCTGCCATTAGAACTTTTAAAGCAGTTGCTCCAACGTGCGAGAGCTTTATGCTGGAATCATGGCCAAACGTACCCTGCTAATTCTCAACAGGAAGTCCGCAGCAAGACCCGATCTGCGTTTTGCTGTCCGGCCATTGGAAAAAGAGCTTGGCATTAGGGTGTGTATTCCTTGGTCAGGAAAAGACTTGAGGAAGACGCTTCGAGAAGCCGTAGCCGATGGGGTAACCAGGGTGATCGCGGGCGGTGGTGACGGCACTTTGAACTCGGTCGCGAGTGCAGTTTTGAAGTTGAAGACAAAGTCGCCTGTCTCGCTAGGTCTTGTTCCCTTAGGAACAGCGAACGATTTCGCTCGATCGTATGGTGATAAGGGTTTGGACTTGGCAACATCTGTTCGAGTTGCTGCATCGGGAGACGCGCGACCTATCGATGTCGGATACATAAACGGCAGTCCGTTTGTGAATGTTGCAAGCGGCGGTTTTGGAGCGATGATCACTGCAACGACACCCAAGGAAATGAAGAAAAGACTGGGGGGACTCGCGTACACTCTGTTTGGGCTTGCTCGTTTATCTGATGCAAAATCTGTTCCCGCAAAAATCTCGATTGATGATGAAGACCCGTACGACGTTTCCATTTCCGCTATCGCGATTGCGAACAGCCGCTATGCGGGTGGCGGTTTTGACGTGGCGCCTGAAGCGGAAGTGTCCGACGGGTTGCTCGATTTAAGCGTGCTTTCCGCAGAGCGTTTAATGCCAGAAAATCTGCCCTTTGGCAGACTGCCGGATATCTCGGATCCTAAAGATGGTGTTGTACAGCGTTCTCGTCTGAGATCTATGGTTTTGGAAACCTCCCAACCGTTTCATATGAATCTGGACGGCGAGCCGATGATCGATCAACGCTTTGAGGTTTCAATTAAACCAAATGCGCTGAACTTCGTTTTCCCAAGCGGTAAGTAGCTCGGGTTTCTCTTTAAACTCAAACGTTGCACGGTGTTTCGAACTATGTACGGGGCTGACACATACACTCGACGATTTAGTCAGGTAAAAAGCTGCCATCCAGTTTGGCGAACGTCTCTCGCGCTTAGCTGTCAACTGCGTCAGTGTTGTTTATCTTCCCATCACCGGACATCAGTATCGCGATTGGCTGCGTAGATGGGATATTCGAAAGCACAATCATAATGCACACGGTGATCGGGACGCTCATCAACGCTCCGGCAATGCCCCAGATCGCAGTCCAAAACGTGAGAGCCAAAATGACCATGAATGGCGACAAATTCAGGCTTTTCCCAAGTAGCATTGGCTCCAGAATATTGCCGATAGAGAATTGAACAGCGCCACAACCAATCAGAACCACAAGAAAGGGCACGACTTCTTCAAACTGTACCAGTGCGACAATGGAAGGAAGTGCGACGCCCACGATGGAGCCGACTGTCGGGATAAAATTCAACAAAAACGCAAGAACGGCCCAGGTTTCAGAGAAGTCCAAGCCGACGGATGCCATCACGGCGTAACTGCCCAAGCCAGTTAGTGCACTCACCAGCGTTTTGATGCCAACATATCTTTGAATGCTGTCCGACGTGCTCTCAAGAACGCGACGAACTTTTTCAGCGGCTTCCCTGTCTTTGATTGCCAGCTTGATTTTGGCGCGCATTGGAACACGTTCGACCAACATGAATGGCACATAAAGCAGCACCAGGAAGAAAGCGCTTAGGAATGCCCCAGCAGAGCCGATCACTCCTGTCGCGAGCCCAGCTAGGTTGATCTGCTCCAAGGCTTTGATCGCGGCTGCATAGTTATCTTGCCCAACCAGTGATACCAGCTTTGCGACTATGCTGGAAAACCGTTCCTCATAGCGCGGAAACGCTTCCGAAACCTCGCCGGCTTGACTGGATAGTATCGACAACACAAGCGAGAGGCCAATTAACACAATTGAAATTGCGGCCAAATGCGCAAGCCACTTCGGGACGGTGCCGCCAAATATCTTGAATCTGCCAATTCGATCCGCAGTCGCGGTGAGAAGAACGAACAGGAGAGCCGCAAAAGACAGGGGAACCAGCACAGAGGCGGCGAGGACTAGCGACGCTATGGTCAAGAACACAAGGACGACCAACTGATACCAGAACGTGAGTCCCAAGAAACCTGATGAAGGATCTTGATTATGCATACCCTTTTTCATTTATTGGCTCCCTACAGGACTGAGCGTTGTCCGGCCGCTTTCTGCAATTATTAAGTATTAGCTCGCCTTGATCGCAACTTGGCAAGTGGCTAAAGCCTTTCCCTATAGCGCGAATAGCTGAGGTTTTCAGATGATGGTCCTCATTTCTTTGCTTTGAACTGGCTGTTGATCAGAAACTCTAGGCTGCAAGACTGTCGGAAATGGGGTGCTGTCAGACGAATTCGAACCAGTCTCAGTTTGCCGCGGAAACCGCGAACCTATCCGGAACAAAGTTGACGCCATTCGCTGAGAGCGGCGGCGCGGGTCAGCTTGAAAGTGTTTCGGCTGGCTAGCTATCTTTCCTGGTTGAAGTGGTCGTATACGGAGGAATGGACGGCGGCGAATTTCTGTAGACTTCGCATGCGCCTGAAACGCTGCATCGGGCGTTCGCGTCGTCGAAACGGGAGGTGCGAATTCTCAACGCGGTTGTTGAGCCACCTGCCCGTCTGTTGTTTATCGAGCGCGCCCATTTCTCTGAGCGCAGCCTTGTAGGAAGCGAAGCTATCTGTGACGACCTCCTCGGCGCAACCGCGCCGCTTCATCAATTTCTTGAGGAATTTCAGTGCCGCAGCCTTGTTTCGGCGTTTGGTGACAACGGCTTCTAGCACCTCGTCTTCATGATCAACAGCCCGCCAAAGATAGTGCCGCTTGCCGTTCACTTTCACGAATACTTCGTCCACGTGCCACTTCCATTTCTAGAATGCGCGCAGTTGCTGAACCCGTTTTCTTCGGATCTCTGATGCAAACATCGGGCCGAACTTGTTCCACCAATACCGGACAGTTTCGTGGATCGCGTCGATGCCTCGCTCGTGCAACAGATCTTCGACATTCCGAAGCGAGAGGGGAAACCGAATACACAGCATCACCGCAAGACGGATGATCTCGGGGCTGGTAGTAAAGTATCTGAAAGAGGCAGGTCTGGTCATGGGCAATAGCTATGCAACCGTCCTGCCCGCTTCAAGAAAAGTTCTTCCGACAAGATCCTGCGGACAAAGCCGCCGTCCACTCAGTGCAAGACAGTGCCCGCACCCGGTCCAAAGCGGACATCGCGCTTCCGCGCAATGAAAAAAATGTTGTAGCGGTTTCTTTCCAATTGATGAGCTTTCTTTACAGCTATCCTTGATCAGGAGAACCTTCATGCTTGTCCAGGTCCAACACCGCAGGGTCGATCATGCGTTTGCTGGCGCTCACATTGACAGAGTTCCGCATGGCCTTGCTTCGCCTCAGCAAGCGCCGGAATCTTGCTTCGTCAAGCATAAGCAGTGTCGAGGGCGCCAACGCTCGCGCGTTTACCCGACGGGGCCGTTTCATTAGCATGGCCAATTGCCCAAACATTTCGCCACGACCTAACCGTGTGGTATGTCTGCCGAACTCCACTTCGACTGCTCCAGAAGCGATGAAAAACACACTCCGGGTCAATTCATCTTTGGAAAGGATCGTGTCGCCCGCGTTGGCGTAGCGCGTACGCAGCGCTCTACTGAGTTTTCGCAATGAAGCTTTGTCGAGATCAGAGAATAGTGGAAACTGCCTGACCAGATCCCGCCCCTTCAGGGCGATGTCCAGTACAGGACGCCCTTCGGATAAAGCACGTCGTGCCGCCACTTCCTGCATCAACACTGAATAGAGCTCTTCGCCTACCAGGCCATCCTCGCGCATGACCGCGTACTCTCGCTCCTCCAGTCGCAATGCTGTCTTTCGGATGAACCGCCGCTCCAGCTTTTCCGCATAACCTGGATATTGGAGCCGTAATCCTTCAAGCGCTGTCTCGACCGCCTCGGATCGGCGCTCCAACAGGTCGTCTAGCAACTCCGCAACCCGGCGACCGTGGATCCGGCGTATGCGACCACGGACAAACCCATCGAGATCTCGAAGGATCAGACGTTGCATGAGCAGTCTTTCGAACCTGTCCGCTGTTATACGAGTGAGCGGAAACGAGATTCGTAGGCGGTTGTGCAGGAAAACGGCGATCCGAAAAGACTTGCCATAGACGACAGATCGATTGGACGCGCGCTGATAGCCGATCCGACCACCGGTCCTTGCGCCTTCAATGAGCCGATCCGCGTCTGACAGAATTTTTTCGCTGAGAACGGATGACATGGTGCGCTCTCGCATTCGGGCCAAAACTGAATCCCGCTCTGCACCGGCCAACGCAATAAGGCCAAGCGTGATCCTATCGCGATCAAGGATCTCCGCGCTCTCTTCGGCGGCTTTTACAGCCTCGTCGAGGCGTTCGCTAAACTGCTTGGCTTCGTTTCTTACAATTTGGTGGGTCAGGTCGTAGTTTTCCGCGGTGCGGGACACATCCTCGCGGACTGATTGCAAGGCGACCGCGACCACCTGGCGCGACAATGCCGTATCAAGCGGAGTGAGTTCGTCGAGCCCTAGCTTTGTGATCACCGTTCGCAAGGTTGTCCCTTGGACAATCAGTGTAAACAGCGTAAAGCCAGTGGCCAAAATACCGACCAGACGCTTGGTTTCGAGCGGTACTTGAGTGCTTTCAGTGACTGCTAGTGCCAATGCCAAAGTCACGGCGCCCCGCAGCCCACCCCAAAGCATTGCGGTGCGATAGGGGCGTTCCACAAATGGCGACAGACCGATTGTCGTGAGCAAGGGCAACAAGCCGAACAGAACCGCCGCCCGCGCCAGTGTTGCTGCAAGGACCACCACTGCCAACAGGCCAAAGTCAGACGGCTGCACCCCTTCCAAAAGCCTCGGTATCAACAATGCTGCAAGAATAAAGATCAGCGCTCCAGCCCAATGTGCTAGGAGATCCCATACTTCTTGCAGATTTGTCCAAGCGATTGGCGACAAACGACCAGGGCCGGTGAGGTTGAGCGTTAGTCCTGTGACCACCACTGCGATAACACCCGAAGCCCCGACGCTTTGTTCCGCAACGATATAGGCGAGGTACGGCAGCGCGACAGAAATTGAAATTTGCGCCTTCTCCCAACGGTCTACGAAAGCCATCATCCAAACCGCCAAACGCGCCATAAGCCAACCAGTGAGTGCTCCGCCAACGATCAACAGCGGAAACTGCCCCACGGCGTCACTTAGCGACGGATCAGGTCTCCCGAGCATCACAAAGCTCATGAATAGCCCGAAAAGAGCAATCGCGGCAGCATCGTTCAGGAGGCTTTCACCCTCGATTATTCGCGACAATCTGCGTGGTGCGGAGATCGACCTAAAAATGCTGACAACCGCCGAGGGATCTGTTGTCGATACGATAGCACCAATCAACAGGCAAGCGACCAACGGTAAGGCACTTACCCAACTGAGCGCATAGCCAATGGAAAGTGTCGCCACAATCACAGCCACGACGGCCATCATCAAGATGGGCATCCAGTCATCCAGCATCCTGCGCAGGTTCATGCCGAGTGTCGCCTGGAAGAGCAACGTTGGCAGGAAAACATAGAGGAAAACGTCTGACCGGATCGGCAAATCAATAATCGCCTGCGCTCCCGGGTTCAGCGCATCCGTCAAGTCAGTATTGAGAAAGAACGTAGCGCCAAGTCCGATCACTATCCCCAAGACGGCGAGAATAACGCTGAAGGGTAAACCCAATCGAGCGGCCAGTGGCTCCGCCACGCCGATTACAATAAAAAGAGCAGTAATGATGGTCGTAGTGACGACAATATCCATCAGTACCTATTATCTAAGAACTCGAACTAAGGGAACTCGCCCTTCCAACCTGATCAGCTTTGTGAGGTCAATGTGCTAGCTTACAAACATCTAGGTTGTGCAGTTGCAACGAGTGTTTGTAATGGCGGACCGCTCTTTGACACTAGTTCTGTGAGTGAACCGCTGAAATATGTCGACCACCTGGCTTTGCAAAGTCCGCTTCCTGCGCATAGCCGCCGTCGATTGATCGCGCAGCATCGGTCACTATGGGCTCGTAGCGGTCATTCGCTGTACTCGGCATGAGCATCCGCTTTGCGGACAGAGTTGCCGTCCGCCTGGATAGCCCGATTGTCCGGTGATGAATGCTGATGATCAAAATGCAACAAAGCACCCATGTTTCCATGGGCGCTTTGGTTAATATGAAGGCTCTTACCGTGCCAGTTGGTAGCGCTTCATCGACATAGAAGATGCATCGATCATGCTCATAAACTTCTCAGCAGCCGGAGCAGAGGCAAAGCTGTCCATGGATGCTTGCGCTGCCTCCGCGCTTTCCCAATTGACGACAACCGCCCATTTGTCGTCTGCGAAGGCGGCTTGCCGGGAGATGAAGCCAGGCTGTTTACTGACGTACTCGTCCTCAATGGCCTTGTCGACCGGTTCGAACGCTTGAGCTGAAACACCCTCGGCAAGGTTCATTGTCACAATCTCGACTACACCAGTTTCTTGAGCCATAGCTGTGCCTCCTAGCATCATCGTGAGGGTGATCAGGAATGCTCTCATGTTCCCCCGATCAAAACTTGCCGTTGTCATGAGCCATTTCCGCAGGGATATCTGCGATCACGTCCCAATGCTCAACGATTTTGCCGTTTTCGACGCGGAACAGGTCATAGAAGGCCGTCGGCTTGTCGGCAAACGTGCCCTCAGAGGCGCTGAAGACAAAGTTGCCCTCGGCCACAACAATGTGGACATCCGAGTAAATCATCTGGATGCCTCGCTCGGCCATGCCAGCGAGTGCCGCACCCAAACCGTCCAGTCCGTCAGCAATGTTGCTGTTGTGCTGGATATAGGTCTCCGCGGACAGGAAATCCGTGATCCGGTCAACATCGCCATTTTTAAGGATCGTGTTCACAAAGTCGGTGACCAAAGCCTTGTTCTCGGACGTCTTTTCCAGATCGGTGATCTCAGTTGGACCATCGATCTGAGTGTGCCCCGAAGGATTTGGCGGTGTAGTTGGGGTCAGGTTGTCCCAGTGTTCTGCAACCTTTCCGTCTTCGACGCGGAAAACATCGAAGCCCACCAGAGTTTCAGCACCGAACGCCTGAGCGTTGTTGTAGGTGGTGTGCAGGACAACCATGTTGCCTTCCGCGATCACCCGGTGGATATCCACCTCGATCCCGCTTTCTTTCAGACCAGGAATGAAGCCAAGGATCGGCGCAGCCCCCGTGGGGACGGCTGGGTTGTGCTGGATATAGTCCTTTGCCAGCAGCTGTTCGGCGGCAGTTGCGTCGAAGTGGACAAAAATGGCAGCTACGGCCTCCATTACGAGTTCTTTAGGTGTCATTGTTGTAGCCCTCTCTTGGTTTGATTTGACGACATTCACGCGGCGCAAGCCTGCACTGAGGTGATCGTGAATTCTGTGCCCCACGGATCGACCTTCTGGCCGGGCGTGAGACTTGCGGGGTCAGCCAACAGCTCAACACTCGCGAGACCTGTGGTTTCGACAGAGCGCGGGCCTGCCCCCTTCGATTGCCAAGCATTCGCCGCAAGATGGTGATGGTAGCCACCGGACCCGAACCAGCGGGCTGAGGGCAGCTCAAATGTCTGAACCATACTCAGCTCGTCAGTAACGAACTTGGCTGCCTTGCTGACATCACCGACACGTAAATGAACGTGTCCGATGACTGTGCCTTGCGGTGCGCCTTGCCACTGTGTGGCATCTTCCGTTAGTGATTTCAGGTCGAGCGGGTGCGTTGTCATATGGATGGTATCGCCTTGGCGTTTCCACGCTTCGCGAGGCAGATCACGATAGATTTCGATGCCGTTTCCTTCTGGATCGTTCAGATACAGCGCCTCACTGACACCGTGGTGGGATACGCCATCCAGGCGAACACCGCGCTCATCCGCGTAGACCAGCCATGCGCCGAGGTCTTGTTTGGACGGCAACAGAAATGCGGTGTGAAACAGCCCCGCCTCTTTAGGAAAGGGTCTAGCGTTTCGGTCCTGGCGCAACTCGATCAGCGTTCCGGCTTCGGTGCCGAGGAAGGCGCTTTCACCGTTGCGTTCGATCAGGCCGAGGCCAATCACGTCTTCATAGAAGGTGGCGGTCTTATCCAGATCGCGCACCGTCAGGGCGACCTGACCTATTGAGATGGGGGCGTCTGACGTTGCCATGTTCTTTTCTCCTGCGATTCAGCTTGAGAGGAACTTAGCGATGGTCTTTTCTCCATGAAATGGCGATAAGAGCGAGTGTGTATCGCGCAAATGGAGGCAATGCTATGGACCGGATCGACGGGATGCAGAGCTTCGTGGCTGTTGTGGAATCCGGTTCTTTTGCCGCCGCCGGACAACGGCTTGGCATTTCAAACAAGCTGGTCAGCAAACGTGTGGCCCAGCTCGAAAACATGGTTGGGCTGAATCTTCTCCATCGCACCACCAGGTCTATGTCGTTGACCCACGAGGGGGAGCGATATCTGGAAGGAGCGCGACGGGTGCTGGCTGAATTGGAGCAGTTGGAGACTGAGTTTGACGCTTCAGAGGGCTTGAAGGGCATCGTTCGTGTGGCGGCGCCCCTTACCTATGGCGACACGGCGGTGGCTAAAGCAGCAAGCCGTTTCGTAGAGCAACACCCGGACGTCACAGTCGAATTGGACTTGTCGGATCATTATGCTGATCTGGCCAAGGGCGGTTTCGATATCGCAATACGGATCGGCGCGCTCAGTGACTCCAGTTTGGTCGTTCGCAAGCTCGGTGAAACGCATATGAAAGTCGTCGCGACTCCTTGCTACCTTGAAGAACATGGTGCGCCTTCACATCCTGCGGAACTCTCGGACCACATTTGCATTCGAGATGCGAACAACCCCGATCCAAACCGCTGGCCATTCCAGATCGAAGGGCAAACCGTGCAGGTGCCTGTCTCTGGCCCATTTCTGGCAAACAGTCCTCCCGCCTGCCTCGTACCGACGCGTGCCGGGAGCGGCATCTTCATATGCCCAGATGTGTTTTTGGGGGACGACCTTGAAACCGGACGTCTTGTGCAACTCTTTCCGGAGTTCCATTCCCGCACTTTGCCGATCCAAAGCGTGCAGTTACCTTCGGCCTTTCGAAAGCCGCGTGTAAGGGCCTTTGTGGAGTTTATGCGTGAAGAGGTTCGGGCGTAGGTCGGCTCGAAAGTGGCCATTCGTGCAGTGTGCAGCATTTGGTAGGTATGGGCTCAAGTCAGTCATCTGAGTCGTTAAGTCAGATGACGGCTTAGGAACGGATAGCAGTCATTGTTGGTGGTCATTCCGAGAAATTTCGCCTGAACGTCTGCATTGAACGGCGCTGGACGTTCTTTGAAATCTGCTGAACGGCAGAGTTTCGGTCAAAGCAGACACGGGAAATAACAGACCGCGTTGCCTCGTTTGAATATCGCACTCGATCTGGCCACTCACTCGGATAAACCAAAATTCGTTGCTTTCTTGACAACGCCCGCACCAGTTTCGGCGGGCTAACCAAAACCTTGATGCTTGAGGCGAAGAGACAAAAAATGACGAATAAATGACCCCGCAAACTGCGGGGCCACAAAGGGTTTGACGAAAAGGCGACTCAACTTTTTTGAGGTTGAGCAACGGCCTAAGTTAGCTTGCAAGTGCAAGGTTGCATTTACGCCCTTCTTCCATAGCCTTCTTTGTACCGGTTAGGTCCACAATGAAATTTGCGGACTTCTTTGGAAATGCGATCAAAGTCTGTCCTTCGGCCACGGCAGTCGCCATGTTTGCGTCCTTTACAACGATATAGCCACCAGAGTAGTCATCCGCTAGCTTCTTGCTTTTTATGCCTTTTGCGCGACCTTCATACACGAAGTCGTCAATTGCTATTTCTATTTTTTGACGGTTTTTGATGTCTATGTCAGCTTGCGTGAATACTCCCAAGTAACCGTGTTTTTGGTTTTTGGTTAGACCCATTTGCATTACGTTCCCGCTCTCGAAGACTTTTTCTATCAGGCATGTACCAGAGTCGTTGTCAGCATAAACCGTCCAGCCTTCAACCTCACTGTAAATCTCGAAGTTGTCGCTACTTGCCGGAACTGGGTCTTTGGCAGCGGCAACAGTTGCATAAGCGGAGATTGCCACGGCGGCAAAAATGGCAGCATATTTCATGTATTCCTCCCAATTAGATGATGCGTCGCGTAGCTACCTACGACGCAACAAAAGCAAATATTTCGATGTGAATTCATTTCAACGAGTGAAAGCGTCGTTTGCAAACAACTGCTCGAAAAGCACTGCGGAACGTCGGTGAACACCTATAGCCTGAACAACTCGCAAGCTCCTCTTTCAAAATACAAATCTTTTGTGGGAGTTTTGATCCAAACTCATGATGGCTTCGTACCTATCATACCCCTAACTGATACCCACGGTCGTCTCCCATCCCATGAACGACCGTGGGTTTTTTCGCCAATTCCATTGGTTCGTGTCTGGAAATGACTAGGGGCTGCACCCAAAACAGAACTACAAAAGCTCGTCGCTGCATTTACAGAAGTATTTTCCATCTCGTGGATGCTTTTTGAGTAATTGTTTGGAATAGCTCCAAAAAAGTATCAACCAACATAAGCAACCAAACAATTCTAAGAAGGTGCTCGGTTAACTCGCGACCAAAGCTCTCCATCTCGAGGGGTGTGCGCATTGCATGCTCCGACTTTTAAGAAGTTGGATCTATCAAATATCCAAATTGGATACATAAATAGAGCAAGCATCGAAATATCAGAATGTTTCCCGTAGTGAGTGCGGGCGTCATTTGATTACCTAGCACTTTCCTACAGCCCCGCGTTGATCCTATCCCAGGGTAATCGACGCGGGGCAACAGATAGAATCACCTCTACAAGCAAATAGTCTGCAACTTTGTCATTGTTCCAGTTCACTTTGTTTCTTGATCCTAAAAGAAAACGTATAAAGTGACCGAACTAGGTTAGCTTCCCGCCCTACTCGGGTTGGACGCGGTTACTCGTCGCATCCAACCTGAACTTTAATTTGTGAGCAATGCAGACGCCAGCGGCTTGCTTTTGCAGACGACCATTCAAGTATGACCGGAATTCCTTTGGCGATAGTCAGAGGGTGCCAATCCCGTTACCTTCTTAAATGCGCGGCTGAAATTATTTGCGGTTTCATATCCTAGCATGGAGGAGATACTGGAGACTGTCTCGCGCGTATCTGTGAGGAGTTCCTCGGCCCTTGCTACCCTGATATCGTTGACGATTTCGCGAAAACGAACCCCTTCGCTTGCTAACTTCCGTTGTAGTGTGCGAACGCCAAGATCGAGCGAACGCGCGGTGGCATCAATCGACATTTCCTCCCGATGAAGTTGTTGCCAAACCACTTCCTCGACTTGTCCTCTAAGTGTTTGAGGTGGGCCGCCCAATCGTTCGCGTGAAATATCTCCGACAGTTGTCGAGCCTCTGCTAAGTTTCTTGGGCGCGGCTTCGGAGCTCAAAGCCGAAGCTTCAAACTCAACCCCAAGGCGGGTGGCGTTCCAGATTACAGGACAAGCGTAAGTGTCTTCTGCCTCGACAAACCCAGGAACTTTCGGGAAGTCCAAGAGCACGGCCGATGGCTTCCAGTCGTTTCCTAAATACGCGCGGAATATGCTCAGAAAAACCCCAACGGCCGAGAAACCGATGTCCGGATACGCGAAATGCGAGCGAAGTCCAAAACGATAACAGTAGCGCACGCTAGTGCCCGAAGTTTCAAGCCACGCGCGATCCGTGGACGAATGAAATGGCATGACGGCAGAAGCTCGTATTAGCGCTGCCCCCAGCGTTGGAGCAGAAAGAACGTAACTTCCCCAGGCGCCGTAGTCAGCGACAGTGAGATACGGTGACCACAACAATCCGATGTTTTGTTGTCCCGAGGATCGTGCGGCTTCGTGCACAAAGGTCGCCAAGGCATGCTCCGAGATGTAACCGCCTCTTTCCTCAATGAAGTGAACAGGAAGATCGGCAGAGTCAAAAGCACGCAACAGGCGTCTTTCCCCAGCGGCTTCAAGCACAAACTGGGGCATCGCGCCCAAGGCCTTGGCCGAAATCATCGGTGGTAGGTTCAATCCGTCAACCCGCTTGTCCGCCCGCGTGTCGTGAAATGATACGCATCGGCTGAACGGATGTGCAAGCTTTCCACAAACAGCAGGGAGCATTGCGCCATGAAAATACTTGGGCCATCACACAGCGGTTTGTCGACGCGTCTTTTTGGCGTGGCGCTTATTGTGGGTATTTCTTCCTCGCCAGTTCTTTCCCAGTCTTTCAATGACACGGGTGACATCCTTGCACGATCAGCCGAAGTCGAGGACATTGATTACAAGATCATGGTGCAGCGCGCCACTCAGACTGCAATCTGGGGAATGCCCGCCGCTGGTATGATCGATTTTCTGAAGGGCATTCGCCGCGACCTCGGTGGCGACTACAACGACATCATTTATCTCAATAAGCCGTTCGATTCCAAACATGGGTTTCTTACGGCTAACGATGTTACGGCCTATGCTTGGGCTTCAATGACCTCGGAACCCGGTCCCCTTGTCATTGAAGTGCCCGCTGCCACCGAAAAGGTGAACTACTTCGGTACAATCGTGAATGCTTGGGATGTTCCTATCGTGGACGTTGGTCCCGATGGTTTCGACGAAGGTGCCGGCGGCAAGTACCTCATGCTACCCCCAGGCTACGAAGGGGATATGTCCCTGGAGGAATTAACTGAGGCGGGATACCTTCCCTTTGAAACAGATACCTACGAATATGGTTTTTCGTTCCGGCCAAAACTGACGAATGGCGGAACGGACGCCGATGCGGCCGAGTACGCTCAGACGATCAAAGTGTACTACCTGTCCGAGGCCGACAATCCGCCACCCAACAACTATCTCGAAGCGTCAGAAGTGCCGTACGACTCGCTTCCATACTACAACGAGACATTCTTTCAGGACCTGAACGATTACGTTCAAAACAACCCGATCCGTCCACAAGACAAGGTTATGGTGAATTTTCTGAAAGATCTCGGGATCGAGAAGGGAAAGCCTTTCGAACCAAGTGAACTTCAAATGCAGGCAATGAACGAGGGATTGTTGCTCGCGTACGCCTCGATGCAGAACTACTTTGTGACGCCCGGGAAAGCCATGATCCCACTTTGGGTCGACGATAGCGGCGAGATGAGGAGCCAGTGGTTGATTTGGGATTTCGCGGATGGTCAACCCGAGGCTGGTTTCCCCTATGAGACTGAGACCGAAGTCCTTGTGGATGCGCGTGCGGGCGGCAGTTATTTCTGGATTACATACCTGCCGAAACAACTGGGCGGAGGTACATTTTATCTGACAGGCCTGCGCGACAGCGACGGGGAAATGTACGATCACAATCAGACCTATAAACTGAACGTCCCAGCGGATACACCTGCCGACGATTTCTGGTCCGTGATTGTTTATTCGATGGAGACCAAGAGCTTCATTCGGAACGTTGATCCTGTCGGTTTGTCCGAGCGCGACACTGATGCGATGCAGGCTAATGAAGACGGTTCTTACGACATCTTTTTTGGACCAGAAGCACCGGAAGGCATGGAAAGCAACTGGATACCAACCACAGAGCCGTACTTCCTTTTGTTTCGTCTATATGGGCCGCAAGAAGGATGGCTGGAGAGTGGCTGGATGCTGGGCGATCTAGAAAAAGTAAACTGATCAAAACAAACAGTAATTCCCAATGGAGCGAACAATGAAAACAAAGTCGTTAGCTGTGCTGACTGCCCTGGTACTCGCATCGCATTCTTCAGCCCAAGAATTCAAAGCCGACGTTCCTGAGAATGTTCTTACACCAGACAAGGTCGAGACCCAGACGCTTGGTGATCTGGAATTCTTCGATGGTATGCCATCACCTGAGACGGTGGAGAAAGTCTTCGACAACCTTGATCTGATCAGAGCAACGACGGCTTTCCTGGATGGCATGAAGATCGCTTCGCTTCGAGCTATGTTTCAGGGATACGAAGACTTGGGCGTCAGTCCCAATGACGTCGTGATTGCAGAAGACCTGCTGGACGCGCGGTCCATCTGGCTGACGCCCAATACAACCACAATCTACATTGGTTCGAATGTCGATATCTCGGATGGCCCGATGGTGATTGAGGTTCCGGCAGGCCTGCTTGGGTTGCTTGATGACGCCGCGTTTGACTATGTGACGGATATCGGGGCGCTTGGCGCGGATAAGGGAGAAGGTGGCAAGTATCTACTTTTGCACAACGACGATGAAACGCCGGTGCCCGAGGGCTACTTCGAACTACGCACAAAGACATATGAGCACTGGTTGTTGCTAAGACGCTCGCCAGACGCAGACGGAGATACGGCTGGCCCTGTTGCCGAGATCAAGGCGGGTCTGAATATCTATCCGCTTAGTGAAGCGGACAATCCTCCCGCGGAAACTTTCCTGAATATCTCCGGTGTTCAACACAACACTGTTCACGCGAACAACGAAGACTTCTTTGAAGAGATCCACGTCGCACTCGAAAACAATCCAATTGGTGCGTTCAGTCCGGAAATTGTAGGAACGTTTGCTTCCATAGGGATCAAGAAGGACGAGCCCTTCGAACCCGATGCCCGTATGCAGGCCATTTTCAAGGAGGCAGCAGCAATCGCAAACGCCACGGCGCGAGCGATCACGTATGCCTCGCGCGATCCAGGAGTGTTCTTTTATGACGACCGGCAATGGAACTCACCGTTCCAACGCCAGAGCTATCTTTTTCTTGAGGACGGCGCGCGCATCCTCGATGATCGGTCGTACTTTTTCTATATGGCAACGGGCATAACGCCTGCGATGACCTCGCCACCGGTCGGGACGGGGTCTGTCTATGCGATGACGGCGCGAGACAGCAACGGACAGTACCTTGACGGCTCAAAAACCTATAAGGTAACGCTACCGGCGCCGGTTCCCGCCAAAAACTTTGCGTCGTTTATGTTGTATAGCGGACAGACTCGGTCAATCCTTGAAACTGACCAGCAATCCGGTGGTATCGACTCTAATAGACCGGGGATAAAACCTAATGAGGATGGGAGTACCAGCATCTATTTTGGTCCAGAAGCCCCAGAAGGTTGGGAGAACAACTGGGCGCAAACCATGCCCGGGCAAAGCTTCAACGTGATGATGCGCCTCTACGGCCCGCTCGAGCCTTGGTTCGACAAGACCTGGCGTCCCGGTGATCTGGAACTGGTAGAATAAAGCGACAACCGCGACTATCGGGCGACGCTACTTTTTGGCGTCGTCTGACATTTTTTCGGTGTCCGCTTCGGGCTCGGTACGGCCATTCGCCGCTTTTCGCATCGGTGGCCGCTCGCAGCCCGAAGCAGACATTCACAGTCAGGCTTATCAATTGAGCACCAAGCCGTTGACTAGGACATGCGCGACGTTCAGGAAATCATGTTGTCTTTTCCAAGCAGCGTAATTTGCGTTACCAATAGACATGAATGGAGACCGCAGACTTTCCGCAGTACTCTCGGCCGATGTAGTAAACTACTCAGGTCAGATTAAGGCAGATGAAAATACGACTCTCAGCGAACTTCGTGTTCTACGTCGAGAGTTATTTGATCCTTTGGTTAGCGATCATCGAGGTAATGTCGTTAAGAGGATGGGTGATGGATGGATAGTCGAGTTTAACTCGGTATCTGATGCAGTACGATGCGCCCTTGATCTTCAAAGCCAGGTGTCGACTCAGTCCTCATTGAAACTACGAGTGGGTGTGCATCTTGGAGATGTCGTATTCGACGAAGATGACATTTTCGGCGATGGCATCAATCTATCTGCACGTCTACAAGAGGCTTCCAACGAAGGGGCTGTGTTAATTTCAGATGTCGTCCATCGCAGCCTTGACGAGCGCCTCGCTGAGCAATTTTATCGCGCTGGAGAGCGACAGTTTAAGAACGCGCCGTCACCAATAGAAGTTTTCCAATGGTCGCCGCCAGGTTCTGCCCCACCGCGAGTAACTCCGGCTAGCCATACAAAGTCTCTGCTAATCGGCGTCTTACCTTTCGATAATCTTTCTTCTGACCCCGATCAGGAGTTTTTTGCAGATGGAATTACCGAAGAGATCATCACCACTTTATCAAAACTCCCGAATTTACTAGTCGTCGCGCGTAACTCTACATTCGTCTACAAAGGTCGCTCCGTTGACGTGAAACAGGTCGGTCTGGAGCAGGGTGTCGATCTTGTTCTTGAGGGAAGTGTCCGTCAAAGCGGTAACCGGGTGAGGATCACAGCACAGCTAATCGATGCAAAGTCCGGCATGCATATTTGGGCAGACCGCTATGATCGCCTCATTGAAGATGTATTCGAAGTTCAGGATGAAATCGCACTTAGGATTGCAACCGAGCTTCAAGTCGAACTGTTGGCGGGAGAAATGGCTCGTTTCAGAGGATCCGGCACAAATAACCTAGGCGCGTGGACTGCTCAACTAAAGGCCGTTGAGGCTTCGCGCAGAATTACCAGGGAAGCTCAGGCCGACGCTCGCCGATTTGCACAACAGGCAATTGCACTCGACCCGGGTTACTCGGCTCCGTATTGTACTTTGGGATTCATTTGCACTGTTGAAGCACGACATGGATTTGTTGCTGACAGGCGTGCCGCGCTAGCGGAGGCTCGTGACTGCGCTCAACGGGCTCTGGAAATAGACAGCTACAACCCAGAGGCTCACGCTATTGCGGGTTTTGCGGATGCAATCGATGGCAAGCTGGTTTCGGCTATCGAGAAGTTCAACGAGGCACTAGCGCTGAATCCAAACCACGCTGACGTGGCTGCCAGACTGTCAATCACCCTAGCTTTCAATGGCCAGGCAAATGAAGCGATCCAAGTCGCACAACAAGCCATTACCCTGAACCCTCACTATCCAGGTTGGTATGCAGGCGTTCTGGGTTTAGCGCTTCGACTCGACGGTCAATACGAGGAAGCCAAGAAAGCATTCACCGAATATGGTCAAAGGGTTGAAGGCTTTGGTCACCTCGACCTCGTAATCGTCCATGTAGAGACGGAGAACCTTGAGGCCGCTCGCGATGAAGCACGGAATGTGATGAAATACCGCCCTCAGTTTTCCATATCGGACTGGGCGAATACTCAACTTTTCTCTGACAGAAAAAGGCTGGAGAAAGACTGTGCGTCATTGCGACTAGCCGGTTTGCCTGAATAGGAGCAGGGTTTCGCTGTAGCAGGATGGTTTGTGATGCAAACCAATCTCACACGTTTCCGATTTGGGTTTGGTAACAGGCACCATAGTGCCTTCTCGATCCAAAACCTCGGTTGATTCAGCAGTGTTGGCAAGCTCATCTTCATATGATTTCGCCCCCAGCCGGAATCTACCCCTTATGCGTCGTCGGCAATGATTGCATCAACTTTTATCTCGACCAACCATTCGGGGTTCACAAACCGATTGATCGCCATAATTGTGTCGACGGGTCGTGCATCGACGCAATACTTCTTCCTTGCCTCGATGGCTTTTTTCCAATTGTCTATATCTGTCAGTATGACTCGCGTCCGAACAATGTCTTGAATTCCCGAACCCGCCTGTTCGAGAGCCGCCTTGATGATTTCAAAGCACTGGGTCGTTTGGGCAAATACATCTCCGACCCCGACGGTCTTACCTTCAGCATCGACAGGTGCGGTGCCGCCAACCGATATGTAGGGGCCAACTCGGACTGCTCGGCTGAACCCAACGATTTCTTCCATCGGGTTTCCGTTTGAAACGAGCTGACGCATGGCATGAACCTCTTGTTTGCCCCAATTATAAGCATTTTTGCACGACTTGTTCTTGGTCCAGGTGATGCTAGGATTTTTAGTAGAGAATACTGAGCGTTATTGAAGGGTAGTTGGGATGGCTGATCCGTTTCAAGATGTAGATGCTGCGGGTGCGGAGTTCATTTCCGCATTTGCCGACTCGATGGACGCGCGTCAGGCCGATCCCACAATGGAAGAGATCGTTTCAAACTATCTGGCCAAACTTCAGTTTGCAGAAGGCGGTCTGACCATTGAAGTCGGATGCGGTGCAGGAGCTGTCACGCGCCGCATTGCAGAGAAGGCCAAACCCGCGCGGGTCATTGGTTTCGAGCCGTCTGTAGGCTTTATAGCCGAAGCAAGAGCGCGGGTTGGGGGCCACGACAATGTGGAGTTTGAGGTCGCAGGAGGAGCGTCGCTGCCCCTGGACGATGGCTCAGTTGATAACTTGATAATGCACACGGTGCTTACCCATGTGGAAGATCCGGCACCTCTTTTGACCGAGGCAAGGCGCGTTCTAAGGTCGGGAGGGTGTCTCGTGGTGTGTGACGCTGACTTTTCGAAAGCGTCACTGGGAAACTTACCAAACGATCCTCTGGACGCCTGTGCCAAGATATTTGTGAACGAGTTTGTCACCGACCCATTTGTTGTCGCCAAGCTGCGAAGCCTAGCCTCAAATGCGGGGTTCAAAGTCGAAGAGTTCAGTCTTCAAAGCAGAAGTATTCTGGACAATGACCAAATGCTCCCCTGGGTCGAAGAAACTGGAAAAGTGATGATGAAACGCGGCGAAATTGGAGAGGATCTGCACAATGGCTTAGTTGCCGAGTATCGCCGTCGAGCAAGAGAGCGCACACTTTTCGGCTATCAGGTCTTTGCAACGCTGATTGCCAGGCGGCCATAAACTCTTGGCATTCGAGTCGCGACAGTAAACAGTTGCCAGCCAGAAGCTTTGCTTCATAACGATGGTTTAGAGAGCGCGGCCGAGATCAAGTGGCGCATTGTAGAACGATCAACCTTGTTTGCGCGCCACGACGATAAATTGGGTCATGAAAAAAGAAGCGCCCAACTTTTGCAAGACTAAGCTGTTCGTCAAACCACGATTGCGCAACAGCGGGATCAACGTGGTCATTTGCGACAGCGTATTGCTTCATGAGGTGCATCATCATGATTGCGAGGCCATCAGGCTTTAGCTGGTGATCTGTCATTGTGAACGACAAGACATCTTCCACATGGTCGCCGCGATCCTTTATCAGTGCGGGCAGTCTTTCCGGGAGGGAACCACTCACAAAGTGCTGGTTCCAGGAAGTCAGCATCTTTTGCATTCTGCCGGGCTCGTCGCTGAACCAAATCAAGCTGCCAAAGTGTAGATCGCTGATGACGAGGCGCCCGCCGGGTTTGACGCACCGCAGCGTGTCAGCCAACGCACCGTCTACGTCTTCGATGTACTCAAAGACCTGTACCGAGACGGCCTTGTCAGCACTCTCATCCTCAATGGGCAAGCTATTTGTGGCACCAGCACGAAACTCCACGTTTGCGTAGTCGCTGCACCGTTCTCTAGCAGCTGCCGTCATGTCAGCGCTTGGGTCGATCCCGATGACATAGCCATCCGAGCCAACTGCCCGTGCCAACTCAACTGTTAACATCCCGTTGCCACAACCGATGTCCAAAATAGTTTCACCAGGAGCCGGGCACAGCGCATCAAATGAAGCCTGTCTTCGCCGCGTCAGTTCTGCGCCTTGATAGGCGATTTCAAGTAATTTCGTTGTTTCAGCGTCAAATTCAAGCAACTCTCCACCCTTACAAAGCCCACATGCCCCCAAAACCTTATCAGAAATTGAGTTATCTACGAAAAGCAGGATGGATCGTTGAGGCTTGAACATGGATCCACCAACAATAAATGAATGCGCCGACTTGATCCGACGAATGATTTAACCCCGAAAGCGAAGGACGCATCTGCCGCTCTATCGGACCAGCTTTTCGTGGCGTTTCGCACGTTAGAACAACATCAATTCAAGGGATGTCGAGGCCGTTCTCTCGTCCGAAATCGGTATAGAAGCTGTCACTGCGGCATCGGTTTAAAGTGGCTTCGTCCGCTTCTCTTGGGTCGGTGCCAGGGCTTTGGACACCTGTTCCTTCTATGAAGCGGTTCACGAGATTAAAGACACCGCAAACTTGGATAGCATCGAACAGCGCACTCTCCGACCAGCCTGCCGCGTAGACTGCTCTAGCGTCGGCTTCTGTCATTCGGGATGGCGAGACAGTGAGCTTTTCAATGTATGCCAGCAACGGTTTGAGGTGATCCTCTACGGGCGCCGTATCGCGGTCTTCCATCAGTGCCTCGATTGTCTCGACTTCAATACCGTAGGCTTTGGCGAAAACGATGTGCGCCCCATGGCAATACGCACAAGCATTCAATCCCGAGACATAGGCCGCAATGAGTTCACGTTCAGCAACCGAGAGGTCGCTCTCGCCCCTCATCACAAGGCTTTCGTACGCACAAAGCGGAGAGAGTTTATCTGGAAAGGCTTGATAGACACTTCCAAGTGTCGCGTTCTCCGGCAGAGATGGAAACAGGCGTTTCATTTAATTCTCTTTCAGTCTTGCTATGGATGACTTCGTCTCAAAGTGAGGAACCAACGGTGTTTACGCAATCCCGAAGCGGTTGTTAGTCGCGCACAAAAATTTTGTGTGAACACGGCAAATGGCAAGTTCGCCCGGCCACACCACGACATGTTCGTCGATTGGTGAAAGGCTTGCCGTTCTCGTAAATTTGCAAAGTCAGCTTTCTGCGCATCGCTGATATTGGTGCGCTGAGCAGCATCGGTTGATTTGGGCTCAAAGCCGTCATCCGACGGTATTAGCGATTAGACCGGTTTGTGGTTGCGAGCGGTCATTGGGGCCGCTTTCAGGATTGGTCCGACATCGGCCCTCCCAGTACTATTCAACGAGATTTCAAGCTTGACGCTGAGGTTCTACCGCCGCCTGATCCGCTCGCGACGGCGCTCGCGACGTTCGATGTTTATCTGATGATCATGGCCTAGCGCCCGATAGAACCCCACTCCCTTGGACCAGTTCGCAAAGTGGGCAAAGCTGTCGACCTGATCGTCGTTGCGTCCGCGTGGAAAGGACTGAAGCTCCCGTTTGAACGCTGCCAGCCAAGGAGCGTCTGCAGGCAGATACACCTTGCCCTCTTCAACTGGGCTGCAAGCTGATTGGAACCGGGTTTCCTTGTCCTTATCAGGTTTGACACGGTCGTACCGCCGGCGGTCATCACGAAACAACTCATCGAAAAGCGGTTTGCCAGAAGCGGCATCGGTGCTGTCAGACGAATTCGAACCAGTCTCAGTTTGCCGCGGAAACCGTGAACCTATCCGGAACAAAGTTGACGCCACTCGCTAAGAGCGGCGGCGCGGGTCAGCTTGAAGATGTCTCGGTTGGTGAGCGATCGTTCCTGGTTGAAGTGATTGTAAACAGAGGAATGGACGGAGGCGAATTTCTGTAAACTTCGCATGCGCCTGAAACGTTGCATGGCGCGTTCGCGTCGTCGAAACGGCAGGTGCGAATTCTCAACCCGGTTGTTGAGCCACCTGCCCGTCTGTTGTTTTTCGAGCGCGCCCATTTCTCTGAGCGCAGCCTTGTAGGAAGCGAAGCGATCTGTGACGATCTCTTCGGCGCAACCGTGCCGCTTCATCAATTTCTTGAGGAATTTCAGTGCTGCAGCTTTGTTTCGACGCTTCGTGACGACGGCCTCAAGCACTTCACCTTCGTGATCGACGGCACGCCAGAGGTAGTGGCGTTTGCCGTTCACTTTCACGAATACTTCGTCTACGTGCCACTTCCATTTTGAAAAGGCTCGGAGTTGCTGAACACGCTTCCGCCTTATCTCAGCTGCAAACACCGGCCCGAACCTATTCCACCAATAACGGACAGTTTCGTGGCTCACGTCGATGCCTCGCTCGTGCAACAGATCTTCGACATTCCGAAGCGAGAGCGGGAAACGGATGTACAGCATCACTGCAAGGCGGATAATCTCGGGACTGGTTTTAAAGTATTTGAAGGAGGCAGGTCTGGTCATGGACAAAAGCTACGCAACCGCCCTGCCCGCCTCAAGCCAAGTTCTTCTGACAAGTCCGTTTGGGGCTTCATTTCGTTGTCGTAATATGTATCTGAAGAAACCGACGAAACGGGTTTCAATGTTGCTTAGTGGTGCTGACCCCCGGCACCGCCTATTGTTCATAATCAGAAACAGAATTTAACGGCAGGAGGGTCGAGTGCATAGCATCTCTGATCGAAGTATGTTCGCCACCAAATTGGCTGAAGAAGCAGGTGCATTGGCTATAAAATATTTTGGCAATAGAGACACTCTGGTGGTGGATGCAAAGGGTGCTCAGGATTGGGTCAGCGAAGCCGACCGGAATGTCGAGACGTATGTTCGCGAAAAAATAGCCGAGGCCTATCCCGATGACGCAATCTTCGGAGAGGAGCACGCTGCGAAATCAGGGTCCAGTGGGTTTGACTGGGTAATAGACCCAATTGACGGCACCACGAACTTCGTAAACGGCATTCCGGCGTGGACGATCGTCCTGGCGGTTGTTTCAGAGGGACAAACACAAATCGGTGTCATTCACGAGCCGAACGTGGCTGAGACCTATGTCGCCATGCGGGGGGCGGGAGCAACGCTCAACGGGCAGCCAATGCAGGTCGCATCAGGCGTCGATATGGCAAGCGGGACCGTCTCGGTCGGATATTCGAACCGCATCGAAGCGGCAAAGGTGATACCAATCATTTCAGCCATCATCGAACGCGGGGCCATGTATCATCGCAATGCAAGCGGCGCGCTGTCGCTTGCCTATGTCGCAGCAGGCCGGCTGTTGGGGTACGTCGAAGAGCATATGAACGCGTGGGACTGTCTTGCCGGTCAGCTGTTGATCACAGAGGCGGGCGGCGTCGTCGAAGAACAGGACGTGAATGAAATGATCCGCGATGGTGGCCGTGTCATTGCCGGTACGCCAAAGATCTTTGATGATCTCAAAGCAATTTGCGAGAAGGCGTGGCACGTCTGATTTGCGTCAGGCGATAGCCCGCCAGCCGGGGTTGCAGCACAGCGTGTCCAAATCAGCGCTCCAGAAATGTCCCTGCCCAGGCTGGTCGTGCTGGCGATCAATCCGCACCCCGGAGAGATGACACCACAGCAGCGTCCCAACCGCGCCGTGGGTTACGATGGCAAGATCACCACCATCGTGCGCGTCCATGATTGACGTGACTGCCCCGACAATCCGGGCCTGAGCATCTGTCGCGGTTTCCCAGCCGCGAAAGCTCACGTCGGGTGCAGCGAAGAATGCATCGGCGGCGGCTTCGAACTGGTGCGGTGGCAAGAAACCGGTGGCACTGCGGTCATTTTCGCCCAGCGCCGGGTTTACCTTCACTTCAAGGCCGTGCGGTTTGGCCAGGATCGCAGCTGTCTGTTCTGCCTTGCGTTCGGTGCTGGACCAGATGGCGCTGACCGAAGCCATGATCGGCGCATTTGCAAATGCTTCGGCCCGGGTGCGGCCCACCTCACTCAGTTCCCAGTTGGTGATTGCGATCTCTGGGTTCACGACCACTTCCGGGTGCGAAATGATAACGAGTTTCGGCAATGTCAGCCCTTCGGCAGCAAAACCGGTCCCCGGTCTGCAAAGGCCATTTTGACGTCAGCGCCCGGTAGCAACGGATCATCCACGTCGTCCTGCACGGCAAACACCTGTCCGAATGCGCCGGTCAGCGTATATTCCATGCGCACGCCGACATAGGTAGCTTTGGAGACTTTTGCCGGGATGCCGGTTTCGTATCCGATCAGGATGCGGGACGGACGCACCGCCAGCGTTGCCGGACCCACGAGCAAATCGCGAGAGGGCAAGCTGTGGCGGTGACCTTCGATGTCGATTGTCGCCTGATCGCCATCGACTTCGACGATTTTGCACTCGATCAGGTTCGCTTCACCGATGAAGTCAGCCACGAAGCGGTCGATTGGTGCGTCATAGAGTTGCCGTGGTGTGCCGATCTGGGCGATGGCGGCGTTACGCATGACGACGATCTCGTCGGACACGGCAAGCGCTTCCTCCTGATCATGGGTTACATAGACAACCGTCAGTCCGAGGTCCCGCTGAATGGAGCGAATGTCTTCGCGCACCTGTCGGCGCAGTTTGGCATCGAGGTTCGAAAGGGGTTCGTCAAAGAGCAGCACCTGCGGTTCCAGCACCAGCGCGCGGGCGACTGCGACACGTTGTTGCTGGCCTCCTGACAGCTCGCTAGGCAAACGGTTGTCGAAGCCCTTGAGGCCCACCAGTTCCAACCCTTTGAGCGCGCGCGATCTGGCCTCGCTCTTAGCAAAGCCGGAGAATGTCAAACCGTACATCACGTTTTCCAGCACGCTCATATGTGGGAACAGGGCGTAAGACTGAAACACCATAGACACATCGCGATCGGTCGCGGGCAGCTTGGTCACGTCGCGATCGCCAATCACGATCCTGCCCGAGTTGGCCATCTCCAGACCGGCAATCATGCGCAGCGTCGTTGTTTTGCCGCAGCCCGATGGTCCCAGCAGCGTCACCAGTTTACCTGCTTCCACATGCAGGTCGATGTTGTCGACGGCCACGACATCTTTGCCAAATACTTTTGACACTCCTTCGAACCGAACCGGCGCGGCTTTACTAGCAATGTTGGTATCCGTCATGTCGTTCTTTCCGCTCCGATCTGGGTGCGCCGTCCGATCTGCACGCGGCCCACGAGGAATTGCAAAAGCCCTACAGATGCCAGCATCACGAAGATCAGCGTGGTGGAATAGGCGATGGCAAGGCCGTAGTCATTGTTCTCGACGCGCCCGATGATGTAGCTGGTCGCCATGTCGTATTCGGCCGATACCAGAAAAATGACTGCCGAGATCGCGGTCATCGCGCGGACAAAACTGTAGACGAGTGCCGCTAGGATGGCGGGCTTGAGCAGGGGCAGGATCACGCGTCGGAACGTCTGCCACGAGTTTGCACCCAGAGTCAGCGAGGATTCATCAAGCGACCTGTCCAGTTGCGACATGGATGCAATGCCCGCACGCACGCCGACGGGCATGTTGCGGAAAATGAAGCTGATCACGAGGATCACACCAGTGCCTGTGATTTCAATCGGGGGAACGTTGAAAGCCAGGATGTAGCTGACCCCGATGACGGTACCGGGAATGGCGAAGGACAGCATCGTTCCGAATTCGAAGGCGTTTTTTCCGGAGAAATTTTGGCGCGTGAGCAAGTAGGCGGTCACCAGTCCTACAGCTGCCGTCAGCGGAGCCGCTATGGCCGCAATGCTGATGGTGGTCCAGAAACTGTCCCATGCGGCACCCGTCCAGCGGATACCTTCCTCTTCAAAGCGAACTGAGAAGGCGGTGAAATAGTGTTTGAAGGTGAGCGTGTTGTTGACACCCCAAAGCTCAACGACGCTGCCGTAAATGATCATGCCGTAAACAACCGCTGTAAACAGCGCCCAGATGGTCGCGATGGCCAGCACGGGTATTGCCAGCCCATTGGGCATCAGCGGATGCACCCCGGCGTCCCCCTTGCCGGAAACGGTGGTGTAGCTTTTCCTACCGAGCCAGGCGCGCTGCGCGTAAAAAGCAGACAGCGTGAAGAAGAGCAGTACCATGGCCAGCACGGCGGCCCGACCCTGATCATATTGCGCGCCGACGATGGCAAAGAATATCTCGGTCGACAGAACGTCAAAATTACCGCCTAGAACAAGCGGGTTGCCGAAGTCGGCCATGCTTTCGATGAAGCCGAGCAGAAATGCATTCGCCAGACCGGGTCTCATCAGGGGCAGCGACACCGTTCGGAAGGTTTGCCACCTATTGGCGCGCAGCGTTTGGGCGGCTTCCTCCATCGACGGCGACACGCCTTCGACAACACCAATCAGCACCAGAAATGCGATGGGAGTGAAGGCCAGCGTCTGGGCGATCAGGACGCCCGGCATTCCATAGAGCCACCGCGACGGTTGCACGCCAAAAAGATCAGCGAAAAAGACTGTGACCGACCCGGACAAACCGAAGAGTAGGATCAAGGCCAGCCCGATTACGAAGGGAGGCGTGATTATTGGCAAAACAGTCAGCGCGCGCATCCCACGCTTGAACCGAAACCCTGACCTGGTGACCACAAGCGCAAAACAAAGTCCCAGAACCGTGGTGATCAGGCCGACGAGAATGGCCAAAAAGAGGGAGTTCCACGCGGCGCCGCATTTCGCACCCCAAAAACACCCCAATCCCCAGAGACGATCATCAAAGAACTTCGAGGCAAAAACAGATACCGAATAGGCGCCGTCTTCGGTCACAAAGGCCGAAAACAGCATGTTGGCAATTGGAAAGAACACGAAGGCGGTGACAATTGTAATGACACCGCCGATGGCGCTGACGACAAACACATCGCCGTTGACTGCACCGCGCGCCGCGATGCCCTGCGTGAGCAGGAACAGGAAGGCCGACGCACAGAGCATCGCGCCATACCCCATGCCGAACTGTCGGATTTTTGGCGCGCCAAACAGGGCCTTGAGCCAGTCGAAGTTGAAGCCGCGAATGCCGATCCCGAAGCCTTGCGCAATCAGCCAGCCAAAGCCCAGTGCACCCGCAAGTATCAGGATCTTAGCGTAGATCGGATCAGATTTAGGTTTCCCAAGCACCAGAATTGGCAATGCCAGCGGTATCAGCAAGGGTGCAAGCCAGAGCTTTTCACCCTGCCCGATCAGAAATAGAGCGGGCGCAAAATCTTCGTCATACGGATAGCCGTTAAAGAGCCATTCAAATGACCAAAGGCCATCCTCAACCATGTACCATGGCAGCAGGACGTAGCCGACCCACCCGACAATGATCCAGAAGATCAATACCGGGTGGGTCCTGGTTTTCGCAGTGTCAGTCACTTACTGCGGCAGAACCGAAACGTCTTCGTCCCACTTTTGCAGCAGACGCTTACGTTCATCAGAGGAGCCGTACTTTTTGAAGTCGTAGTCAATCAGCTTGATCTGGCTCATATCCGGGGCGCTTTCAGATGTTTGCGCACCCTTGTTGGACGGAACCTGGAAGGCATTGACTTCAAGCGCGAGGTTTTGCGCTTCGGCGCTCAGCGCCCAGTCGTAGAACTTTTTGGCTTCTTCTTCGTTGCGAGCGCCTTCAATGATCGACATCGAACCGATCTCGTAACCAGTGCCTTCGCACGGGGCGACAACCTTTACAGGGAAGCCCGATACCGCCTGCTTGACCGCGTCATGCATGAAGACAATGCCTATCGTGTTCTCGCCACGACCCGCGGCCTTGATGGGCGCCGAACCGGATTTGGTGTACTGATTTATGTTGGCGTGAAGGCCTTTCATGAACTCAAAGCCCTCGTCCTCGCCAAAGATCTGCACCATCGACGCCAGCGTCGTGTAGGCAGTTCCGGACGAATTCGGGTTCGCCATCTGAACGTGCCCTTTATACTCAGGCTTGAGCAGGTCCTTCCAGCAGGCGGGTTCAGGCAGGTTGTTGGCCGCCAGGAGGTCAGAGTTGTAGCCATAGCCCAACGCACCCGAATAGATACCGATGGTCTTGTTGCCAGCACTTTCGGCCTGTGAAATTGCCCAGTCATGCAACTGGTCACGCATGGGCGAGACATATTCCATAGTTAAACCTTCTTCGGCGGCTTGAAGGTGCGGGTCACCAGTGCCGCCCCACCAGACATCTCCTTTTGGGTTTGAGCTTTCCGCACGGATTTGCGCAAAAGTCTCGCCAGAGGATTTGCGAGTCATGTTCACGTCAATGCCGGTGGCGTCCTCGAAACTGCGCGCCATCAGCTGGCACCAGTCTTCCTGCGCCGAACAGTAGAATGTCAGCTTGTCGGCTTGCGCAGCACCCATGGAAGCGGCGAATGCGATCAGTGAGCCAGCAAGTGTGTTTGTCAATTTTTTCAAAGTCTTTCCTCCCATAACTATCCAGCTTCCAGCTTTGAGCCGGGAACTGTCATGTCACCTGTGAGGGCGGCCACGCTTAATTGTGGCATCTTCTTATTTCACCGGTCTCGGTACGGCTTTTCCTCTTTGTGACTATGTAAGTCTGACCACTCTAACACTTGTTTCGCAAGGATTTTTGCAGAGCGACAAAATCAGTGCGATCCAAACGAAGCACCATTGCAAGCATTATTCAAAGGAAGATCGCAAGTTCACCCATAGCCTTCGAATGCGCGGAGCTTGATACTTGCGCCAATTGGCGAATATGTTCTGGGCAATCAGATGGTCTAGCGGTCATACAGATTTTGCCGCGAATGTTGAAAGCTAGCTTCCGATTTTGACCCCACTTGTGATGTGTGGGTTCACGCAGTGAGTGCGTTCTCATCGCGCTACTTGACCGAGGAAATTTACCCTCCGAACGTCAACAATGGGCTCGAGCGGACCTTCGCTGCAGTTGGCCCTAACGGCAGCTTTGCGCTCCATCGCAGACGTTCGAGGTCGAAGACTTGATATCCAACCCAAGGTCGCTGGAAAACGCCCTCGCTGGCGTCAGAACCGCATGCGATCTTCCCTTCTTGGTCGTTCGGGTCGATAGTTGCCTTGGCGGCGGCCGGTGTAAGGATCTGTATCGAGATACGTCCCTTGCCTTCGACGCATGTATTCAGCGAACTGGGTCAGGGCATCTACCTGATCATCTTTGACAGCATCCGGAAACGCCAGCAGTTCCCTACGAAACTCATCAAACCAGGGCTTGTCCGTAGGGATGACTAACTTACCAGATTTTATCCAGTCGGTCTGTGGGATGAAGCGGTCCAGTTTGTCGGTGACCACGTTGACGGGCATGTAAACACCTGCAGCGGTGCGTTTCAATTCATCCAAAAGGTGGATACCCATCGCCGAGGACTCGATCAGGACCCGGTCCGCGCGCCACTGTTTGCGCAATCGAAGAACAGCGTTGCGCACCTCAGTATAGTTCGTTCGAGCCCGAAAGACGTCGAGCAAATACCATCTCTCTTCATACGCATGCCACCCAAAGGTCAGCCCCACCGTAAAGTCAGAACGCGGACTATCCTTCGCGGCTGTATCCCAGCTTTGGACCCGCCGGACGAACACGTCTTCGTCCGGCAAGGTTTCCACTAGATGCAAATCGGACATTGAGAGAAATTCGTTTTCACCGTCCGTGGGGTTCTGTTGATACTGTGCTTGGAAGGCAAAATTGCCTATGTCGGCCTTGATCCGATCAAGAACCTCCTGCGGTTCCCGCTCTGGGTTCAACAAGTCCCCTGGCCGACGCTTCAGCACACGGTTGTTGTAGAGCGGGATCTCTTCCGGGATCTCCGCGATCGACGGCAGGCAAAGATGGTCAAATGTGTCCTTTTCCAAGAGGTAGGCCGAGAAGTCATCCGGGTGCAGACGCTGCTGGATCGAGACAATACGATCGGTGCGCTTGTCGTTCAGCCGCGAGAACAGGGTCTGGTCGAAGAAGTCACGCAACTCCTGCCGGTACGTATCGTGGCGCATTTCAGAGGGTTTACCCAGATCGTCGATGATAATGAGGTTTGCACCGAAGCCGGTGATACCACCGCCAAGAGAGACCGATTTGCGCCCGCCGCCTTTAGTGGTTTTCATATGTTCGAACCGGTTGTGTTTGGGATCGACCTTCATCTTTGGAAACAGGCGCTGATAAAACGGGCTGGTCACCAGCCGACGAAACTGTTCCGCAGGTGCTGTCAGACGAATTCGAACCAGTCTCAGTTTGCCGCGGAAACCGCGAACCTATCCGGAACAAAGCTGACGCCACTCGCTAAGAGCGGCGGCGCGGGTCAGCTTGAAGGTGTCTCGACTGGCTAGCGATCTTTCCTGGTTGAAGTGATTGTAGACGGAGGAATGGACGGAGGCGAATTTCTGTAGACTTCGCATGCGCCTGAAACGCTGCATCGCGCGTTCGCGTCGTCGAAACGGCAGGTGTGAATTCTCGGCGCGGTTGTTGAGCCACCTGCCCGTCTGTTGTTTTTCGAACGCGCCTATTTCTCTGAGCGCAGCCTTGTAGGAAGCGAAGCGATCTGTGACGACCTCCTTGGCGCAACCGTGCCGTTTCATCAATTTCCTGAGGAATTTTAGTGCTGCAGCCTTGTTTCGGCGCTTGGTGACAACTGCTTCCAGCACTTCACCTTCGTGATCTACTGCACGCCACAGATAATGTCGCTTGCCATTCACCTTTACGAAAACCTCGTCCACGTGCCACTTCCATTTCGAGAACGCGCGCAGCTGCTGCACACGCTTCCGTCGGATCTCAGCTGCAAACATTGGACCAAACCTGTTCCACCAATATCGGACGGTTTCGTGGCTCACGTCGATGCCTCGCTCGTGCAACAGATCTTCGACATTTCGAAGCGAGAGCGGGAAACGGATGTACAGCATCACCGCAAGGCGGATGACCTCGGGACTGGTTTTGAAGTACTTGAAAGAGGCAGGTTTGGTCATGGGCAAAAGCTACGCAACCGTCCTGCCTGCCTCAAGACAAGTTCTTCTGACAAGACCGCGGCGCGCATCGATGCAGAAATTGAAGCAAGTACCGGAATTCCAACAGACCGGTCCTTGGCAGACATTTGGCAGAACAAAGGGCATTGGTCGTTCACGGCAGCGATGACATTTGCCTTGTCGATTGCCAGAGATTTGCCGGATACATCTCTGCGAGACATCAGTGCCTGGGAGGGCGGAGACGATTGGTTTTGTCGCGAAGGCTTCGGACACCTAATTGCATGCACTGCAAAGGGGCTGCCAATTAAATTGGCCACTCCGGTCACAGAAATAAAATCTCTCACTGAAGGGGTGCAGATAACTACGGCCACTGGCAAGATCAAAGCTCGAACCGTAATTGTTACAGTTTCCGTCGGCGTCCTAGCCGAAGACATCATCCACTTTGATCCCCCGCTAGAATCCGACCGACGCTCAGCGCTCGAGCTCATCACTATGGGAGACTACAATCACGCTGGCCTCCTTTTCCGCTCCGGAGCTTTGCCAGTGCAACCCGATACTTGGTTGACGTACCACTTAGAACCCGACGCCAACGGGGTAGCCCGCGGAGGCGGTTTTCTTTGCAACATCTCAAACACCGGCCTTACCAGCTTTGAAAGTTCTGGAAGCTTTTCCAGACTTTTGCAGGACGCGGGGCCTGAAAGCGCCATAGAGCACGCGCTCGAAACATTGGTTGGCTTTTTCGGCACAACAGTCAGAAAAGCCTTCATCAAAGGCCACGCTACCGCTTGGCGAAATGAACCCTATGTGCGTGGTTCTTACGCTGGAGCCAAGCCGGGAGGCCACAACAAACGCGCTGTCTTACGCCAGTCTCATGCTGAGCGGGTGCACTTCGCCGGTGAAGCTACACATCCTAACCAACAATGCTCGGTCAGCGGAGCCCACCTAGAAGGATTAAGGGCCGCGGAAGATGTGTTGGCGCAGCTACGCTGAACACCTGGCGATCAACTTGCTCCAGCAAGTGGAACAGTCTTAGAATTTCGAATGAACCTTTGACTATAAGTCACAAGGCCAAGTTCATCTTTCGCATGCTCCGCGACCAGTTCAGGGTAAGCTAGCTGCCCTTTGGCCGGGCCACCTGATGCGGCTGTGCGGCCCTTCAGAGGAGACATTCGCCACGAGCGCTATATCTAATTCAACTCGAACTCTTGGATTGCCGGACTTTTGCCTGTCGTCGTATTGAGAACAGACACGCATTTGGCGACATCTCTAAATGAAACGATGACTTCTGCTGAACCCATACCTCAATCTCCGGATCGCACCCTTGTCGGCGTTGCGCTGATGCTGGGGTTTTGCCTAACCGCTCCTTTGCTGGACGTGTCTGCGAAACTCGCGTCGACCAGTGTGCCGGTTGGGCAGATTACGGCTGCGCGGTTTGTGGTGCAATGCGCGCTAATGGCGCCCTTCATCTGGATAATGGGACTGTCGTTGCACGTGGCGAAAGGTCAGGTGATGGTGCTGATTTTCCGCTCATTGCTGCTGGTGTTCGCAACATTTTGCTTCATTGCCGCAATCCGAGTGATGCCCCTTGCCGATGCGCTGGCAATCGTGTTCGTGGCCCCGTTCATCGTCTTGTTGGTTGGTAAGTTCTATTTTGGTGAAGATGTCGGCCCGCGTCGCGTCGGCGCGGCGCTTGTGGGGTTTGTCGGGGTGTTGTTCGTCATCCAGCCCAGTTTCGCAGCTTTCGGCGCGGTTGCCATTATTCCGCTTGGCACAGCAGTTGCCTTCGCTTTCTACATTCTTTTGACCCGGGGGTTGTCGCGTCGGGTGCACCCTGTGACCCTGCAATTTCACACCGGCCTGATCGCCAGCCTGTTTTGCATTCCAGCACTATTTGTTGCGCAAGGTTCCGGCTCTGATTTGTTTGATCCCGTTTGGCCGACAGACATCGCGTTATTGTGGCTTTTAGGCGCTGGCTTTTTCGCGACGGTGAGCCACATGATGATGACCTATGCGCTGTCTTTTGCGCCTTCCGTCACGCTGGCACCGCTGCAGTATTTTGAGCTGCCGGTCGCAACCTTGTTCGGCTATCTTGTCTTCAATGACTTCCCGAACACGCTTAGTCTGCTTGGCATTGCCATCATCATCGGTGCGGGGCTGTATATGATACATCGTGAAAGGGTGGCGGCCAGACAGTTGGTCGCCGTGCGTGCCGTGCCTCCAATCTAAGGCTACACGCCCGGCCCTAAGCTGCTGTTGGCTGCCTGTTGGTGATGCTGCGACGCATCCCTTCGAAGCTGCCATTCGCTAAGGGAGCGAAAACTTTAACGCTAAGCACCCACATACTTCAGTGTTATAGCAAATTGACATTATCTCACGTGCTTCGATGAAAGTAGCTAACCAACAAAAAGTTGCTGTCAGACGAATTCGAACCAGTCTCATTTTGCCGCGGAAACCGCGAACCTATCCGGAACAAAGTTGACGCCACTCGGCGAGAGCGTCGGCGCGTGTCAGCTTGAAGGAGTCTCTGCTGGTGAGCGATCTTTCCTGGTTGAAGTGGTTGTAGACAGATGAGTGGACGGCGGCGAATTTCTGTAGACTTCGCATGCGCCTGAAACGCTGCATCGCGCGTTCGCGTCGTCGGAAAGGAAGGTGTGAATTCTCGACGCGGTTGTTGAGCCACCTGCCCGTTTGTTGTTTTTCGAGAGCACCCAAATCTCTGAGCGCCGCCTTGTACGATGCGAAACGGTCTGTGACGATCTCTTCGGCGCAACCGTGCCGCTTCACCAATTTCCTGAGGAATTTAAGTGCTGCAGCCTTGTTTCGGCGTTTGGTGACAACAGCTTCCAGCACCTCGCCTTCGTGATCAACAGCCCGCCAAAGATAATGCCGCTTGCCATTCACGTTCACGAAAACCTCATCCACGTGCCACTTAAATTTTGAGAATGCGCGCAGCTGCTGAACACGCTTCTGTCTGATCTCAGCAGCAAACATCGGGCCAAACCTGTTCCACCAATATCGGACGGTTTCGTGGCTCACGTCGATGCCGCGTTCGTGCAGCAGATCTTCGACATTCCGAAGCGAGAGCGGGAAACGGATGTATAACATCACTGCAAGGCGGATGATCTCGGGGCTGGTTTTGAAGTACTTGAAGGAGGCAGGTTTGGTCATGGGCAAAAGCTACGCAACACCCCTGCCCGCCTCAAGCAAAGTTCTTCTGACAAGACCCTTTGCCCAACAGTCAGTCGTTCCTGTTCCCGGAAACAGGGCACGGGGCCCTTGTGTTCAGTCAATGCGCCCGCGATATTGGCGAAGCGTTTCTGGAAAACCCCGGGGCAGGCATTGATGGCACATGCGTCTCGGATCTAAGGCTACCGTATTTGATGCCGGACGGCAGCATGCATAGTGTCGAGAATTGAAGACTGCGTAAGCAAATGGAGACTCCAATGAAGGCCCTGATCACAGCAACGATTTTGGCGGTTGGCTTTGCATCGTCTGCCCATGCATTTGATCGTCAAACGACTGACGCGCTTCAACTGTGCCACGACTATTTGTGGGATGTACCCAAATATGCTGACCTGCCAAACGCCGCGATTTCCGTATTTCCGGGCATTTTGAACGATCAAAGTATCGTCGTTTTCTGGAATGTGTATTGGGACGACCCAACAGTGCGCGCAGCTGGTAACTGCACGATCATTGACGGCGCGGTGAAGGGTTTTGAAGATTATCTGGCGCAGGAATAGGACAAGACCCTTGCCGTCTTTTGCAAAAACGTGGCGCGGGTCGGAGACTTTATGAAGCGGTCAGCGTTTCTCTGGCTAGCGGCTGCTCTTCTTATAGCGGCGGGCACGACCTGGCTTGTATCTCGCCCTCTTTTACGGATTGAAACACTCAGAGACTTGGCGGAGGCAGTACCGCCTGAACCGGCGCTCCTTAACGCATCAGAGTTGGAGCAGCGCCTTCTGGCAGTCGGCCTTCACCCGACCGGTCTGCTAAGCGATCTCGGCGTCGATGACCACCTGGCTCGGCTGGAAGCCGACAAGGTCGACGCAGTTACACTGAGCGCGTATGCCGATGCCATAGGGGTATTGTCGGCAGTCAGCGCGGATCGCGGTCAAGCCTTGCCGCCGACGCTTTGGGATGTGAGCACGCCAGCGCTTCGTGAGGCGGGCTGGACTGTATACACACTCACCGAAGCAATGGCATCAGATGCCGGAGCGATTCACGTCGCACTTCTATCTGATGCCTACGCTGCTTTTCTCGAGCGCAAGCCCAATGCATTGGAAGGCGCATTGGCGCTGCTGCCGCTTTCCCGTAACTATGTCGAAACGCTGCCAGAGAGTGCGCGAGCAGAGCGTGAACGCCATGCCAAGACAGAGGGACAGGCCACTCTGTTGATCTGGCAAGCTCTGTTATCAGGCACAAGCAGGTACAATCCCTTGACGCACCGCCCCCTTTGGAGCCACGGCTACATCGGCCACTTTAGTGTGCCGCACATCCATCAATATGCAACGGGCGAAGGCCTTACCGCGAGCCAGGTTTGGGGAGTTGACGGGTTCAATCCCGCGTTCGTCGGCTCCCCTACTAATAGCAACCAAGTGGAACATTTGGGCATTAGCGCATTGCTACAGGGCGTGGCGCATGTGCCGGGCGCAGTCTTAACCGCTACTGAAGCATTCGAAGTCTTCGTCGATCACGATGAGCCAGCCGCTGCCCAAGCGGATAGGGCATTGAACGACGTCGTGAGAACAGTACTTCTCCCCCGCATGGAGGAAGATCCGAACGCGCTGGTCTCTGCATTGACTAAAGCACTCCAATAGCGTTGCCACTTTGTCAGGCCGACTTTGATGCCGTTAGCCGCATTATCGAGATAGTCTGTTTCTTTACCTTGGGCGGCAGTCCGGAAGCGGACATTCGAAATAGGTGCAGCAATCTGCCGCTTTGGGCTCGATACGATCGTTCAGTGACTTGCACCCGATGCCTGTCTTGCGTACCGATCCGTTCTTCAACCGCCGACCAGTGTCAGCGGTTGAAATCTTTCGCGCAGTGTCTAAGCGGGCAGCTGTGCCTCGGACAGCTTTCGTGGGTAGGGATCTCCTTGTTTGTACGATCCCGCCGCGGTGAACAGAACGTCGGTCGATGAGTTCAGGCCGGTCTCCGCAGAGTCTTGCAACACGCCGATAATGAAGCCGATGCTCACCACTTGCATGGCCGTTGCGTTGTCGATGCCGAACAAGCTGGCGGCCATTGGGATCAGCAACAGTGATCCTCCAGCTACCCCCGAGGCCCCGGTGGCAGCAATCGAGGCAATGATGCTCAGGAACACGGCCGAGATGAAATCAACCTGAATACCCATTGTATGAACGGTGGCCAGCGTCATGACAGTAATGGTGATCGCAGCGCCAGCCATGTTGATGGTAGCACCGATTGGAATCGTGACCGAGTAAGTCTCTTCATCCAAATCCATTCGGCGGCAAAGATCCATGTTCACAGGAATATTTGCGGCCGAGCTGCGCATGAAGAATGCGGTAACACCGGACTCTTTAAGGCATGTGAAAACCAACGGATATGGGTTTTTGCGGATGCGCAGGAACACGATCAGCGGGTTAACAACCAGCGCCATGAAAATCATGCAGCCGAGCAGCACCCCCAGAGGTGCTGTCAGACGAATTCGAACCAGTCTCAGTTTGCCGCGGAAACCGTGAACCTATCCGGAACAAAGTTGACGCCACTCGGTAAGAGCGGCGCTGCGGGTCAACTTGAAGGTGTCTCGGCTGGTGAGCGATCGTTCCTGATTGAAGTGATTGTAGACGGAGGAATGAACGGAGGCGAATTTCTGTAAACTTCGCATGCGCCTGAAACGCTGCATCGCGCGTTCGCGTCGTCGAAACGGCAGGTGCGAGTTCTCGACGCGGTTGTTGAGCCACCTGCCCGTCTGCTGTTTTTCGAGAGCACCAAGCTCTCTGAGAGCGGCCCGGTACGATGCGAAGCGATCCGTGACGACGGTTTCCACCTTACCGTGTCGCTTCATTAACTTCTTGAGGAATTTCAGTGCTGCAGCTTTGTTTCGGCGTTTGGTGACAACGGCTTCCAGCACCTCGCCTTCGTGATCAACAGCCCGCCAAAGATAATGCCGCTTGCCATTTACCTTCACGAAAACTTCGTCCACGTGCCACTTCCATTTGGAGAACGCGCGCAGTTGCTGAACACGCTTCCGTCTGATCTCAGCAGCAAACATCGGCCCGAACCTGTTCCACCAATATCGGACAGTTTCGTGGCTCACGTCGATGCCTCGCTCGTGCAACAGATCTTCGACATTCCGAAGCGAAAGTGGGAAACGGATGTATAACATCACCGCAAGGCGGATGATCTCGGGGCTGGTTTTAAAGTATTTGAAGGAGGCAGGTTTGGTCATGGGCAAAAGCTACGAAAGCCCCCTGCCCCACTCAACCCAAGTTCTTCTGACAAGACCGCACCAGGCATTGACCGGCGCCGAATGCCATTTTCTACAAGAGTGGCAATGACAATAAGCCATAACCATCGGCTCACCGACAGTAGAAACTCTACATGCGCCGCAGTAGCAGATTCCTTGGTAGGTTTCAGAATCGCCGCTCATCATCTTTTCCCAAATCGATCAAGGGCGCTCTTTGTAACACACTAAGGACACCCGGCTTCCGCAATACATTTCTAAACATACAACCCAATTTTGCTGCCCCAAAGTAGCTTCTTCATCTCCGCTGCTGAACTTCGAACGATATCCTGAAAAAGCCTCTGTCCGGTGTCCATGGCAATCACTCGATTTCGGGGTTTCAGCCAGTTTAATATGTCACCATGCCAAAGGTAACGACAACAACGGAAGCTCTTGCAACCCGGATCACTGCTGCATTTGACGGCCTTGATCCACCTGCTGATGATGAACTTCTTCACCCCGAAAGTATGGATGACGTGGATATTCTTGAATTCTATGGAGGGGTCAAATGGCATGAGATGACCGATCAAATGATCGTATACGGGTACGCAGCCCCCACTGCCTTCAGCGCCAAGGCCTTTCAGTATTATTTGCCCGCGTATCTGCTTTGGACTCTGCGAAATTCAGACAGTCCGGAATATGCCAGTGAAAGCATCCTACTTGCACTCGACCCCGGCACATCGAAAGAACTGCTGCATGAGTTCAGGAAGTCCAAGTTCAACCAATTGACGCCTGCACAGAACGAGGCCGTGTTGAGGTTTCTGTACTATTTTAGCGACCATCCTGATCTCGGTGAGTTAGCGGAAACTGCATTGGTCAACTACTGGATTGACCAAGGCGTGCGGTCACCGGGTTGATTATTTCTACCTATCTGATGTGGCTCTTCGCAGCGCTTTTTTGTCCTAACCGGTTTACTGCTGTCAGTGACTGAGAATGAGCAATGGCAACGGCTATGGGGCGGTTCCAGTGCGCTGTCACTTGGCCTTTTTGCAATATCCATGGCAGCGGGTGGTTTACTCAGAGGCCAGATAAGAATTCATTTTTCGATTATCCGCCGCTCCAGCCAGCCGCGTTTGTTCTTCAGCGCTATCGCATTGGTGTCCGCCGCCTGCGCCGGTGTCATCATTGCTGCTATCTGGGCAATTTCCTTTAAGGGTAAGTGAAGTTCACCCGACACGGTGTGCCTCGGAGCAAATGGGCTAGTTTTGGCTGAGCGATCACCCGACCGCTGTGATTTCGTGGTTCGTCAGTTTTCCAGGCTTTCGAACCAGTCGAGCGCCATCGTTCCCCATTCCTTTGGATAGCCGTGCCCACCGTCGTGTAAAAAGAGTTCAAGACTACCGTGTTCGCATTCCCACCGTTTGCGCCAAAGATTGGCCGTCACTTCGTTTTCTGTCGCGTTGTGTTGGCATTCGTTTCTTCGCCGCCATAACGAAAGACCCTCCCAGACATCGGCCTGGGTAATGGTGATATCGAACTCTTCATTGTGTATTGATCTGCCCTCAAGCGGCACAACCTTGTCAGTGAAACCGTGCGTATGAAGCATATGTACCGGGTCAAGACACTCCTGGGTCATGGGAAGCCAGAAGCCACCGGACGCAGGAGCATAGCCACGCGCCAGGTCAGGCGCGAGGCACGCAACTTCCCACACCATGGAACCACCTCGTGAGAACCCTGTCAGCAGCACCTGGTCCGGGTCTACGTCTGCACGGATCACGAGATCCGCCAGCACGTCACGGAGAAACCTGACATCAGAGCGGGGATAGGTAATCCACCCATCCCTAACCGACCAGTCAGCAGGTTTTCCTTCCAGCCATGGCAATGCGGTCGGTGCCACAAACGCATAACCCCGCGCAGTGAATGTTTCGACGAACTGCTTGTTTTTAAGTACCTTTGCTCCGGACCCGCCATAACCATGCAAGTGCATCACGACCGGCCCGCCCCGCCATTCATCTGGCAGGGCGATGTGGTATTCACCGGTGTCTATTTTGCAGGGATTGGATACATCTCCACAATCAAGCGCAAAGGCCTGCCCCGAAATCAGAAACATGGACAATGCGATTGTTACCTTTTCGAGCATATCTGGATCCCTCCCGATGTCTGACCGTACCATATTACGGAAAGGGCTTTTTTGAGACGGCGGTGGTGCAGAATTCCACTTTGCTGAGCAGCCTCACCTGACTGATCCAAAATGATCGTTAGTGCATCAGCGGCTTTTGCTCCATGGGTATGATGGTTTGAGGTGCTGGCGGACGATACACGAACTCACATTTCGTGGGACTAAGCGGACGTACGCCGCACTAATGCAAGTTATCCCGGAAGGATTGAGGCCAAGCCGCAAAAGCCACTTAAGACCGAATTAGTTCGAGACCAATCGAAACTGGACAGATACTAGATCCGCTGCCGTCTTAGTCCGGGATTTCCACGGTTCCGACAATATGAGTTCGCCTCAGGGGCAGCGCTTGGTATGCTGAGGCGATATCTGTTGTCGCTATGCCGCTGCCAGTCATTCCTTCGTAGCGCCCCGTCCCGGTGACGATTTCCCAAGTGTTTGCCTCGCCTTTTTCCCCGGCCTTCCATCGCATGATAAAAGTGTCATCACCTTCACCGAAAACGCATATTCCATTGATTGAGTTGGTGCCGTCTTCAAATCCAAATCCAGAACCCAAACATCTGGCAGGCCCATCATCCATTGGACCCTCAATTACTTCGAAACCACCCCGATTGTCTGTTAGGTGAAAAATGTGATCCCCAAGGTCAAAGTTCTCTTGATTTAGAGGGTAGACATTGTTGATTTCGATGCGTTGCTCGTCAGCACTGGCGGGAACACCGAGTGTCGCCAAAAGCAGGCTAATCCGTAGGACTCTCATCTGGTCCTCCAAAGATTGCCACTCATCTTAAGGGCCTTCAAAGCATTTACAATCAGCAATAACTCTGCGGACCCACCACTAATGGTGTACGGGGTTACGCGGTTCCAGCCAATTGATGGCGGACCAAATCGGGCATCGGCAAGGGCTTGATGACGCTGCGGTGCAGCCCGCAGAAAAAGAATTTCGCTGCGGTTGCCAGTTGCCCGGCCAGATGAGGTCATGCTCAGGGAAGACACCCTGTCGTCGCCCTAAGGTTCACAGGAGACCCAAGACAATGTAGATTTCTATGAAGATTTGACAGCAATAGGCGTGGATCAGAATGGCGCGACAGTTCCCACTCGAAGGTGACAAGACCTTTCTGGTTTATGCCGGCACTGGCACAGACCTGATATTTAATCATGGGGTTGAGCTACCCGGTTTCGCGTCGTTTCCATTGCTGGAAGAACCTGACACCAGGGCAATACTGGCTGGTCAAATGCAGGCACTTGTCGATCTCGCCGGTGAAATGAGTGTCGGATGCATCCTTGATGCGCCCACATGGATGGCGAACGCCGACCGGGCAGCGCCTTTGGGGTACGATGCAGAACGGCTCGTTGAGGTGAACAAAGACGCGGTCAGTCTAATGGAAGACGTGCGCCAAGCTTCCGCTCGCAATGATATACTGGTGTCGGCCTGTATCGGCCCGCGCTATGATCCTTACGCCGACATCCCTCCGGTGACGGTCGAAGATGCACGCCAATACCACGCCGCACAAATGCACAGCCTGAAAGACACAAGCGTCGACCTGGTCACCGCTTATACGTTCAACCGTTCAAGTGAGGCTGCGGGATGCATCCTCGCCGCCGGAGACGCAGATCTGCCGATCATCATGTCTCTGGTTGTCGAAACGGACGGGTGTCTGGCGGACGGGACCAAACTTGTGGACGGAATTGATCAGATCGACGAGGCAACCGACTCGGCGGCGCTGTTTTTTATGGTCAACTGCGCTCATCCGACCCATTTCGCCGGAGCGCTTGGCAACCACCCCCGGCTGAGAGGCATGGTGGCGAACGCTTCGAGTTGCTCGCATGCGGAACTTGACGAAGCAGATGAGCTGGACGAAGGCGATCCAATTGAACTTGGTAAGCAGATTGCCGCGATTGCGAGGCAGAATCCGTCGATCCAAGTATTTGGAGGATGCTGCGGTACCGACATGCGCCATCTGAAGTCGATTGTCAGCGAATTGGCGTAGCCAACTTGGTACAATCTGAGCGATAGCACTGATATTTAAGGTGATACCGTGATTTTTTCCACAACTTGTTAGGAGACGGCCCAAAGCGGTCACTCAGCTGAGCACCTGGATACTGCGACCGCAGCCCTCTTTCCTGCCGTTCGCTGCGCGAGCGAAATTTGCAATTAACCAGATTTACGTCGAACAGGATACAATGAATCAACGAATTTTATTTGCTGGAGGCCGTGGACCATATCTTGGCTGAAATCCTGGATGGCAGGAGGTCCCTGAAGGAATGCCCTGGTCGCCACTCCACTTCGTGTATTTCATGAATGGTTTGGATATCCTCAACGGTCAGACGATCAAGCAGATTTACACCGGTAGAAGACTGGATCGCTTTCAGCACCGGTGCTTTGTGCGCAGGCGATTGCGCAACGACGTTGCCCAACTCGTCGTGATGCGCATCCATTGTGGGTTCGTAGAATTCATCTTCGATCATACCGCCAAACAAGCAGCTCGCGCCCTCGTGACGGTATGCACCAACGCCAAACTTTGGATTGAAAGCTTTTTTGTCCTGCGCTTCGAGGCGGGCAATGGCGGTGTCAAACAGGTCTGCAACACTCATGTTGGTTGATCCTCCTTCCATTGGGTAAGTTCGCAAAAACTACGTGTATGATGATATCAAGATCGGCAATGCAAGCCAGCGGGTCGAGGCACAATCTATGGCAAAAAGTTCAGCGCGATGAGTGGCTCAGACAAGCCAGCGGGTTCAACGGGGAAAAAGAACCGCGCGTACCTACTTTGGGGTGGCATTGCGGATTCCTTGTCCGATATTCTCGCCAGCCCGAGCATTGTGCTTCCATTTTTGTATCTGGCGCTTGGGGCTCCCCAATTTCTCGCGGGGCTGCTTCTTCCATGTGTAAAGGGTGCTCGTATTGTTGCTGAAGCCGTGATGTCTCCGTATGTGCGCGTGGGGGAACGCTCCAAAAAGGCGATGATCCTTCCCAACCTTGTCATTGCTTTGGTCCTAGTCGTTTTGGCGTTGTCGGGTGCGGCACTTCCCAATGGGGTCGTCATGGTGCTGTTTGTGCTGGTCGCCTTGGTAGTTGGCTGTTGCTACGGAATCTGGGCCTTGGGCAGTAACCACATCTACGGGTCGGAACTCGAAGACGAAGAACGAGGGCAGATCATCTTCACGCAACTGGCACTAAGTTGCATCATAGCGATAGTCCTCGTTTGGGCCACACGAGCGCTGATGACAGGAGAAACTCCGTTCGAGCGACATCGTGTTTTGCTTTGGTTGGGTGTGCTGGCACTTTTGGTTTCGTGCTTTTGCATGTTTCGACTTGTACTAACGAAATCGCCCGAAGAGGTTAGCAATCCGGAGGCTTCCGAGGAGAAAGAGACCTTTTTCAATCAGGTTTCGCGGGGTTGGTCCCTGGCGCTCCAATTTGCCTGGTTCCGCCGCTTCCTCGTCGCGCGACTTTTCTTTTTGTCAGTCGAACTGGCGACGCCATTCTACACAATTCATGCGGCTACATTTCACCTGTCTACTCCGCACATCCTGAGTATCTTCGTTACGGCAACAAGTGCTGGACGCGCACTTGGCGCGATCTTGTGGCGCCGGGTTGTTCGCAAGTCGATCCGCTACACAATCGCTGGCGCGTCTATGATCGCTTGCCTTTCGGCGCTTATGGCGATTGGATTCGACCTGTTCGGCCTGGCCAGCAACCCCTGGGTTTATGCCACAACGATCTTTTTTCTGTCCTTTGGAATCGGTGGGGAAACTGAAGGACGGTATTTGTATCTGCTTTCGATGTCCTCTGACACTAATCGCCCATATATGGTCGCGCTCGCAGACGCGGTGGCAGGTATAGGCGGGATCATTTTCGCTGCGGTGCTTGGACTGGTGGCGCAAATCCAAAGCGTCCTGTTTCCATTGATCGTTCTGGCCGGGCTTAATGCTATTTCTGTCTATCTTGCCCTGTCGCTGACCGAGAAACCGGAAAAAACGCCCTCAGGGTAATTCGTCCGTGCTGAGAGTTGAAATCTGTCGTCAGCTAAAGACAGGTTATTGCGACTGCAGTGCTTTGTTCGCTGCGGCGATGATGGCATCGGCAAGGGGGCCATAAAGGGTTCCGTGCAATCCACCCGGCACAATAACGAGTTCTGATCGAGGCAGGGCCCTATGCAGACGCCAAGGTGTCCACAAAGGAGCCGAGAGATCGAGCCGGCTGTGGATAAGATATGTCTTTAGATCAGCGAGTTTGGAGACTTGCTCTAATAATGGCGTGTCGAGCCAGGCAAGGTTGCGAAAGTAGTGGGTGACGACCCTTGCGAAACCAAGCCGAAAGCGTTCGTCATCGTAAGATAAATTGGGCTCTACGCGGGGGTCCAAGCTTACTACGGCGGCTTCCCATGTGCACCACGCGAGCGCGGCAGCGGACCTCAAGCTTGCGTCCTCACCCATCAGAAGATCGTTGTAACCGGCTGCAATTTCAATCCCGTCGTGAGCTTCGGGTACTAAAGCATGGAACTGTTCATGTGCCTCGGGCAAAAACCGACGGGCTCCAAAATAGAGAAAGTCGAGGTCTTCGCTGGATGTCATTGCCACCGCCGCAAGGATTAAACCGCTCACCCGGTCCAGATGTTCCAGCGCGTAGGCCACGGCAAGCGTGGTACCCCATGAAGAACCATAAATGTACCAGTTCGCCAGCCCCAAACTTGCGCGTAATCGTTCAAGATCATGGATCAGGTGTTTTGTCGTATTCGCCGTGAGGCCATCCACGCTGTCGCCCGCGTGCGGCTTGGAGCGCCCCGCCCCTCTTTGGTCAATTGTCACAATGTGCCAACGTTCCGGATCGAACAACTGAACCATTTGCGGACGCGTCCCACCGCCGGGCCCTCCGTGCAGCAGCACAATAGCTGGCGCATTTTCGTTACCGAATGTTTGCCAAAACACAGAGTGGCCATCTTCTTCTGGTAAAACACCAGAGAGCAGAGGCAGCGAAGGATGATAGAGAGCCATTACGCTGTCATACACTGCTTTAGGAAGCCTCGATAGCTCGATGCACCCCGTCGCCGTGAAGCTTCTTCTCAGCGCGACAAAGCTTGCCCATTTCTTACGTCTGCCGGCGTTTCTAACTGTATTCGTATTGATCGCGAGATTTGCGTGGTTTGCGATTGGCGTGATTTTACAAGGCGCCGCTTGAAACCTAGGATAGAGAGGACTGGCACCAAAGTATCCATACAGGAGAGTGTTGTTATGAGAATGCTATCGGTAGCTACAGCTTTTGCTTGTATGATGTTTCTTCCTGTGGCGGCGCTTTCGCAAGTAAGTATGAGTGTGTATTCGGATACGCCGTCCACGCATCCGAAATCTAAACTGCTGGCGTCCTTGGTGACCCAGATTCGGGACCGAACCAAGGGGCGGATCAAAGCCGAGTTCTTTAGTGCAGAATCGGGTTTGTTTCCGAATGAAGACACCGCACTGGACGCCTTGGTCAACAATCAAGTTCAGATGGTCTGGCCTCCGGTGGCGCGTCTTGAACGCTTTGCCCCCGAATTCATGCTGCTGACGCTTCCGTATAGCATCGACTTGTTTGCCATTCGCGATGCAAAAGGCCACGCGGCGCTAGTAGACGACCTTTCAAACCGGCTTCACAATGTGGGCCTGGACATTTTGGGTCTAGCCCCGGCCGGATACACTCTGTTTGTGAGTAAGAACCCTCTGACCAGTGTTGACCAGCTGCCGGGAAAGATCGTCCGCGTACCAGGGTCGCCAATGCTGACGGATTACCTGGAAGCGATTGGAGCGAAAGGCGTCAACTTTCCAGCGCCTGAGTTGCCAAAGATCCTAGGAGACAAGAGGGTAGATGTCGTTTTAACGTCTTTCGCCGGATGGAACCTGATTGGCCCAACCGATGGGGAATATGTATTGGTTGATCTTGACATGCGCGTCGGGTTTTACGGTGCCGTATTAAACGATGACTGGCTCGCTTCGCTCGGTGAACGCGACAGACAAATCGTGATTGAAGAAGTGTCAAACACCTTAGCCGCGCGTTGGTTGCAACTTGAAGATGAAAGAGTTGCATTCGAGGAGCAAATGCGCGCGGTCGGCACGACATACACAGAAATCTCAGGGGCAGATGCGGCGGTCCTCAAAACTGCGGCAGACGCTATCAGGAGTGACTACATTGAACAATCGCCGGAGTTCATTCAAAACTATTTGAAGTGAGTGACCCAAGGCGTGTGTCTCTGATCTTATCCTTGCAAGCGTCCAGCTTGTACTTACGCAAACCAAAGGTCTCGATTCCTCAGATCATCGAGTAAAGGCCATGGGTTCTGAGTCTAGCGCGCTGTGTAACTCCGATGACGAGCGATCTTCCGGTGTATCCGTCCTCTTTGCTGATGATCCAGCCCAAACTTCAATTATTTTTGGCGTTCACGAACGACCGGAGTTGATGCAGATATATATATTGGAATACCCGCTCGTATTTGGCTTGCCGAATAGTCAAACGACAAATCGCTTCCGGACCCACCTGCCAATCAAAGTGCCCCATAAAAACCCAGAGTTTTCGGTATCGAGACATGTGTTACTGAATCTAGTTGGTGAGCTTCTTCACAACTTTATCAATCAACTCAGTGTTTTCTTTGACATAGCGCTGGCCAGAGGCCCGAATCTGGTCGATATTTTCTTGTTTAGGATTGAACCCATTGACGCCTGTCACCGCGTCTGGTGACAGGAAATAGCTGTCTATATCAATGGACGACTCAAAATCCGCATGTCTTTGCAATGCGTGCGAACTGACCGTCGCTTCTCCGTTGAAAACCATATGCATCATAGGAAAGAACCACTTAATCAATCCGCCACCTTCGGCGGTCGCGGGTGATACAGGCTGTCGCAGCTTGCTTCCAAGCGCGACAACTACGAATTCCTGATGTTCTGGCAGGTTCGAGCGCGCGTGCAGATACGCGATTTCACCCGGAGCGTTCAAAATCATGGCAGCATCCCCAAGGAATTCCCCAGATGCATGTTCGCCCGAGAACGTAACCGCAGGAAAATAAACCGGAGCACTGGTCACCGCCGTTACAAGTGAATGTAGATAGATGTTGCCTTCTACAGTATCCCAGTTTCGGAACACTCTAAGTCCGTTCTCTTTCTGCGAATAAGACGGGAACATAGCCGGGCGCAGAAGGTCATTGAACCTAGTGTCACCAAATGCTTGTTCATACACTCTAAAGCGGCCCTCATTTGGGATGGCCGGGCCGAACAGACCATGGCCCGTCAGTATTTTATGATAAATAGGGATTCCCAGAATTTCTCTTGCATATTGCTCATAGTCCTCCAGCGCTTTTTCGGCCGTGATCGGTTGTCCGTTCTCCCCGCTGGGGCTGAACAACAGCGCGGCTATGATTGCTCCGGTCGATGATCCGGCTACAAAGTCAAAAAGTTCGTGTACAGGCTTGCCTGATTTCTCCTCAAGCGCCTTCAGAACTTCAAGCTCTGCCAGACCATATAAGGCGCCACCGTTCATCGCCAGTATGCGCACCCGCTTGGGATCGTCGGTACGCCATTCCAGCGGATCATCAAAGTCTTTTGTATCCGGCCAGCCTGGCAGTTCAGACTGGCTGTCGTAAAAGTACCTGCCATAGAAAAACACGCTTGCGGCGTAAATCAGCACAAGAGGGATCATACAGACCAGAACAGTTCCGACTATTTGAATGAGGCGCTTCATACGGTCCCTGTCTCGATTGAGAAGATAGTTCAGTCATAGCTGCCCCTGCCAATTCATCAACCGCGATCGGTGAAACGGTCAGGTAGGTTCACCAAGCGCGCGGTGTTCATTTCGCCATTCTCACTTTGTTCGGGTCGCAAGGCGCCAATGGAGGTCCGGCTGCCTGAATGATTGACTGACGGGCAAACCAATGCAACGCTCGCAACAGTTGTTTTCATACAAAGGTGGATTTGAGTTGATGCGAAGTGTTTGGTTCGTTCTGGCAACAGCTCTTTTGTTTGTTTCGGCGGCCGCTCATGCGCAGACTGATGCGACCCCACCAAGTGTGCTTGTCCTGAAGGCCCAAACCCAAAAATCAGGCTTGACAGATTCCTATGTGGGCCGTGTCGAGGCGATCAGCACGGTGGATATCATGGCGCGTGTCGAAGGCACGTTAGATGCGCGAAAGTTCGTCGAAGGTGGGCTGGTCAAAACAGGCGATATCCTGTTTGAGATCGAACGAGATTCCTACCAGGCGCTGGTCGATCAATCCGCTGCGACGGTCAACGGCGCAAAGTCGACCGCAAAAGGCGCTGAGGTGGACTACGAGCGTCAGCTGGCCCTGCTGCAGCGCGACGATGTTCCGCAATCCACGGTTGACTCGGCACAGGCAACGCTTGGCGCGGATCAGGCTGCGGTCAGTAAGGCCGAAGCGGAACTGGAACAGGCGAAAATCAATCTAAGCTATACAACGATCACCAGCCCAATCGACGGTCGCATATCGAAGTCAAACGTCGACGTTGGCAATCTTGTTAGCTCAAACTCCGGCGTGCTTGCGACCATCACCAGCGTCGATCCGATTTATGTCAGCCTCTACGTCAGCGAGCGTGATCTGATCCAAAAGCGGCAGCAAGGACTGATCGGACAAAATACATCGACGCTGGGTGTTCGGCTGGAACTGAGTAGCGGGGCGACCTATGCGCAAAGCGGGCAGGTTACCTACATCAGCAACGAAATCGAAGCGGCAACCGACACGATTGAAATCCGTGCCACATTCGAAAACTCTGACGGTCTGCTGATCCCCGGACAAGTGGTGACGGTCACCTTCGACGATCCTAATGCCAAAGAAGTGGTTGTGATCCCTCAGACCGCCATCCAATTGGACCAAAAGGGTCACTTCGTGTTTGTTGTGAACAGCGACAACGTCGCAAAACGGCAGGATGTTACCTTGGGGGCACAAACTGGTCTTGACTGGGTGGTCTCTTCGGGCCTGCAGGCCGGGGACTTGGTCATCGTTCAGGGTCTGCAACGGGTCCGGGAGGATGAAAAAGTCACCCCGACCGAGAACCAATCCTAAGCGGTAGTCCTTAATATGCTATCCAAATTCTTCATTGATCGTCCGAACTTTGCCATTGTTCTGGCTGTGATTATGGTTCTGCTGGGTGCCATCGCGACCCGATTGGTACCCATCGCCGAATTCCCGTCAATCGCTCCGCCACAGATCCAGGTCACAGCGAGCTATCCCGGCGCTAATGCTGCTCTGATCCGGGACGCTGTGGCAACACCTATCGAAGAAGAAGTGAACGGAGTTGAGGGCATGATCTACATGTCCTCCTCGTCGTCGAGCGAAGGTACATACAGTCTGACAATCACTTTCGATATTAACACCGACCCGGATATTGCCGCGGTAAATGTGCAAAACCGCGTCGCGCTGGCCACAGCGCTTCTGCCCGAGACGGTGACTCAGCAAGGGATTTCCACCTCGAAGCAGAACAGCAACATGCTGCAGGTGATTAACCTGGTATCGCCCAATAAAACCTACGATCAACTGTTTCTGAGCAACTATTCGGCGGATTTCCTGCAAGACCCTCTCAGCCGCATCGACGGAGTGGGTGCAACAACGCAGTTTGGTCAGTTGAACTATTCCATGCGGATCTGGCTGACCACGGATCAGATGGCGGCCCTTAACATTGATGCCACTGACGTGGAAGCCGCGATACAGGCACAAAATATCGAAGCCGCAGCAGGGCAGATTGGCGCGGCCCCGTTCGACGATGAAACGACTGCGTTTCAGTTCACTTTGGATGCTCAAGGCCTGTTGGACGATCCAAAACAGTTCGAGAACATCATTGTTCAAGCGCAGGATGACGGCTCATTTGTGCGTCTTAAGGACATTGCCCGCATCGAATTAGGCGCTGAGAACTATTCCGCCATCGCCTACTACAACGGTCAGCCTTCCGCGATCCTTGCGATTTTTCAGGAAAGCGGAGCCAACGCAATCGATGTCTCTACAGCCGTACAGACCGAGATCGAAAAACTGGCCCAACAATTCCCCGATGATGTAGAATACATCCTTGCCTATGACGTGACCGACGCGGTGCGTCAGTCGATCGAAGAGATAATCACAACACTGGCCATAACAGCCGCCATCGTTGTTGCCGTGACCTTTGTGTTCCTGCTGAGCATACGCGCCACGATCATCCCAGCGGTTGCCATCCCTGTGTCCCTTCTGGGGACGATTGCTCTCATCTACCTGATTGGGTTTAGCGCCAATATGATCACTCTTTTTGCTTTGGTACTGGCCATCACTCTGGTGATTGATGATGCGATCATCATCATCGAAAACACCGAACGGATCATGGAAGAAGACGGTCTGGAGCCGCGCGAGGCAACGCTCAAGGCCATGTCGCAGGTTACGCGACCGATCATCGCAACAACTTTTGTTCTGGCCGCCGTGTTCATACCGGTCTGCTTCTTTCCGGGCATTACCGGCCGCATCTACCTTCAATTCGCCCTGACAATCACCTTTGCCTTCACCCTTTCTGCAATAAACGCCCTCACGCTAGGCCCGGTACTGTGCGCTCAGTTTCTAAGTCGTAAAACCGGGCATCCCAAAGGGATTGCCCGCATCATACCCAAAGCGATCAACCGATGCCGGGATGTCTATGTGGCACTGGTCAGGCTCACGCTGAGGTTCAAGGCCCTGTGCCTGATCCTATACGCTGGCGTTGTGGCCGGAACCGTGTATCTGTTCCTGCACACACCCACCGGGTTTATCCCGCCCGAAGACAACGGCGTTCTCTTTGCCAGCATTACCCTGCCCGATGGTGCATCGCTTCAGCGCACCGAAGAGGTGTTGCTGGACATCGGCGAACAGGTCAAAGAGCACCCCGGAGTTGCTTCGGTGACGTCGGTTGCAGGGTTCAGCCTGATCGCCGGGGACAAGTCAAATGTAGGTATGTTGGTGATGCTTCTCGATCCATGGGACGAGAGGAAATCCAAGGAAACCCAGTGGTATAACATCATGTTCGCCTTGAACGATATTCTCGCGACAAGACCAGAGGCGACCTCGTTTGTTTTCCCACTACCTGCTATTTCCGGCGTCGGGCAGGCAGGCGGCCTGTCGGCACAACTGCTGGATCTGCAGTCCCATGACGTGCAGGAGTTTGATGCGGTTAAAAACGGCTTGCTTGCCGCATTGATGAAACAGCCTCAAGTGCAGCAGGCCTACAGCTCCATGTCAGCCAATGCACCCCAGTATTTCCTAGATATAGACCGAGACCGGGCCGAAGCGCTGCAAGTGGATGTTAGCAAGATTTTCACCGCTCTGCAGGCAAGTTTTGGGTCACTGTACGTGAACAATTTCGTGCGCGGCGGCCGGGTCTATTGGGTGGTCATGTCAGCAGATGCAAAACACCGGCAATCGTTGGATGAGATTGAAGGAGTGTATGTCAAGAATGCGTCAGGCACCGCGCTGCCGCTGCGGACATTCGTGACCGTCAAGCCGCAACTGGGGGCCGAGATCCTTTATCGCTACAACTTGTTCAATTCAGCGTCGATCAGTACCCAGCTGCAAACGGGGGTCAGCTCTGGCGAAGGCATCGCGCTGGTTGAGCAGGTCGCCGCGAGCACCCTGCCCGAAGGCTACATCCTAGAGTGGACGGACGTATCACTGCAGGAGGTCCAAACCGGTGACCTCGTTCTCATTATCCTGGCGCTTGCGGTGGTTTTTGCCTATTTGTTTATGGTCGCCCAATATGAAAGCTGGATTTTGCCCCTTGCGATCATGGCGTCCACTATCTTTGCGGTTCTGGGCGCGCTCATTCCGCTGCAATTCATCCCCAACATCAACAACAATATCTACGCACAGATTGGGATCGTTCTGTTGATCGGCCTCGCCGCAAAGAAGGCCATCATGGTTGTCGAATTTGCCCATAACATGCGGCGCAATGAAGGCATATCTATTGATGATGCGGCGATCAAGGCCGCCCACATGCGGTTCCGGCCGGTCACGATGACGGGCCTATGCTTTATCATGGGCGTGCTGCCGCTGATGCTGGCCAGCGGTGCGGGCGCGGCGGGCCGGGTGTCTATCGGCTATCCAGTCTTTGCAGGCATGATCATCGACAGCACCCTCGGCCTTCTTATGATACCGGTATTGTACGCAGTGTTCCAAAGTCTGTCAGAGCGTTTGCCGGGCAATCCGCGTACAGCATGTTCAAAGTGAAAGCAATTCGGCTCAGAGGAGCGTAAAGAACGATGGCCTGGAAACAGGGGTGTCCGACAACTGGCCCGAATACTTGGATGGGTGCTGTCAGACTAATTCGAACCAGTCTCAGTTTACTGCGGAAACCGCGAACCTATTCCGAACAAAGCTGACGCCACTCGCTAAGAGCGGCGGTGCGTGTCAGCTTGAAGGTGTCCCGGCTGGTGAGCGATCTTTCCTGGTTGAAGTGGTTGTGGACCGAGGAATGGACGGAGGCGAATTTCTGCAAACTTCGCATGCGCCTGAATCGTTGCATCGCGCGTTCGCGTCGTCGAAACGGCAGGTGCGAGTTCTCGACGCGGTTGTTGAGCCACCTTCCCGTCTTTTGCGTTTGGAGCGCGCCCAGCTCTCTGAGCGCGGCTCTGTATGAGGCGAAGCGATCCGTGACGACGTTTTCCGCTTTACCGTGCCGCTTCATCAATTTCCTGAGGAATTTCAATGCCGCCTGCTTGTTTCGGCGTTTGGTAACGATTGCTTCCAGCACTTCGCCCTCATGATCGACGGCCCGCCAGAGGTAGTGTCTCTTGCCATTCACCTTCACGAAAACCTCGTCCACGTGCCACTTCCATTTGGAGAACGCGCGCAGGTGCTGAACACGCTTTCTTCGGATTTCAGCAGCAAACATAGGGCCAAACCTGTTCCACCAATATCGGACAGTTTCGTGGCTCACGTCGATGCCTCGCTCGTGCAGCAGATCTTCGACATTCCGAAGCGAGAGTGGAAATCGGATGTACAGCATCACCGCAAGGCGGATGATCTCTGGGCTGGTTTTGAAGTACTTGAAAGAGGCAGGTCTGGTCATGGGAAAAAGCTACGCAACCGCCCTGCCCGCCTCAAGCCAAGTTCTTCTGACAAGACCGCGATGGCTGCATGGGCCGTTCCGGCGCAGGCACGACACTCCCAACCAGACGGCATTCTATCCGCCGCTACTCAGGTCAAAGATTGATCCGCAGCCTCAAGCCGAAAACGGTCGTGTCCTGATCGTTGAAGCCCGGGTTGATCATGTGCTGGACGTCCGCCGTCAGGGCGACATTGTCCGACAGGTCCAACCGATAGAAGGCCTCCATTGTGGTCTGGGTGTCGAGCGTTTCATCTACCGGGTCCGCAACGGTCGCGCCAAACCCAAAGAGGTCGTCATAGAGGCCCGGCCGCCATAGAAGTCCAGCGTTGGCTGCGCGTCGGGCGATCGGCGCCTCACCCTCCGACCAGCCGAGGCGTCCGTAGATCATGAATTCCTCGTTGATCGTGTGGTTGGCAGACAGGATCGCCCCGTAGCTCTCCGGCACGCCTGCCTCGGTGCGTTCATCGACGTGAAATACCCCGAGGTGAACGTTGGTTAGAAAGCGCTTCGAGCGTTCGGGCGTCCATCCGATCTCGGCGTATTTGTAGAACTCGGGGCCACCGGGAAACCACTCGACATCGGTCAGCGAGCCGTTTGCATCCGACAGGACACCGAGGGCATAGATCTGGTCGGTCAGGAAACCGCCCCCCGCAATGCCGAAGCCGGGATCGGGGATCGGCAGGACCGGGCTGAACAGGATCGAGAAATTGGAGAAAGTCGTGCGTGGGTTCACGTAGCCGAGGATGTCCGAGTAGTCTCCCGGATCGATCCGGCCGGCCACGAAACCGGCCTTCCCGCCAGCGAGCGTCTGGGACCAGTAGGCGACGGAGAGGGTCGTGTCGGTGTCACTGAATGTCGTTGCGGTGACGCCCGCATAGCCGATTTCCCCGGCAAGCCCGCTTGGCGCGATGTCCGTGCCGAGCAGATGGCGGTTCTCCAATGTGAAGACCAATTGCCCGGGATTTTCGCCGCCGCGATTGAGCAGCGTCCACTGGCCCAGAATGCGCGCCTGGCCCAAGGCGGCCTCGTCGATATCGGTCAGGCTCTCGGTCGCGGACTGGTAATAGGCCTGGTAGTCGAAGGAGAGGTTCAGGCCGGTGCGTTCGGCAAAGCGTTGCCGCGATGCCTCCAAGGGGTCCAATGCCGCATCCAGCCCCGGCCAGCGAGAGTCCTGCAACCGCCGCACTCGGTCTTGTTCCAGTTGGGCCTGCGTGGATGCCGGGCCACCGAGCGAGACCGCTGCGGCGGCCTCCAGGGCGGACGTTGGCCGGCTTTCCTGCGCCAAGGCTCCGGTTGATAACCAGAAGCCAGCGACGATGACCGTACCGAGAAGCCTTGCCTGTCCCATATGAGGTCTCTCTTGTTGCTCTTGATTCTTCTTCGGCCCGCTCATGCAAGTATCGCCAGTACGACATCCCGGCCCGTCCAGAGGACGAAGGCCGAAAGCGTAGCCGTGATCATGGCAGGCACACCGTCTTTCCAAGTGTCCCAGATCAGATGACAACCGATTGCGCCAAGCGACGTGCCCAGAAGGGCAGCGGCCCCGAGCGGCCCGAGCAAGCTGCCTTGAAACCAGATCGCCACCGCCCCGAAAAGCTCGACACCACCGACAAGCGCCATGATCTGACGGTTCAGCCCGTATTTGACGAACATCGCCAGTTGCGTTTCGAAGATGAGCTTCTGCCAGCCAAGGATCTTGATCGAACTGGCGAAGAGAAAGAAGGCGGACAGCAGGCCAATGGCAACTATTTGCATAATACGACTCCGCCGACACACACAGGGCTGAAGTTCATTTGATGTTCCCTTCTGGATCGTCCCGAGTGTGCAGTCCGGTTACTTGAGATCGTCCTGCGCCTTGATCTCCGGCACACGGGCGAGGGCTTCGGCCATGTCGGCGCTGCTCATCAACTCGATCATCTGGTAATCCTCCAGCAACCCGTCACCGAGACGGCTGACATAGAAGGCCTGGATGAAGGTGGGGTCGTCCGGCAGGGCGACGGTGATGTAGTTCTTCCCGTTCCCAAGCCCCCAATAGTAGCTCAAAAGCTCGCCGCCGAGCGCCTCGATCCCACCCTTCACCGAGGCCGCGCGGTCCCCGGGATTGGCGATCTGCATCTCCCAGGCGGCGCTGTTGGATGCGCCGATAAACAGGAAGGTGCGCATGTCTTTTGTGTCCTGCGCCGCTGCAACTGTCGCAGAGACGCAAAGGGCTGTCGAAAGAAGGATCCTGTTCATCTTGCCACCCGGAATTGCTTCGATGTTGTGGTCAGTACAGCATGGCTGCCCTGACCGTTCTTGTGGGTTCAATGCCCCGGAGCTCCGGGAATGGAGTGTTCCAGCTCGGCAGGGCGGAGCGGGAACTCGGAATGCTCATCCTCTGGCGTTTCGATGTCGGCGTGCCAGGTGAATTCCTTGTCCCCGAGGTCCAGATCGATCTCGCCCCCTTCGATGACCGGGTAACGGATCGGCTGCCCGGGCCGCAGGTCGATATTAGCGACACCGTCGTCGATAATGACCTGCCCGCTCACCAGAACGTAGGGGATTCCCTTGGTGAAGGAGCCGTTCATGCCCTTCTTCATCGATGATGTTTCGGTGATCGTGTCGGGGTCGAAGATCGTGATATCCGCGATCATGCCTTCCTGCATCCGGCCGCGTTCCTGCATCGCCTTCAGGCCCACCTTGGAAAAGTACTTCGCGGGAATGTAGGAGGCGTTGTTCACCATCTCCATCAGCGCGATGCCCTGTTCACGGGCCTCGCGGAACACGATGCCATAGGTGCCGGCATTGCGCGGGTGCCCCCCGTACTCCGTGAAATCGGCCTCGATCGGCAGCGGTTCGCCATCGACGGTGAAGCCGACGATGTCGTTGGCGATCGCAATATCCTTCATGTGGATCCAGCGCTCCAGGTCTGCTTCGGGGCGGACTGTGATGAAAATCGGCTTGCTCGGATCCTCCTTCTGCTGCCGGAAGAACTCCTCGTCGGACTCGTAGAGTTCGCCGGTGCTGGTATCGAAGATATCGCGGGTCGGAACGATATTGTTCGCCTCGATCTTGTCCGGCAGCAGTTGCGGTGTCGCGATGTTCGGATTGCCGGTGATGGCCGGGTAGTATTCCGCGAAGATGGTCATTCCGCGCATTTGCAGGCGGCGCGCAAGCTCGTAGATTTCTTCCCACCCCTGGTTCTGGATGTGGGAAAGGATCAGGGCCCCGTCGAGCGCAACGGCGTTTGCGATCACCTCGTTTGCGCCCAGGGAATAGTAGAGCGGCAGGCTCTCGGTCGGACCGAAACGGGTATGGGCGCCAAAGAAGCGGTCATACTTCTTCGCCATTTTCTGAAGCGCGAAAATCTCCTTCGGATAGGTGTTGTATCCCATGTATCCCACCGTCGTGTTGACGGTGATCGCCCCGGCGCGAAGACCCTTTTCATACATGGTCATGACTTCGACGAGCTGATCCGCAGTCGGAATATCCAGCGCCCAGCTGGCATGTCCGTCTTCTTCCTCGGCTGCACCGCGTGACTTGAGGATGTAGGTCGGATCGGATGCCAGCTCGACTGAAACCCCATCCATCACGACACGCCGGATCTCCTCGTGCCCCATCCCGGAACCGAAGTTGAGAAAGGAATTGCCCTCGTACTTGTCGTAGAACAGGTCGGCATCCGCCACGCCGCTCTCGGTATCGAGGATCGTCGTCGTGCCATCATGGGCCATCATCTTCTGATCGAAGCCGCCAAAGGAATGCGAATGGGTGTTGATGAATCCCGGCGCGACTACATGCCCGGAAACGTCGATCTCGCGCTTGCCCGTCAAGGCATCTTCGGTGATCGCGGTGATCCTGTCGCCGGTCACGCAGACATTGCGCACGGCATCAAGATTGGTTTCCGGGTCCATGACGCGGCCGTTGAGAAGCGCGACGTCGCACTCCTGAGCAACCGCCATCGAACTGCAGAGGGCCATGAGAGTGGCAAGAGTGAGGTGTTTCACGGTCAGTCCTTCCGGGATGATTGCGTCGGGCAAAAAAACGCGGGGCGGACGAGGGAGACCGCCCCGCGCTCTCCTCAGTCCAGCGTGTTCTTGTAGATCACGCCGTCCTTCATGATGACCTTCAGGTTGGGATCAGGATCGGCCAGAAGAAGGATGTCTTCGAGCGGGTTGCCATCGACCAGCAGGAGATCCGCGTAAGCGCCTTCCTCGACCACGCCGAGCGGGCCGTCTTGATACGGATTGTTCAAGCCCGTAAGCCGGTTCATGCGGGCGCCGTTCGATGTGGCCATGCGCAGAATGTCGAAGGGTTTGAACTTGGCCTCGTGCAGGTATTTGAACTCGTCGTTCATCTTCTTGTCCTGCTCAAGCGTCTGGTCCCAGTTGTTGATGAGATCGGTGCCCAGAGTGTAGAGGTCGATCATGCCCGGTGTCGTCTGGATCACCTCGATCATGTTGGCGGCGGCGTCACGGACACTCTTCCATTTGGCGAACGAGGCTGGCGTGTAGAAGGCTTCCGCCTGTTCGGTCGTCACCGAGTAGACCGGGGCTACCGCCGTCGCGAACATGATCTGCTTTTCGACCATGATCTCGGCGGCCTCCTTGGTCAGGAACGGGATGTGCTCAACGGTCTTTGCACCGTTGTCGATACAGTTGCGGATCGCCTGCTCGGTGAACACGTGGCAGGTGACGTAGGTGCCCCATTGCTCGGCGGTCTTGACCGCCATCTGGATCTCGTCCGCCTGGTACTGAAGCGAATGCAGCGGGTCGAACTCGGACGTGACCCCACCGCTGACCATGACCTTGATCTGGGTTGCCCCGCGCCGCAGGTTCTCGCGCACCGCCATGCGGATCTGCTCCGGGCCATCCGCGATGAAGCTCATGTCCGTGTCGACCCAATGCGATGGGCCTTGCCCCGACAGGGTTGGATGCCGGTCGTTCAGCTTGCGGAAATCGGCATGGCCCGATGTCTGCGTGATGAAGGCCTCCGAGGAATAGATCCTCGGGCCGGGGAACATACCGGTATCGATGATCCGCGCGATGGACTTTGCCGGTCCGCCGAGGTCACGAACCGTCGTGAACCCGTTCATCAGGATGCGCTCGGACCGGATCGTTGCAACGCCACCAAGATGGAAGGGCGTGATGTTCTGGCGCAACCCGTCACTGAGCGGGTTGAACACCAGCAAATGCACGTGCTGGTCATGCATCCCCGGCATGAGCGTGCGCCCGCCGCCGTCAATCATGGTTGCGTTGGGCGCTTCGATCCCGTCCGTCGAAATTTCCTTGATCAGGTTGCCTTCGACCAGAACGCTGGCGTTTTCGATCCGCGCCTCGTTCACGCCGTCAAAAACATGGACATTGGTGAACAGGGTCTGCGGCAGCGCTTCGTCCTGCGCAGAGGACATGCCGGCAGCGAGCGACACCACGCCCGCCAGTAATGTGGACTTGAAAAGATGCTTCATAAGTTTGCCCTTCCGCAATGTTGACGGCGGAGCCAGCGCCCCGCCGAAAGTTCAGTTCAACGTGTTCTTGTAGAACTTGCCGTCCTTCATGATGACGCGAATGCTCGGCACGTCCTGCCCGCGTGGCTCGGCATCGAACCATGTATCGACAGCGCCGATGGCAGTGATGTCTTCGAGCGGGTTTCCGTCAACGATGAGGATATCGGCATAGGCACCTTCCTCGATCACGCCGAGCTTGCCTTCGGGATAGGGGTTTCCGCGTCCCGTCAGTGCGGCCAGTTCGCCGCCATTCGAGGTCATCATCTGCAAGGCCCAGAGGTTGCCGAACTCACGCGCCATGAAAGCCTTGGTGAAGTCCATCGACTGCCGGTACGGCACACCGGTCAGCAGCACGTAGTCGGAATCGAACACCATCTTCGGCTTGTACTTCCGCACCAGATCAAACAACTGCTCGCTGTTTTTCCGCAACCAGAGGAACTTCGCCGTCGGCGGGAAGGTCGGGTCCTGGTGCATCGGATGCTCAAGCGCCTCGGGCGCCAACGCGGTCAGGTTGGGCGAGAAGAACGCTTCCTTCTCTACCAGCTTCTGCATCGTCGGTTCCGTTATGGTCAGGCCGTGATCCACCACTTTGACCCCGAGATCGAGCGCGCGCGACAGGTCGCTATCCATGAAGACATGCATGGCGACATAGGAATCCATGTCCCCGGCCACCTCGACGGCAGCGGCGATTTCTTCGTCTGTAAAGGCGGACTGGTAGATCGGGTCCTTGATGGAGGTCACACCACCACTGACCATGATCTTGAGGTAGTTGGCCCCAAGCGCAAAGTTCCGCCGCGCGCCGTGGAGCACTTCGGCAGGGCCGTCGACAAGCCGCGTGATCTCCAGCCGTTCAAGATTGCTTTCGTTCTTGCGTTGCCCGGCGATCCCCCAGTCGCCATGACCACCGGTCTGGCTGAGGCAGGCGCCGGACGAGTATATCCGCGGGCCCGGAAGCGAACCCTCGTCGATTACCGCACGAAGTCCACCATGTGCACCGCACATGTCGCGCACGGTTGTGAAGCCCATCGCCAGCATTTCCTGCGCAAAGGCCGCAGAACGTGCGCCGATCTCCTCCCATGTCGTGTCCTGAAGGCCCGGGATCGTGCCATCCTTGTACATATTCACATGCACATGGCTGTCGATCAGTCCCGGCATCAAGGTGCGTCCGCCGCCGTCGATCACATTGACCTCGACCTCTTTGGTCTCGATACCGCGTTCGGTCTGGATGGTGAAAGAATAGCCGTCGATACCGCCAACAGGATCGGGCAGGCGCTTGCTTCCGCCCGTTCGAACTTCGACTTCCCACGTGCCGGATTCGGGAATGTCCTCTGCAATCTTGTGAATCTTGTTCTTGACGACGAGCACGTCGACATCTTTCAAGCCGTCATTCACCCCGTCGAAGACCATCACGTTCTTGAACAGCGTGACCTCCGAGGGAATGTTGGGGATATCCTGCGCAATGGCAGGCGTCGTGAGCGCAATTGCCATTGACATGGCCGGCAGCAACGCCTTCAGGTTGAGTGTTGTCATTCGGTGTCCTCCCAGGGGTCGGTCTTCCTGCGGACCGATCCTCCCACTATGCACATGTGCCCCGAGATTCTTTTGACCCGCTGATCCCGTGGTGCATTTTTCTGACCTGATCCGGTCAATTTCAGCCAATTTCTGCTTGGCCGTCAGGCGCCCGCGCCCGTAGCGTGTCGGAGAGCGAAAGGGTGATGTGGATGCCGCAAGGAGAACAAAAGGACGGTTTGTCCCTCGTACGTGCTACGGTCCTCGGCCCCGTCGTAGCGATGATGCGGCGGCTCGATGCGGATCCGGCCTTTGCGCTCGGGCTGCATGGATTGAGCGAGGAACAGGTCCTGAACCCGGCCGAGTTCATCCCGCATGACACGGTCTATGCGGCGCTGGCCTCCATCGCCGACATCACCCGGCCGGATATCTGCGCCTTGGCGGGACAACAGACAGACCTGTTGAAGTTCCTGCCGCGTGGGGCGCTCCTCGGCCAGTCGGTGACCCTTGGCGATTTCTTCACCCGGTTCACCCAGATCGTCTCGAAGGAAAGCAACGCGGTGTCCTTCCGGCTCCTGATCGAGGAGGAACACGCCTACTTCACCACCAGTCGCAATTTCGAACCCGAGGTGTCGCCGGGCCATTCGGACGCCTTTCTCGTCGGGATCTGGATCTCCCTGCTGCACCGTGTTCTCGATTTCCGATGGGATCCAACCCAGGTTGTTCTGCGCCTCTGCGATCCGACCCTGCTGCCGGAGCAGTTTCATGGCGTGCGGGGCATCAAGTGCAACAACAGGGGATTCTCCATCCGCTTTCCGGCGGCCTGGCTGTCGCTTCCAATCAACCCCGAACTCCTCGTGAACCACGACAATGATATCGAAGAACCGGTTCAGGTCGATGTGCCCCTGGACTACCTCGAAGGCTTCGAAATTCTCGTGCGATCAAGGCTGTCCGATCCGGCGCTGACGGTGAGCGAGGCCGCCCGGATGTGCAGCATCACCACCAAGGTGCTGAACAAGCGCTTGTCCTCCTACGGAACAACGGCGTCCAAGGTGATCAACCGGCTGCGGATGGAAAAGGCCTCCGAACTGCTCACCACATCTGATCATTCGATCAAGGAGATCGCCCAATTGGTCGGCTTGTCCGAAACATCGGCACTCACCCGAGCCTTCACGCGGAACTTCGGCATATCCCCGAAAGATTGGCGCAATAAGGAGGCACAAGAGGCCCAAATTGCCGGAGCGCCTGCAGATTAGCCTGACCCCGCTGCGACTTCTCGACTACCGCAATCTCTTGGAACCTCGGTCGCCAATGGTAATGCCGAAGAGATGCATGAACCGGCGAGCCCTTCGCGGGGAGCAATCGATGGGAAAGGAGACCTCCATGCTATCCGCAGCGAACTCCCGCTTGCCGCCCATCTTGACCGCCTTGGTTTCTGCGAACTCTGACTTCTCGTGCCCGCAGCGAAGGTCCGTAAGGTCGGCATTCTGCCCGTTCGTGACAAAAGCTGCATCGGTCGGGAAGGGCTCAAAGCCGTCATCCGACGGCATTAGCGATTAGACCGGTTTGTGGTTGCGAGCGGTCATTGGGGCCGCTCTCAGGATTGGTCCGACATCGGCCCTCCCAGTACTATTCAACGAGTTTTCAAGCTCAACTCCGAGATCCTACCGTCGCCTGACCCTCTCTCGATTACGCTCCCGACGTTCGATGTTGATCCGGTGGTCGCGGCCCAATGCCCGGTAGAAGCCCGGTCCCTTGGACCAGTTCAGAAAGTGGGCAAAGCTGTCGACCTGATCGTCGTTGCGTCCGCGTGGAAAGGACTGAAGCTCCCGTTTGAATACCGGCAGCCAGGGTGCATCTGCAGGCAGATAAACCTTGCCCTCTTCGACAGGACCGCAAGCGGACTGGAACCGGGTTTCCTTGTCCTTGTCGGGTTTAATGCGTTCGTAGCGCCGACGGTCATCACGAAACAATTCGTCCAAAAGAGGTTTGCCGGAGGCCGCATCTTCGATCAGGACACGATCGGGATCCCAACGGCCGACAAGTTGCAGTGCCTTGGCTTTCAGGTCTGGGTAGTCTACCTGCCCGCGCCAGACGTCGATAAGATGCCACGCATTTTCGCGGAACCCCCAGGTTGTACAGACAGAGAAATCAGACCGGGGGTCTGCCGACATGCCCGTATCCCAGCTCTGAACCACCAGTTGGAACCAGCGGCGATCTTCGATGGTCTCGTAGGTGCCAAACCACTCCCAGCGCAAGGGCGACCCGTCGGGAGCAATGGGGTTCTGCTGATACTGGCAATTGAACACGGCCGCGCCCATTTCGCGACGCTTGGTATCCAGCGTTTGCTGATCCAAACGGGACGGGCACAGGAGATCACCAGGTTTGCGGCGCATGACCCTTCCATGCCCAAGAGGAACCACCTCATGGCCTTCTGCGATGGCAGGCAGATTCAGATGCCGGTAGGTCCCGCGTTCGAGCAGATAACCCGGCGGATCCATCTCGTGCAACCGTTGCGCAACCATAACCACACGCCCTTCGGCCGGATTGTCGAAGCGCGACAACAAGGTCCCCTCAATGAACTCCTGCGCCTTGACCAGCTCGGCTTCGGAGCCGGCATCTCCGGCTTTCAGCAGGTCATCGATGATGATGTAATCGGCGCCATGACCGGTGACAGAACTTCCAATGGAGACAGCCTTACGGCTGCCTCCCTTTGTGGTGCGGATTTCTTCTGAGGTGTTGCCCTTTTTAGCCAAGACCGTTTCAGGGAACATTTCCCGGTACCAGCGCGCAGACATGATCCGACGACAATCTTCGGAATGTTTGCGCGCCAGATCCAACCCATAGCTGGCAACGATGATCTTGGCGCTGGGGTTATGACCGAGAAGATAAGCGACATATGCAACGGCCACGGTGACCGATTTCAGGCAACGTGGCGGGATGTTGATGATCAGTCGCTTGTTTTCGCCTCGACGGACATTGTCCAACTCATGGCACATGGCCCGCACATGCCAGGCCGGATCAAAGCTGCGGTCAGTTCCCTGGTGCAGCGTGCCAAACACACGCCAAACGAAGGGAAAGAAATTGTCCCGGCAAACCTCGCGAGCGGCTTGCACGACGATTTTTGGATCAGGAGTCGTCATCTTCCGCCTCCTCGTTTTCCAGATCACCGTCACCGTCCAGTTGGCTGGAAAAGAAATCCCGGAGGATGTCGTAGTCGACAGCGTCGGGCTCAACCGTACGGACGCTTTCTTGCGCGTCCAATTCACTTGCGTTGAACAGATCTGTGTCCAGCTTAAGCAGCGCCATCAACAATTTCGTGTCGCCCTTCAACGCGCCTGCTGTGAACCGCTTGGCAATTGCCTCAGCCTTGGAAATCCGGATTTCGTGGCTGCCTTCGCGAACCGTAATCTTGGTTTCCAATTCACGTTTCAAGCTGGCATTCACCCCCTTGGCACCTTTCGGCCGCCCTTTCGGATTGCCGGATCGGCCTTTTTTGAATTGGGTCGCTTTGGGCGGTTTGCCGTAGCCGACCTCATACTCTTTCGTATCGTCAGACATGACCCACCTCCTGTTCTGAAGTGGTATCGTTGGCCGCAAAACGCGCATCGAACGTCTGGCCTGTTACCGCGTGCACGGCGCTATCACCGGTCATCTCCTGCCAACGGCGGATGGCCACATCGACATAAGCCGGGTCGAGCTCAATAAGCCGCGCTTGGCGCCCGGTTTTCTCAGCTGCCAGCAGAGTCGCGCCGGACCCGCCAAAGGCGTCCAGCACGACATCGCCGCGGTGGCTCACATCCATGATGGCATCTGCAACCAGAGCTGTCGGCTTCACCGTGGGATGATCCGCGAGATCCGCCTCGCGCCCTGCCCCAAAGCTGTTCACACCGGCGTAATCCCAGACGTTGGTCCGGTTGCGCCCGTGTTTGCCCAGCTCGACGTTGTTGATGTGCGGCGCACCAGGCTTCTTGAAAATGCAAATCAGCTCATGCTTTGAGCGATAAAGGCTGCCCATGCCTCCGTTCGTCTTGTTCCAGACGCAGAGATTGATGAGGTCCAATCCAGCTGCTTTGCCCGCCGTAATCAGTTCTTCGATATGACGCCAGTCCATGCAGATCATCGCGATGCCTCCGTTCGGCAGGCAGTCAAACAACTGCGTGATCGCGCCTGAAAGAAAGCCGCGGAACTCGCTATCCGTCATTTCTCCCGACGCCATGGCAAACTCGCGGTGTTCGGCGCTATTGCCGGACCGCACATGCCCATTGACAGGCACGTTGTAAGGCGGATCGGTGAAGACTATCTGCGGGGTCTCGCCTTCCAGCAAGGTGTCGTAGCTCTGGGCTTGAAGGGCGTCCCCGCAGAAAATGCGATGATCTCCGAGAACCCAGAGGTCGCCCGGCTCCGTGACTACGGGTGCCGCAGGGTCCGGCGTCTCAACAGTTTCCGCTACAGATACCGTCACCTCACCGACGCTGTCGATAATGATGTCGATCTCCGGTGTTTCGAACCCTGTGATGTCCAGATCAAAGTTCAACTCGCCATCAAGGCTGAGGTCCATCAGCTCGGCAAATTCGATCTGCAACGCCGCTTCATTCCAGTCCGACAATTCCGCCAGCTTATTGTCCGCAATGCGCAGAGCGCGCACTTCCGCTTCTGACAAATGATCCGCGACAACAGTCGGTACGGAATTCAACCCCAGGGCCTTAGCGGCCTCATAGCGGCCATGACCCGCGATGATTGTGCCCGAACCATCCAACAGGATCGGAGTGACAAAGCCAAACTGGGCCACCGATGCTTTCAGTTTGTCGACATTCTTGGCCGCGTGCACGCGGTTGTTGTTGGCGTAGGGCTTGATCTGGCTGATCTGGGATTGGATAACTTTTTCGGCCATCCAGATAGGCGTATTGGACGCCCGAACGTCGCTGTGTGTGTTTTTGGCAGGCATAACCGCCTCCTTTTGCGTGACGCCGCGCGGACGTCGAGATGGAGGGATCGCGCTGGAAAATCGGAGAGAGCACAAATCGCAACTCCCCGGACCAATCGATCCGAGACGTTGCTCCTTTGAATGCTCTCTGCGGAAACCTGTGTTTCCAATGAGTGCTGCCTGCGGGAGCAGTTTCCCGCCCTGATAGTCCGGGCGATTAGGTCGAATGTAGGTGCCATCAATACGAGACGCAACCCCCCAAACTAAAAGTAACCAATTAAGATTGTTGACGAATAATCGGGGGTACGCCAGCAACGCCCTTCAAAACACACGCCTCAAGTAATCGCTTCAGAAAGAGCTGGACTGTTGCCGTCAACCACGCATCACTGAACCCACGCCCGAGCCATTCGGGCGCTCCTCGGTACCGGGGTTCGGCATCTAGCCAGCCCCAAATCAGAGGAGACAATACATGTCCAAGCGGAAGCAAACCAAAATTGACAAAGTGCAACACTTGTTGCGCCGCCCGAGCGGCGCCAGCCTTGAGGCGCTCTGCAAAGCAACGGGATGGCAGCCTCATTCGGTCCGAGCAGCTCTAAGCGGTCTGCGGAAAAAAGGCGTCACAATTGAACGGCGGACATCCGACAAACCAAATGGACCATCCACATATCATCTGGCGGCGGGAACTGGAGAAGCGTCATGACCAAGACGAGCGATGTCGCCGATCTCGCCGCCATGGGTCGATCGGATCTGGTCACGCTTTGGCAGCAACTGTTTGATCAACCCGCCCCCGCCATGCTCAGCCAACCCTTTCTGCGCCGCTTTATCGCCTTTGAGATGCAGTCCCGCCGTCATGGCAGGCTACCCCGCCAGGTCAAAGCCACGCTGGAAAAGGGCTCTGGGAAGAAACCCCGGCCTACATGCCCTGCCCTAAAACCCGGCGGGCGCCTGCTACGCGAGTGGAATAGTGTGACCCATGTAGTCGACGTTACAGAAGACGGCTTCACTTGGAACGGTCGGTCCTATCGCTCACTCTCGGCCATCGCCCGAGAGATTACCGGCGCGCATTGGTCAGGGCCGCGTTTCTTTGGGCTCACCGGCAAGGCGGCCAAATGAGCCCGCGCCGTAAAATCCGATGCGCCATCTACACGCGCAAGTCCTCAGAAGATGGTCTGGATCAGGACTTCAATTCGCTGGATGCGCAATATGAGGCCTGCGCGGCCTATGTCGCAAGCCAGCGACATGAAGGCTGGACCCTGTTGTCCGGGCGCTACGATGACGGTGGCCTGTCGGGCGGCACCCTAGAGCGACCCGCCCTTCAGCGCCTTCTTGAATAGATCGATGCCGGGCGTATTGACATGGTGGTGGTCTACAAGATTGACCGGCTGACCCGGTCGCTTGCCGACTTCTCTAAGCTGGTCGACCGGCTGGAACAGGCAAACTGTTCTTTTGTGTCCGTCACGCAGGCCTTCAATACCTCATCTTCCATGGGCCGGTTAACGCTGAATGTGCTGTTGTCCTTTGCTCAGTTTGAACGGGAAGTCACCGCCGAACGTATTCGCGACAAGATTGCAGCGTCGAAGAAGAAGGGGCTTTGGATGGGTGGCAACCTGCCTCTGGGCTATGATCGCCACCCCGATCCGAAGGCAAGAACGCTGGTGGTGAATGAAGAGGAGGCCAGAACGGTCCGGCATCTCTTTGGGCTTTATGACGAGCTTGGTTGCCTGCGCAAAGTAGAAGAACGGGCAACGGCAGAAGACCTGCGGTCAAAACGGGTTGTTCGGACAGATGGCAGTGTGAAGGGGGATTGTCCGCTGTCACGGGGTCAAATCTATTACCTGCTGCGCAATCCGGTCTATCTCGGAAAAATCCGCCACAAGGATAAGATCTGGGACGGACAACATCCGGCGATCATCGATCAGGACATCTGGGACCGGGTGCAGGAAAAAATGCGACAGGCCTCCAACCGCTCGCGGGCACGCGGCGACTCCGATGCGCGCCAACACTCCACTGACCCCGGGGCCTGGCTCACCGGTCTGCTGTATGACGAAACTGGTGATCGGTTGACGCCGACCCACACCACGCGCAAAGGCCGACGGTTGCGCTACTATATCTCCAATCGACTGATCTCAGGCGGCAAGGATATCTCTGGCTGGCGACTGCCCGGCCCAGCGCTGGAACACGCCGTCATGGATGTCATCGTCAGACATTTGCAAGACGCCGCCGCGGCGCACCAAGTACTGGCGCAGCCGGAGGCCGGGTCAGCCGAGGCAGTTCAGACTTCAGTTGCGGATTTAGTAACCCGGCTTCTAGGCCATGGCTGTCAGATCGGCGCTGCTCTTCTGGCCAAAGCCAAACTTGCACGAGGACAGATCGACCTCGAATTTAACCCCAAAACTCTGGCAAGCGCACTTGGCATCGCGGCCGATCATCTGCACCCGGATCTCACCCACGTCACCGCATCTTTCGATCTGTGCCGCCGCGGCGTCGAGGCCAAGGTCATCGCCGGAGACATGGCACCCCAACCTGACCCCCACCTCCGGTCCATGCTGATCCGCGCCCATGGCTGGGCCCGTGATCTGAAGGCCGGAGTTCAACTGATGGAGATTGCCCGCCGCGAAAGCGTCCCTGACGCCTTCATCCGCACCCGTGCTCAGCTCGCCTTTCTCTCACCAAAGATTCAAACGGCGATTCTCGACGGGAGCCAGCCGCCCGAACTCACACTCAAGCGTCTGGTCAGCGTGACCCACCCACTTGAATGGTCCGAACAGGAACGCCTGTTCGGCTTCTGACATCTCCAGCTCCTGCGTCCCTGATACAGACTTCGCCCTCCCTGATCCGGCGGAACAATTCCCTGTTCGCACGAGGAAATTCCCTGTTCCACCTTTTAGGGAATTTGCAACATAAACCTCTGAGAAACATACAGTTCTGATAGAAGAAATGACGGAAGTCAGTCCCGGTTTGCGAAAATTCCCTGTAAATTACAGGTTATCAGGGAAATCCAGCCCAAAGCGACCCCGCTAAAATGCGACACTGAGACTCGCGCCTGAATTGTCCTCTGAATGTACGGTTTGCTTCGTCTCTGATTGAAAGCGCATGCGCCAACGCGCGGGAATTGCGTAACAATTCCGGATCAGAAAATACAACTGAAGTGAGACAGGTATGAGTGGCGGGGAGACAGGGATTCGAACCCTGGGGACGCTCTCACGCCCAACGGTTTTCAAGACCGCCGCATTCGACCACTCTGCCACCTCCCCGTCGAAAGCAGGGTCTAAGGCCAACTGAAATCAGAGGCAAGTCGAAATCGGGAAATCTTGCCGAAGCCCAACCAGTGGACTTTCCATAGAACCACACCCACGTTATGATCCGCATGAAAGACCGCAGCAGACTGGCGCGAAGAACCGGCCGGCTGACGGTGGGGCTCGGGGAACGAGGCCCCTTCAGGCAAGGGATGACAAAATGAAGCGAGCGACTGAGATCCGCCCAGAGCCAAAACGGCTGGCGTGCTTGGCTGTAGCCTTGGTGGTGTTGTCGGGTTGCGAGGAAACGCTGGCAACCGCAGAAAAACCCGACGAAAACACGAGCAAAAACGAACTTTTCCCTCAAACCTCCGGCGACACACAGCGCGATGTCGAAGCACCGGACGTGTTCCAATTGACCGAGGCCGGATTGTGGGACGGCCGCCCATCGCTGGGCGGGATCTGGGTGGCTCACCCTGATGTGACTCAGCCCGAGCGGGTGATCATAAAAAACGCCTCGAACAATAAATCCGTGACCGGCGCCTTATTCCGGCGGGAACGCAATCTGCCCGGCCCGGCCTTACAAGTATCTTCTGCAGCAGCGGAGCAACTGGGTATCCTTGCTGGCGCGCCGACCAAGATCAACGTGGTGGCCTTGCGGCGCGAAACCGTAGAGGTCGCTCCCGAGCCCGAGGTCGCTGAGGCCGAGACCGCGCCCGAAGCAAGCACCGAGACCGCCGCCGCCAGTGACGTGGCCGAGGTTGATGCGTCCGAGGCCACCTCTGAGACGGAAAAACCGGCCAAGCGCAAATGGTGGCAGAAAAAAGCCCCTGCCGCAGCGGCGACTGCAGGCGTTGTGGGCGCAGCCGCTGTTGCCACGGACGCAGCCGAGGATGGGGCCGAGGCCGCCGTAGCTAGTGACGTGGCCGAAGTTGATGCGCCCGAAGCCACCTCTGAGACGGAAAAACCGGCCAAGCGCAAATGGTGGCAGAAGAAAGAGCCCGCCGCAGCGGCGACCGCAGGCGCTGTAGGCGCAGCCGCTGTTGCCTCGGACGCAGCCGTGGATGGGGCCGAGGCCGCCGTCGAGGCCACCGCAGAGATATCGGCGGCCAGCACGGCTCCGGCTTTGACCGATGCACCGGTGGTTGCGCCTGCGGAAAAACCGACCAAGCGCAAGTGGTGGCAGAAAAAAGATCCCAACGCGATAACCGAAACCACGCTTGACCCGATCGAAGGGGCCGCAGCCGCTATCGACGCCGCAGAGCCGACGCCTGTTGCCGCGACGGCCGCCACGACATCCTCTCTTTCGAAACCCTTTGTTCAGGTTGGTACGTTTGGTGTTCAGTCCAATGCAAACAGCGCCGCCGCCAAGATCCGCAGAAACGGCATGTCGGCCGAGGTGCGAGAGTTAAAGACCGAAGACAACACCGTCTGGCGCGTGCTGGTCGGACCCGCCGCCACCCGCGCCGAGCGCAAGGCCATCCAGAACGACGTGAAAGATCTGGGCTTTGGCGACGCGTTCACCGTGGCCAACTGAGAACAGGAGGCACCTTATGCTATCCGCATTGCGAACATCCGTTTTCACCCTCGGGATGGCTGTTCTGGCCCTGCCCGCCCACGCGTTCGACACCTCGGCGCGCGCGGCATATGTAATGGATCAGACCACAGGTACCGTGCTTCTTTCCAAAGACGCCGATCAGCCGCTTCCGCCCGCATCCATGTCCAAGCTCATGACGCTTTATGTCGCGTTCGAAGCCCTACGTGATGGGCGTTTGACGCTGCAGGAGACATTGCCTGTCTCGGAACATGCCATGAGCTATGGCGGCTCAACCATGTTCCTGAACACGCAGGACCGTGTGTCTGTCGAGGATCTGATACGGGGCATTATCGTGCTGTCTGGCAATGACGCTTGCGTGGTGATCGCCGAGGCGCTCAGCCCCGATGGGACCGAGGCCGGATTTGCCCGCTATATGACCCAGCGCGCGCAGCAGATGGGGATGAACAACTCAAACTTTGCCAACTCTAACGGCTGGCCTGCTGCCGGGCATATGATGTCCGTGCATGATCTCGCCGTCCTCGCAGATCGGCTGATCACGGATTTCCCCGAATATTACCCGCTGTTCGCTGAAGAAGAATTCGAGTTTGACGGGCGCGCGCCTTCGAACAAGCGCAACCGCAACCCGCTGCTACGGCTGAACATTGGGGCCGACGGCCTGAAAACCGGCCACACGCAAGAGGCCGGCTACGGCCTTGTCGGATCGGCCAAACAAGGCGATCGCCGGGTGATCTTCGTTCTCACTGGCCTAGACAGTACCGCTCAGCGGGCAGAGGAGGCTGAGTCCGTGGTTAACTGGTCGTTTCGAAATTTTGTCGAGAGGACAGTTGCCACCGAAGAAGCGCCGATAGCCGAAGCCAAGCTTTGGATGGGTGAGAAAAAGACCGTGGGTCTGGTGCCCGACGGCGACCTGAATGTTTTGTTCCCGGTTCTGGGCACCCAGAATATCGAAGCTGAGGTTGTCTATGACGGCCCCATCAACGCACCTGTTGCCAAAGGCCAGCAACTGGCCGAGCTCGTGATCAAGCCCGAAGGTCTGCCCGAAATCCGTCGCCCTCTGTTCGCGGCCGAGGATGTCCCACTGGGCGGTTTCATGGTGCGCATGATGACGGTCGGCGGCATTGTCCTGAAAGACGTAATCAATAACCCGCTGGAGTCGATGTGACGCAACGCGGGTTATTCCTGACCTTTGAAGGCATAGACGGATCAGGCAAATCAACTCAGGCCCGGATGCTGGCCGAGTCCCTCTGCAATGCGGGCCATCAGGTCGTACTGACGCGCGAACCCGGAGGGTCTCCGGGGGCCGAAGAAATCCGCAGCCTCGTGCTGGAAGGCGACCCTGACCGGTGGTCGGCGGAAACCGAGTTGTTACTGTTCACCGCAGCCCGCCGCGATCATCTGGAGCGGACAATCGCACCGGCCTTGGATGCGGGAAAGGTGGTGATCTGTGATCGCTTTGCCGACAGTACAAGGATGTATCAGGGCCTGTCCCGCGGGAACCTGCGGGCGGTGGTCGATCAGCTACATGACCTGGTGATCGGACGCGAGCCAGACATGACCCTGCTGATCGACATGGATCCGGACACAGGCTTGTCCCGCGCCAAAGGGCGACAGGGCACCGAGGAGCGGTTCGAAGATTTCGGCCCTGCCCTACAAAAACAGATGCGCGCTGGGTTTCTGGCGCTGGCCGATGAGTTTTCCGACCGGTTTCGCGTCATCGATGGCAATCGCGACATGGACAGTGTCGCCCACGATGTGAGAGATATCGTCGAGGCAGCCTTGCGATAGACGATGAGCGACGACACCCCAACCCCAGATCAAGCGCCCGGAGCGCCGCATCCGCGTGAGACCGCGCAGCTGTTCGGGCAGGACACGGCCGAGCAAGCGTTTCTGAGCGCCTACAACTCGGACCGGCTTCACCATGGTTGGCTTCTGACCGGCCCGCGCGGCGTCGGCAAAGCCACGCTGGCATGGCGGATCGCGCAGTTTCTGCTCGCCACCCCTCCGTTGGATGACCGAGGGCTGTTTGGCGCGCCTCCGCCCCCGGAGACTCTAGAGATCGACCCGGACCACCCGGTGTCGCATCGCATAACTGCTGGCGCTGAACCGGGGCTGGCGGCGATCACCCGGTCGTTGAACGATCAGGGGCGTCTCCGGAATGAGATCGTGGTGGATGACATCCGCAAGCTGGGCAAGTTCTTCGGCCTATCCTCGGCAGATGGCGGGCGGCGTGTGGTCATTGTGGACGCGGCTGATGAGATGAATGTCAGTGCTGCGAATGCCCTTCTGAAAATGCTGGAGGAGCCACCGGCGCGCACCACGTTGCTGCTGATCTCGCACCAACCCTCGCGCCTGTTGCCGACCATCCGGTCCCGTTGCCGCACCTTGCGTCTCTCACCGTTGGGCCCTGAGGATATGCAGGCCGCTTTGGCGCAGACCGGGGCGGAGGTTCCCAGCCAAACCGATCACCTTGCCGCTCTGGCCGCTGGGTCGGTGGGCGATGCGGTCCGTCTCATCAATCTGGGCGGGCTTGAAATCTATGCCGAGTTGATCGCCATTCTGGGCACCTTGCCCCGAATGGACCGTCAGCGTGCCCTCAAGCTGGCCGAAGCCGCCGCCCAGCGCGGCGCAGCCGAACGTTTCGAGCTGTTGCTGACCCTGATCGACGTGGCACTATCTCGTCTGGCAATGACCGGCGCGACAGGCGCAGCCCCCTTACCGGAAGCCGCCCCCAACGAGGCGGAAACTCTGACCCGGCTTTCGGCCTCACCCCATCAGGCCCGCAACTGGGCCGAGGTGGCGGCAACGATCACCGCCCGGGCACGTCATGGTCAGGCGGTGAACCTTGACCCTGCCGCGTTGGTCCTAGATACGATGTTCAAGATACAAGAAACCTCCGGTCAGAGCAGATGAGCAACACCCCCCAGATCACCGATAGCCATTGCCATCTGGACTTCCCCGATTTCGAAGGGCAGTTGGACCAGATCATCGCCAATGCAGCCGAGGCCGGTGTGACCCGCATGGTCACCATTTGCACCCGCCTGCGCAATGAACCCAACGTTCGCGCCATCGCCGAGGCTCATGCGCCGGTGTTCTATGCCGCCGGTACCCACCCGATGAGCGCGGCGGACGAGCCAATGGCGACGGTCGATGAACTGGTCGCACTGGCGCAGCACCCCAAGTTCGTGGGCATCGGTGAGACCGGGCTGGACTATCACTACACTGCCGACAGCGCCGAGGTGCAAAAGCAATCCCTGCGCATTCATATCGAGGCGGCCCAACGCACCGGCCTACCTCTGATTATTCACGCCCGCGCAGCCGATGACGATATGGCGCGCATTCTGACTGAGGAATACCGCAACGCGCCCTATTCCTGCGTGATGCACTGTTTCTCATCATCGGCCGAGCTGGCAAAGGCTGCCTTGGACCTTGGGTTCTATCTGTCGATGTCCGGGATCGCTGCATTCCCCAAAAGTCAGGAGCTGCGCGATATCTTCGCGACCGCTCCGGCAGATCGCATTCTGGTCGAAACCGACGCCCCCTATCTTGCACCGCCCCCATACCGCGGTAAACGCAATGAACCCGCCTATACCGCGCACACCGCCCGCAAAGGGGCCGAGGTATTCGGCATTGACTACGCAGATTTCGCCGCCCAGACACAGGTGAACTTCGACCGCCTGTTCTCAAAAGTGGCACAGTATAAGGCCGCCGCATGACACAGCTGCGCTGCACCATTCTCGGCTGCGGGTCCTCGGGCGGCGTACCGCGCCTTGGTGGGCATTGGGGCGCTTGCGACCCCGAGAACCCAAAAAATATCCGCCGCCGCTGCTCGATGCTGGTCGAAAGAGACGGGCCAGAGGGCACGACCTCGGTCCTGATCGACACCTCGCCAGATATGCGCAGCCAGCTTCTGGATACCGGAACCGGGCGGCTCGATGGGGTGGTGTATACTCATTCTCACGCCGATCATGTGCACGGCCTTGATGATCTGAGAATGATCGTCTTCAACATGAAGACCCGTGTGCCGGTCTGGGCGGATGGCGACACCCAGAATGCCCTGCTCGGACGGTTCGGATATGCGTTCATCCAGCCCGAGGGCTCTCCGTACCCACCGATTCTGGAGCTGAAATCTATTGACGGCCCTTTCGAGATCGACGGTCCTGGAGGTCCGATCCCCCTGCGCCCGTTCCGCGTGAACCATGGTTCAATCGACTCGCTGGGGTTTCGGATGGGCAAGCTAGCCTATCTGCCAGACGTCGCCGAAATCTATGACGATGCATGGACCGAGATGGAAGGGCTGGATTGTCTGGTCATCGACGCCCTGCGCCGCGCGCCGCATCCTACCCATGCGCATCTGGAAAAAACCCTGGGGTGGATTGAGAAACTGGAACCCAAACGCGCCGTCCTGACCAATATGCATATCGACCTGGACTATGCGACGGTCGAGGCTGAAACCGCCGATCACATCACCCCCGCCTATGACGGGATGGTGATCGAGCAAGCGCTGTAAGGCCCTGCCGTTTGCGGCACACATATCGCCAGAACCGGGGGCGATATGCTTCAAAGCCTGATTGACGTTATCCTGCCGGTCTTTCTGGTGATTGGCGCAGGCTATGCTGCGACCCGTTCGGGCTATTTCAAAGAGGTGCATGTCGACGGGTTGATGCGCTTCACGCAGGGCTTTGCAATTCCCTGCCTTCTGTTTTTAGCTATCGCTCATCTAGATCTCAGCGCCAGTTTCGACCCTCGACTTCTGGTCAGTTTCTATTCCGCAGCCGCGCTTTGTTTCACTGCAGGGCTATTCGGGGCACGGCTGATCTTTGGCCGCGATTGGGAAGACTGCGTCGCCATCGGCTTTTGCTGCCTGTTCTCGAACTCGGTCCTTCTGGGCCTGCCCATTACCGAACGCGCCTATGGACCAGAAAGCCTGACGGGCAACTACGCGATCATCGCCTTCCACTCACCGTTCTGCTACGGCGTTGGGATCACGGTTATGGAGATCGTGCGCAATCGCGGCCATGGCGGTACAAAGATGGTGCGCTCGGTTCTGTCTGCGATGTTCAAGAACGCGTTGATCCTTGGCATCGCGCTGGGCTTTGTCGTCAATCTCTCTGGGTTGGTTATTCCACAGGTGGTGGATGAGGCGCTGGAACTGGTAACTCGTGCTGCCCTGCCCGGAGCCTTGTTCGCGCTGGGCGGCGTGCTGGTGAAATACAAACCCGAAGGCGATCTGCGCACGATCGCATATGTTTGCGGGATTTCTCTGATGTTGCACCCAAGCCTCGTGTGGCTTTTCGGAACATCCACAGGGCTGCCGCAAGACCTGTTCCGCTCCGGAGTGCTGAACGCAGCGATGGCCCCGGGTTTCAACGCCTATATTTTCGCCAACATGTACGGGCGCGCCAAACGGGTCGCGGCCTCGTCGGTGCTGATCGGAACCGCCGCCTCAATCATGACCGTCTGGCTTTGGCTGACAGTTTTGGGCTAACACGCGCCTTGACATAGAGAACCGGCGACACACTTACCGCTCAGGAACAGGAGCCCGGAATGCCGCACGCCATCATCGTTGCCCATGGTCAGCCCTCAGATCCGGAACCAGCTGAGGCATCGCTGGCCACGTTCGCCGCTGAGGTGAACGCCCTCGCGGCCGAAGCGTCGGTCCATTCTGCAACGCTGGCAAATCCCGGCGCACTTGAAGAGGTGATGGACAGCCTGCCACACGACACGGTGATTTACCCCCTGTTCATGGCCAAGGGCTGGTTTGTTACCAGCGCCTTGCCAAGACGTATCGGGGATCGCAACTTGCGAATTCTGGACCCGTTGGGCACCGACCCCATGCTTCCCGATCTTGTCAGCGACGTGTTGAAATCGGCCCTGAAGGAAAACGACTGGAGCGCGGCTGCTTCCGATCTGATCATCGCCGCGCATGGCTCAGGCCGCAGTAGAAACCCTTCGACCGTTGCAAAAGACTTTGCCGAGCAACTGTCGCAGAGAATGACGTTCCGCTCGATCCGCGTCGGATTTGTCGAGGAACCTCCGTCGATTTCCGATGCCGCCAATGGGGCATCAGAGCAGTCAATCTGCCTGCCGTTCTTCGCCTGTCGCGGAGGTCACGTTCTGGAAGATGTCCCAGAAGAGTTGGACAAGGCGCATTTCCGCGGCACAGTTCTGCCAGTGATCGGCGAATTACCCCCGATACAGCGCCAAATCGCAGACACTCTTCAAGCGGCGTTTTCTACTGCCTGATCTCAGGATTGCGCCTTGAGCAACGTGGAATACAGACGGTGGCAGGATCGACCCTCTCGCTTGGCCTGATACAGCGCCAGGTCCGAGGCCTGCAAAACATCTTCGGCCCTCGGATTGTCAAAATGCGAGGATAAGGCCGTGCCGATACTTGCGGAAATACAGCAATCCTTGTCCTGAAAGCTCATCGGTTGGTTCAGTCTTTCGATCAACCGGTCTGCGATAGTTGAAAGCCGGTCGGTATTGGACAGGCCTTGGAAGATGATGACGAACTCGTCCCCACCGATTCGCGCTACCGTGTCGCCGTCTCGGGTTTCTTCGATCATGATTAGGGCGGCCTGTTGCAAGACAAAATCCCCTGCAGCATGTCCCAGCCGGTCGTTCACAGATTTGAAGTAGTCCAGATCGATTTGCATCACTGCGAATGACGAGTTCGACGCGGTCATCTGCCCTAGATGGCTGTCCATTGCGCGCCGGTTTTTTACACCGGTCAGGGTGTCGGTATAAGCCTGCTCCTCTGCCGCAAGCATTGCGCCCTGCAGCCTGAGGTTCAATGATCGCGACGCATCCATTGCGGCCGATTTTGCCTCAACCAGATAGAGAAGTTCGATCGCCAGATCAGTGCCGGAAAAATCAGCGCTGGTCAGGGCATAGTCCCGCACCGCGTCGAGGATCGAGATACCGAAGGACAAGTTGATAACCGCCCCTTCCCCGCCCGGAAGCGGTGCAACCAGCCCCTTGAGGGCCGTACGCGGCTCATCGTGAAACCTGAGGTGCAGATTCGCCCCGGCCATGGCCATGAGCGCAGGTTTGGTTGTCACCGTACGGGGGCGAACCATCTCAAAAACATCTAGGAAACTTTGCCTCTCCATGAGGCAATCCGGGCGCAGCTTCTGCAATGTAGGGCCGACGCGCAGGATGCGACCTTTCTGGTCAACCAGCAAAAACATCGGACACAGGGATTTCAGCAACTCTGCCAGATCATCCATCCGCGTCATGCGCCCCGCGCCCCCAAATCGAATTGCCGCCCCTCAGCAAATGCACTTTCGACAAGTAAGATCGAGATCACCTCAGCCTCGCCCTGCTGACCTTCATACGACAACATCACCAAAGCGCCGTAATCGTCTGCCATCGCACGCAAAACCCCGACCATTGCGCTGGCATATCCGGGCAGTCCAGGCCCGCAGGTAAGCTGGAATTCAGTCTGCGAAAGCTCTTGTAATTCAAGGGCCGGAAGAGACAGGTCGGACACGGCCAGTCGGACCCGATCCGCCAGATCATCAAGGGAATGGAGGAATTCTACATAAGTCACACCGCCAAATCGCAATAGACGACGCAGTGCTTCGGTATTGGGATGCGAGACCAGATAGGTTCCCACGTCTTCCAGAATCTCGGGGCGCGGCCGGGCGAGTTCCGTACTCAGCGCATCCAGCAGAGAGGCCGTTATCGCGTCGTCGTAGGTCAACATGGCCTCAAACTCGGAAAACCCCAATCCGGCCGAATCTGTTACGCGCTGCCAGCACGGCCGCCCGTAGGTTGCGCATACAAACGACTGTATCGCCCGATTGATCAGACCATGCATCAGATGCCTCAGATTGGTTGCACCCGTACTGTGGCCTGACAATCCTTAACAAATAGCCAAGAACCGCTGCTGATCAGCGGAAAGACCTCTTAGTATCATAGCGATATCAAAAATCCGTCGGTGCCCCGCCTTCGGCTTTACGGCGGGTGACGAACTCGGCCAACTCCTCGCGAATACCCTCGTCCAGAGCCGGGGCCTCAAAGCTTCCGATGATCTCTTTGAACATGTGATGCGCGCGTTCCGCGGTCCAAATACCTCCTGCGATCTCCCAGCCTTCGTAATTCTTCCAGTCGCTCAGAAACGGTTGATAGAAGGCGGTCGTGTAGCGGTCCTGAGTGTGCTGAATGCCAAAGAAATGCCCGTCATTCCCGACCGCACGGATCGCGTCCAGGGCGATCTCATCCGGGCCGGTCGCGGTGAGATCAGGATTCATATACCTCTGAATTTGCTGAAGGATTTCGCAATCCATGATGAACTTTTCAGGACTTGCGATCAACCCGCCCTCAAGCCATCCCGCCGCGTGATAGACCATGTTGGTCCCCGACTGCACCGACGCCCAGAGCGAGTTTGACGTCTCCCACACCGATTGCCCATCCGGCACATTCGCCGCACAGACGCCTGACGATCGCATCGGCAGACCATAGAAGCGCGCCATCTGGCCCGTCATCTGAGTGGCCCGCATATACTCTGGCGTCCCAAAAGCCGGGGCCCCGGATTTCATATCCACGTTCGAGGTAAAGGTTCCAATCACGCAGGGAATCCCCGGGCGCACATACTGGAATAGAGCGATAGCACAGAGCGCTTCGGCCAGAGATTGCGCCACCGCACCAGCGATGGTGACGGGGGCCATCGCTCCGGCCAAGGTAAACGGTGTGACCACAATCGCCTGACGACGCCGCGCCAGACGCAAGCAGCCGTCAATCATCGGGTGGTCGTGCTTCAGCGGTGAGGTCGAATTGATGTTGGTGTACATCCGCGGCGTGGCCTCGAACTCTTCATGACTCAACCCGCCCGCGATGCGGACCATCTCCATCACGTCTTCCACCCGCTCTTTACCCAGAGAATAGGCGTGCATCGCCTTATCCGTCAGGGTCAGCTTGTCATAGAGCACGTCCAGATGGCGGATGCTGGCGTGAATATCAACTGGCTCGACCGGGTAGCCACCGGCAAAATGGATGCAGTTGAAATACTGTGTCAGCTTCAGCAGGTTACGGCACATCTCGCGGTTGCCGGGCACCTTGGTTCCGATTTCCATATCCCAGTAATTCGGAGGCGAGGAGACGTTGCCAAACAGGATGTTCCGCCCACCAATCTCGATCTTTCGGTCGGGATTGCGCGGCGTGATCGTGAAACGGCTGGGGGCTTTTGCCACCATCTCCATCACGAAATCGCGGCCCATCCGCACGTTGTCACCGTTTATCGTACAGCCCGCCTCACGCAGGATGCCGATCGCTTCTTCGTTATAGAACTCGACCCCGATCTCTTCGAGAATTCGCATGGCACCGTCGTGGATTGCCTCGATCCCGTCCTGATCCAGAGGCTCGGTAGGCGCATCGATATTGACTGGAGGGTTCCACGGCATCTGATCAATAGCCGCACTTCCCCTGCGCTCGGCAGCGCCCGCGCGCCCTCCACTACGACGTCTGCGCGATTTGGTTCCGGCCATGTTCGTCTCCCTGCCAGTTGCCTGCTCTCATGCAAGCCCGGGAAAGCGGGAACAGGCCGTTCCATCTGCGACAGATTTTGTCGTTTACAAGCTTTGAACCGCCGGAAACGGATTCTGCAGATCTAGTTATCCGCCAACCAAGCCGGAATATGACCAATATCGGGCAAGACCACATCCGCCATCGGGGCCAGAACGTCGGCTTTGGCGAGACCGGTGAGGACGCCGATCGTAGTCATCCCTGCCGCCCGCCCGGCCTGCAGGTCGTGCAGGCTGTCGCCAACCATGGCGATGCGATCAGGCTGCACGCCGATATGCGCGGCGAAGGCCAGCAATTGGCCTGGGCCGGGTTTGAACCCATGACCACTGTCATAACCGGCAATGAAATCGAAATGGTCTTTGACGCCCACCGACTCCAGATGCTGAAACGCCGGGTACTCGCTGTCATTTGTGGCGACCCCCAGCTTGAGGCCGGCCTGTTTCAACGCCTCCAGAAACGGCCCCAACGGCACCGCCTGCGCTTGCGGCGCGGCTGCGGCCTCGGCATTCATCAACTCAATCAAGGCGTTGCGCGGCATGCCATCGACATGCGGCAATAGGGCTTCTGCGATTTCCTCAACGGTTCCCGCAATCACGACGCTATCAGGAGAATAGGTTTCACTCTCAAGGTCGAAGCCGATGATCCGACCCAGTTCCGCCGCACGGTCCCCGTCATTCTCGGCCAAGCGCAACAACATGGTCCGTCCGAACGTGCCCCAAGTGTTGGCGAAGTCAAACAGCGTGCCGTCCTTGTCGAACACGATCGCATCTATTGGCATGAAAAGCTCCTGCAGAGTCAGGTCCAGTGAACGTCGGAACCACCCGACAACACCGCTTGCGCCTGAGCGGGTTGGTCATACGGCACCGCCGCCGCGTCACAAAATGCCATGATCCACGAATCGTCAAGCATCAGGAAATCCAGAACCGAGGCTAGAAAATCGGGCTCACCTGCCCTGTCGCGCAGATCATTCGCTGCGGCGCCGGTCGAGCCCAGAAAAATGGGCAAAAGCTCCTCATTCCCGACTATCCATCCGAGGGCATTCAGGGCAAGAGTTTGGGCGGAATCTTCGGAAATCGACATAAACTGGCCTTAGTTCCCTGTCTTGGAAAGGGTTTGTTAACCAGACTCATAAACACTTTGTTCACGCATGCAATCAATGGTGAGCGACTATGTCCGTGCAGGGAACCATCCTTGTTTTAGATGGGGTATCCACAAACCGCATCATGCTGAAGGTTCAGCTGACGGCGGCGTGGTACCACGTGGTGCAAGGTGAGAAATTGGAAGGCCTCGCCGCGCTCTTGCGGCGAGTGCGGCCTGATCTAATACTGACCGCGCAAACGCTGCCCGACGGCACAGCGGCGGACGTCAAAAGCCTGATTACGGAAAATCCGGCCTTAGGCGACGTGCCCGTGGTGGCCCTGACCGCACAGAATGACAAGCAAGCTCGATTGCGAGTTTTGGCGGATGGTCTGGATGATGTTTTGACCCACCCGTTCAAGGATACACTGCTGCTCGCCCGTATCCGTAACCTATTGCGCGCACGAGCTGACACGCAGGACCTGCAATTCCGCGAGGACCCCCAGTCTCTTGGCCTGGCCGAGCCGGAGACCCCACACGTTGCAGCCCCCAAACGGGCCCGCGTTGCGGTTCTTGCACAAACGCCGCGCAACGGCGCGCTTTGGCAAAAAGCCCTTTCCGTCCAGTCCCGCTACGCTCTGAACTCGCACAACCAATCAGACCTTCAGGCCTTGCTCTCTGGCCCGGTCCCGGATGCAATCGTGGTCGAGCTGGATGCAGACCGATCCGCGCTGAACATCCTCGCCGACCTCAGATCACGCGGGGCTACACGTCATACGGTTCTGATCGGGGTGCTGAGCGACAACAACGCCACCCGCGCGTCCGAGGCGCTGGACCGGGGGGCAGATGCCGTCTGTCTCGGCGGGTTCTGCGCAGATGAGATCGTCTTGCGGCTGGGCAACCAGATTGCCCGCAAAAGTCGAATGGACCAGATGCGGGATTCGCTGAAGAAAGGGATCGCGGAATCGTGGATTGACCCTCTGACCGGGTTGCAGAACCGCCGCTATGCCATGAGAGCCATCCATCAGATTGCACAGCAATCGGCACAGACCGGGCGGGGTTTTTCCCTGATGCTGGCCGATCTGGATCATTTCAAGGCGATCAACGACGAATACGGTCACGCCAGTGGTGATTTAGTGCTGACTCAAGCAGCGGCACGGATGCAACAGGTCGTCGGTAAGGCCGGATTCGTCGCACGTATCGGCGGGGAAGAGTTCATGATTGCCATCCCCAACATCTCGCGCGCCAAGGCGCTGACAATGGCCAGCACCCTGTGCGAGGCGATCTGTGCAGTACCTTTCCGCCTGCCCGATCAGCGCACACCGATTTCCGTAACCATAAGTGTGGGACTGAAAATGTCTGCTCCTGCCTACCTTTCACGCGACGAGGCCGAACCTGTCGAGCAGTTGATCAAATCCGCAGACAAAGCGCTCTACGCGGCTAAGCAAGCCGGGCGCAACCAAGTGCAGATCAGGCAAAGCGCGGCCTGATCGCCTCAGTGCTTTTTCTTGTGACCGCGTGGGCCGCGTTTGACGACTTCTTCCAGACGAGTCGCATAGGTCTGACGCTCCTCGTCGCTCATCTGCGTAACCAGAACCAACCATTTTTCTTGAAGTGCGGCCTGCAAGTCCGCGGTCGCCTGCGCCTGCTGCTGCAGCAATAGTGTGACGGTTTCGGGATCAAAGGGAACAGCCCGCAACGCTTCAGTCACGGCCATGAAGTCCTGCGATCGCCCCTTGGCCCCTTTGCCGTGCAGGCCTGACAGCTCTCCCCTCAAGGATTTGCGGTCCTCTTTCGGCAAAGCACGGTACAATGCGGGTCCAAAACCCGGCGGTGCCTTGGCGTGATCGCTATTCTTCAGCCGCAATACGCTGCCGACCGCCACCCCTATGATCAACAGGTTAATCGCCAGGGAGAGGGTCAGAAAGATCGGCATCCAACGACGTTTCGGTTTTGGATCAGTGTTCATTCCGTACTCTCCAGAAAACTGGTGTCAAATCCAAGGTCGGCCGCCAGAACGCTGCCATCCGTTGCGCCGAACAGGCCGACCGTATCCGGCAGAACGGCAGGCGCAAAAAAACCAATGAAAATCCCGGTGACACTAGCAGCGGCCAAGCCGCTGAAGCCCTGCCATCCACCGATATTGTCCAGAAGGCGTGACCACAGGGACCGTTCAGGGCGCGTGTGTTTCGCCAACCGCCCTAGCCGAGTGGTTTCGGCGTCTGTCTGGATACGCACGGCAAGATCATCCGGCAACTCGGGTCGGTCATTGCGCGCCTGAGCAAACAGGTTTTCCAGTTCCATGTCGTCATCAGCCATCGTCATACCCCAGTTCTTCCCGCCGTCCGGCCAATATGGCCGACAAAGCCCGCTTTCCACGTGCGGTCAAGCTCTCGACCGCTTCTATCGATAGGCCCATGACCCCGGCAATATCGGGGTTGGACAGTTCCTCAATATGCCTCAAAACGACGGCCTGTCGCTGTCGGTCGGGCAATTGCATAAGCGCGACCTGCAACGCATCATGGCGCGCCGTATCCTGCATTTTCTCAACCACGCTGGCCGCGTTGTCGGGCGGCTCAGCTTCTTCGGGTAGCTGCTCAGGCGTCTTTTTGCGCTTGCGGTCCAGACACAGGTTCAGCGTCACCCGATAAAGCCAGGTTGACACTTTGGCCGTGCCAGGCACCCATTTAGGGGCCATCTGCCACAGCCGCATCATGGCATCCTGCGTCACATCCTCGGCCTCGGCCCGATTCCCCAGCATGCGCAGAGAAACCGAGTAGCAACGCGGGCCCAGTCGGTCCGTCAGGATCCGCGCAGCGCCAGCGTCGCCATCGGCAAACATCCTCAGCAACCTATCGTCACCAAGGTCGCCCGCGGTGCAACTCGCACCGCGAACGTCTTGAGGGTGGGAGGTCAGATCCTCCATCCTGCATCAGCTATCGTCAGCGTCCGATTTCTGGCGCTTTTTGTGATGCTTGCCCATCTTGTCTTTTGCATCTGCAAATTCCTGTTCCGAGATACCGCCGCTGCTATCCGCGTCGATCCGATCAAACATCTTGTCAGCCCGGCGCGGTTTGGGCAACTCATCGGTGCTGAGAACCCCATCGCCATTCGCGTCATGCTTCTCGAACATCTTGGTCACGCGATCATTGACTTTCTGTTGGGCCGCGGCCTGCATCTCCTCAAAGCTTATCTGTCCGTCACCGTCAGTATCCGCCTTTGTGAAGCGCTGCGCGCGATGGGCCTGCATCTCTTCCTTCGTGATCTGGCCGTCCGCATTGGCGTCCAGTTCCTGAAACGAGACAGGCTCACGATCCTTTGGGCCTGCTGCCAGTGCCGACGTACCTGTGATCGCCACTGCCGACAGAACGATTGCCGGGATGAATTTCGAGTTCTTCATATCGGTTTCCCCATATTGGCGCGACCTGATTGCCGCTGCTCATACCCATTCAAACGCGGCACCAGCGTGTTTCCGTCGAAAAAAGTTTACCGAAGGATCAGCGGGTCACAAACGCTTGTCCGGACCGGGCGATGCAAAGCGACGCACCCCCCTTTTCTATTACGGCAAACAGGCCCATTATCCGCCAAAGATAGATGCGCGAGTTACATTATCATGGATCAGACGATCACCCCCGCAGTGGAAGAAGAGCGCGAAACATGGCCTGCTTTGGTCAAAGGCTTTCGTTGCAAATGCCCGAAATGTGGCGAAGGCAAGCTGTTGCATAGCTACCTGAAGGTCAACGACAGCTGCTCAAATTGCGGGCAAGAGCTGTTTCACCACCGCGCAGATGACGGCCCCGCCTATCTGACGATTCTGCTGGTGGGACACCTGCTTGCCCCTGCGCTTCACGTGTCATACGTGCATTGGCGACCGGACCCGTGGACCATGGCCATCGGGTTTTCCGTCGGCTGCATAGCGCTGTCGCTGTTCCTGCTGCCTCGCCTGAAAGGGGCGGTCGTAGCCTATCAATGGGCGCGGCGCATGCATGGGTTCGAGAAAGCCGCGTGACCGCAGCGGGCACCAGCATGAGCGTCGACAAGACCGCCATCCGCAACGCCGCCACCGTCATCGTATTGCGGGACCGTTTCACCGCGCCGTCGATCCTGATGGGGCAACGCGGCGCCAAAGCCGCGTTCATGCCCAACAAATTCGTGTTTCCAGGCGGCGCGGTCGACCCCGAGGATGCAAGCATCCCACTGGCCGCCCAACTGCCCCAACTCTGCTATGATCGCTTGGCCGAGCAGGCCGAGGCTGACCTGCAGCAGGCGCTTGCCGTCGCAGCCATTCGAGAGTTGTGGGAGGAAACCGGGATGGTCCTTGGCCAACCCGGTGAATGGGATAGCGATGCTCCGTCGGATTGGGTCAGCTTTGCAGCTTTGGGCTACAAACCCTCGGCCGAGGCGCTTCAGTTCGTGTTCCGGGCCGTTACCCCTCCGGGTCGGCCCAGACGGTTTGATGCGCGGTTCTTTCTGGTCGATGCACAGGCGATTCACGGCGATCTGGACGATTTCAGCCGCGCCTCGGATGAGCTGTCGCACCTGCAATGGGTCAAACTGGACGAGGTTCGAGACTTCGACCTGCCCTTCATCACCGAGGTCGTGCTGGCCGAGATCACAGCCCGGGTCACCGACCCGACACCGCCAACCTCTGTTCCGTTTTTTCTAAACAATGATGAGGCCAGCCTGTTCCAAAGGCTCAGGGGGTACCCCATGCCCGAGGTTGACTGACCCCAACCTTATTTCATGCGACTGATCACAACCGTGACTTCGGGCTTTTTACCGATCTCTGCCTTGGCCGTCTGACGCACGATCCGGCGCATGGCCTCTTCCAGCTTGTCATCGTCGCGCAGGGTCTTGGCCTCGGCCCGCATCAAGAACTGGTTCAGGTCTTCCTCAAGCACCTCAACCAGTGCAGCGCGAGAGGTTCCGATCTCCGGCAGCCCCATCGTATCACACCATGGCTCACCCAGAGGCTCGTCCTCTTCATCCAGAATGACGGTCACTGTCACGTGGCCGTTCAGCGCCATGCGGATACGGTCGCGCACAACCCCGTCCAACGCTCCGACCTTGACCGTGCCATCCAGATAGGTCCGCCCGGTCTCAACGTAGTCGACAACCTTGGGGGCATTGCCGGTCAGATCCAGCATGGTGCCGTTAACGGCCAAAACACCCGTGCGTCCGCCGGCCTCGGCCAGTTTGGCATGTTCGCGCAGGTGGCGATGTTCGCCATGCATCGGGATCACCATCTGCGGGTCGATCAACCCATGGACTTTCTCAAGATCAGGCCGGTTGGCATGGCCCGATACGTGATAAAGGCCCGAGCTGTCATCCACCACATCCACGCCCTTTTCGCTGAGCTGGTTGATGATGAAAATCACGCCGCGCTCGTTGCCGGGAATGGTTTTCGAAGAGAACAGGAACAGGTCGCCTTCTTTCAACTCGATGCCGCGGTATTTACCACGAGCCAGCTGCGCGCTGGCGGCACGGCGTTCGCCCTGACTGCCGGTCACAATCAGCATCAGGTTCTGACGCGGAAGCTCTACGGCCTCTTCGGCGCTGATCACTTTGGGGAAATCCGACAGGATGCCGGTTTCCGTTGCAGCCTCGATCATCCGGCGCATGGCCCGGCCCAACAGCACGACCGAGCGCCCGGCCCTTTGGCCAGCTTCGGCCAGGGTCTTCACCCGAGCGACGTTCGAGGCGAATGTGGTCGCCACAACCATACCTTCAGCGCTTTCAACCAGCTTTGTGATCTCGGGTCCGACCTCGGACTCTGAACGTCCGGGGTGGCTTGAGAACACATTGGTGCTGTCACAGACCAGTGCCTTCACGCCGGTTTTGGCGACCTCGGCCCAAAGGTCGGGATCAAACGGTTCGCCCACCACCGGGTTTGTATCCAGTTTGAAATCCCCCGAATGCACGATCCGCCCTTCGGGCGTGTCGATCACCAGTGCGGCGCTTTCGGGGATCGAGTGCGATACTGGCAGGAAGCCAACGGTGAAAGGCCCGGCCGAGACCTGCTCGGGCCAAGCCGAGGCAGTGAGCACAGCATCTTCAGGGTGGCCGTGTTCTTCCATCTTCCGACGGGCGATATTGGCGGTGAAAGCGCGCGCATAGATCGGCGCCCCCAGCGCCTCATAACAATGCGCAACGGCGCCCACGTGGTCTTCGTGCGCGTGGGTGACAAAAACCGCCTCAAGCCGGTCGGCGCGTTCCTTTAGCCATGAGATATCGGCATGGATCAGGTCCACCCCCGGCGTGGTATCCATGTCAGGGAAGGTCACACCCAGATCGACGAGGATCAGGCGTTCCTTGCCCGGCGCGCCGTAGCCATACACATAGGCATTCATGCCGATTTCACCGGCCCCGCCCAACGGCAGGTAGATCAGTCTTTCGCTGCTCATGTTGAGCCATTTTCCTTGTTATAGCGATGGATCACGGTCAGCCCGTGCATCGTCAGATCATCTTCGATTGCGTCGAACCCCACGTCGGCCTGATCGAACAAGGGTGCGAGCCCTCCGGTTCCAACGACTTTCATCGGCATTCCGTATTCGGTCTTGATGCGGGCGATCAGCCCTTCAATCAGACCGGAATAGCCCCAATACACGCCGGATTGGATACAGCCAACCGTATTCGTACCAATCACCTTTTCCGGGCGGGTAATGTCGATATGTGGCAGGGCGGCGGCCCCTTGGTGCAGTGCCTCAAGGCTCAGGTTTACGCCCGGCGCGATGATGCCTCCGACATAGGCCCCATCAGAGGCGACGACGTCAAAGTTGGTCGCGGTTCCGAAATCGACAACCACAACGTCCCCGCCATGACGGTCAAACGCCCCCACCGCATTGGCGAGGCGATCAGGCCCCGGCACCGTGCCTTCGTCAATGCGTGGGGCGACAGGCAAAAGGCAATCCGGTTTGCCCACAACTAGCGGACGGCAACCAAAGAACCGATCCGCAAAGATGCGCAGATTGAAAACCACGCGCGGTACGGTCGAGGCGATGACAACATCGGTAATGTCAGCCTCGATACCGTAGTGTTTCACCAGTGTAGAATACCAGGTGAAATAGGCATCCGCCGTGCGTGAGTGATGGGTCGAGGTGCGCAGGGTACACAGGAAACTCTCACCATCCCAGATCGAGAAAACGGTATTTGTATTGCCGCAGTCGATGGCCAGAAGCATCTGAGCCCCCTTCAGAAAAACACGTCCGCCGCAGGAATGTTCACACGGCCTTTGGCGGTGTTTAGGACAAGGTTGCCCCCCGCGTCTACCGTTTCGAAGGTACCAACCGTTTCCGACGTGGCGGTACGGGCGGTAATGACCTCTCCCAGCCGCGCTGCGCGGGCCAACCATGCGGTGCGGATCGGTTCAAAACCGTAAGTGACAAACTGTGTTTCATAGCCGGCATAGGCGATGGCAAGTTCGGTCAGAAAATCCTCAGGCGTAACATGCGCACCGGTCTCCGACAGCAAGGAGACTGGGCGAACCGCGCCCGGCTCAACCGCGTCTGCGCCAGGGGCTTCCGTCAAATTGACGCCGATCCCGATCGACAGATGTGAAACTCCGCGCCCCTGCCCCGTGCTTTCCAGCAATATCCCCGCGAGCTTGCCGCCGTTCAGCAACACATCATTGGGCCATTTTAGCGACAAACCTGACGTTCTGCCCGTCACGGCGACGCAGGCATCGAACAAGGCCAAGGCCGCTACGAAGCTGCGCAGAGCCGCACTCTCCGGATCACCCTGAGGGCGCATCAGAAGGGTCGAGGCCAAATTGCCCTTGGGATTGGCCCAAGCCCGCCCTCGCCTGCCGCGCGCTGCCGTCTGGCGATGCGCCATGATCCACACGGGGCCTTGCGCCGTGGGTGCAAGACGCGCGGCTTCGTTAAGCGTGCTGTCCACCTCTTGCAAGATGTGCAAGCCGTACCCGTGGGGCCAACTGCTCATGTCAGAAAGGCCCGCTTGCGGGGTTGAGCAGGTGCATCGTGTTGGCGGCTTTCATCAATTGACAAGCGTGGCTGCGGCAGCTGCTGCTGCGCCCTCGACACCGAACTGGTAAAACACGCCGATCAGCATCAATGCCGCCGATCCCATCAAGGCCACCCACAATACAGGGTTTGAGCGAGTTTCGATGGGTTCTTCGTTCTCGGCGCCGAAATACATGTAGAAGACGATCCGCAGATAGTAGAACGCACCGATTACCGAGGCGATGGCCGATACGATCACCAACCCGGTCAGACCCGCGCTGACACCCGCCTGCCAAACGCCGAACTTGGCAAAGAACCCAAGCATGGGCGGTACACCCGCCAAGCTAAACATCAGGATCAGAACGGCCAGAGCCTTTCCCGGATCGCGCTTGGAATACTGCCGCAAGGCGTCGATGTCGGTGACCGGTTTGCCGTCGCGCCCCATCATCAGGATGAAGGCGAAGGTGCCGATATTCATCGTCACGTAGATCACCAGATACATCAGCATGGCTTTCACGCCCAGCTCGGTTCCCGCAGCCAGACCGATCAGCGCATAGCCCATATGGGCAATCGAGGAAAACGCCATCAGACGTTTGATGTCACGCTGGCCAATGGCGGCAACCGCGCCCAACAGCATGGACAGAACCGACAGCAACACGATCACCTGCTGCCAATCCTTAACGATGCCTCCAAACGCATCGTGCAGAAGTCGTGCAAACAACGCCATCGCAGCCACTTTCGGAGCAGTCGCAAAGAAGGCTGTGATCGGGGTCGGAGACCCTTCGTACACATCCGGGGTCCACATGTGGAAGGGCACGGCCGAAACCTTGAAGGCCAGGCCCGAGATCAGGAAGATCAGACCAAAGAGCAGACCGATCGAGACGTCTCCGGCTTGAACAGTGGCGATGATGCCCGAGAATAGCGTGGTGCCGGTGAACCCGTAAACCAGCGACGCGCCATAGAGCAGCAGGCCAGAGCTAAGCGCACCCAGAACAAAATACTTCAGCCCCGCTTCGGTGGATTTCGCACTGTCCCGCCGCAGCGCCGCCACGACATAGAGCGACAAGGATTGAAGCTCCAACCCCATGTAAAGCGACATCAGATCGCCCGCACTGACCATCATCATCATCCCGACTGCAGCCAATGCGACCAGCACAGGGTATTCAAACCGCAGCAGGTTGCGGCGGGCCATGTAGTCCTGGCTCATGACCAGAACGGCAGCGGCAGAAAGCAGGATGGCAACCTTGGAGAACCGCGCAAAGCCGTCATCCACGAACATGCCATTGAACGCCACATTGGTCCCGTCACCGTTGCTTGAGATCCAAATCGCTAGAAGCGCCATTAGACCTGCCGTGGACCAGACCAATGCCGGAGCCAGCTCGTCCTTCTTTGTGTAAACGGCCCCGATCAGAGCAGCCATCGCATATACGGCCAGAACGATCTCTGGCAGGATTATTGTCAGATCAGCTTGGATCATGTCTCCAAAGCTCCCTTAATGCGAAGCGGCTGTCTGGGTCGCAGCCTCAGCCGCGGCCAGAGCCGTGTCATAGTTCGAAATCAATGCAGCGGTCGAGTTGCCGATCACATCGGTCACCAGCGACGGATAGACGCCCAGCAAGATGGTCATCACGATAAGCGGCGCGAAGATCAGCCGCTCACGCGAGCTCATGTCGGTCATCGCCTTGAGGCTTTCCTTGATCAGATCGCCGAACACAACCCGGCGGTAGAGCCACAGTGCATAGCCTGCCGAGAAGATCACGCCGGTCGCTGCCACGGCCGTCACCCAGGTGTTGACCTGGAATGCGCCCATCAGGGTCAGGAATTCACCGATGAAGCCCGAGGTGCCCGGCAAGCCGACATTCGCCATGGTGAACAGCATGAAGACCAGCGCATAGGCGGGCATCCGGATCACCAGCCCCCCATACGCGTCGATATCGCGTGTGTGCATCCGGTCGTAGATCACGCCAACGCACAGGAACAGAGCGGCCGAGATAAACCCGTGGCTGAGCATCTGGAAGATCGCGCCATCGATACCCTGCTGGTTCGCTGCGAAAATCCCCATTGTCACAAAGCCCATATGCGCGACCGAGGAGTATGCGATCAGCTTCTTCATGTCCTCCTGGACCAGCGCCACGAGAGAGGTGTAGACAACGGCGATGGCTGACATCCACAGAACCAGATCGGTCATCACCGCCGAGCCAACCGGGAACATCGGCAGGCTGAACCGCAGGAAACCATAGCCGCCCATTTTCAACAGGATCGCCGCCAGCACAACCGAGCCCGCCGTCGGGGCCTGAACGTGTGCATCTGGTAGCCAGGTGTGCACCGGCCACATCGGCATTTTCACAGCGAAGGACGCAAAGAAGGCCAAGAACATCAGCGTCTGCATCCCGCCGACGACGTAGATGCCCAGAACACTGAAGCTCTCGGAAGAGAACTGATGGGTCATCAGCGCCTCGATATCCGTAGTGCCAGCATCCGCGTACATCGCAACCATCGCCACCAGCATCAGTACCGAGCCGAGGAAGGTATAGAGGAAGAACTTGAAGCTCGCGTAGATGCGATCCTTGCCGCCCCAAATGCCGATGATGAGGAACATTGGGATCAGACCTGCCTCGAAGAACAGGTAGAACAGCACCAGATCCAGCGCCATGAACACGCCCAGCATCAGCGTTTCCAGCAGAAGGAAGGCGATCATGTATTCCTTGACCCTTTCGGTCACATTCCAGCTGGCCAGAATGGTCAGCGGCATGATGAAGGTGGTCAGCAATACAAACAGCACGCTGATGCCATCCACGCCCATCTTGTATTTCAGGCCCATCAGCCACTCACCCTCTTCGACCATCTGGAAGCTGGTGTTCGAAGGATCAAAGCCCGTGTAGATGCCAATCGACACAAGGAAGGTAACAGTGGTCGCAAGCAGAGCCACCCATTTGGCATTCCGCTGCGCCGCCGCATCATTTCCATGCAGGAACAGCGCCAAGATGCCTGCAGCAATGGCCGGGATGAAGGTCACGATCGAGAGGATATTGTCCATTACTGTGCCCCTCCGCCGATCGACATCCAGGTCACAAGCGCCGCTATGCCCAGCACCATCCAGAAGGCGTAGGTAAAGATGTACCCGGTCTGCGCCTTGCCTGCGAGGCGGGTGAAGAAGGGAACAACGCCCATTGCTACTCCGTTCAGGAAGCCATCAATTGTGTTGCCATCGCCGCGCTTCCACAGGAGGCGGCCAAGGGCCAGAGTGGGTTTTACGAAGATCGCGTTATAGATCTCGTCAAAGTACCATTTGTTCAGCAGGAACAGGTAAAGCGGACGCTGGTTGGCAGCCAGACGCGCGGGCAGCGTCGTGTTCACGATGTAGAACCAATAGGCCACGACAAACCCCAGCAGCATCGCCAAGAAAGGCGAGACCTTGACCCATTTCGGGACGGCATGGGCGTCATCCAACACGGTATTGTCAGGCGCGATGTACAAAGCGCCCTTACCCGGTTCGCCCGCGAAGACATAGTGATGATCTCCGTGGGCGTCTTTCTTGCCGTGCGCCTCATCTGCATGGTCATCCCCGTGCGCCTCATCCGAATGGGCATCGGCATGATCGTCACCGTGATGCTCTTCGGCGGTACCATCGGCGACATGCTCGGCATGGGTCGCCTCGTCATGAGTTTCACCATGCGCCGAAGCCTCGGCCACCGGGATCCCGTAGAACTTGCCGACCTTGTCCGTGTGACCGAAGAAGTTGCCGTACCAGATCATCCCCGCAAAAACCGCGCCCAGAGACAGAACACCCAGAGGGATCAACATCACCTTCGGGCTTTCATGCGCGTGTTCATGCGTATGCTTGTCACCGCGCGGCTCGCCATAGAAGGTCAGGAAGATCAGACGCCAGCTGTAGAACGAGGTGAACACAGCCGCAATCACCAGCATCCAGAAGGCATAGCCCGTGCCACCCGCAAAGGCGCTTTCAATGATCGCATCCTTTGACAAGAACCCGGCAAAGCCGAAGGTGGTCAGCGGGATACCGACACCCGTGATGGCCAGCGTTCCGATCATCATCGCCCAGAACGTATAGGGGATCTTCTTCCGCAGCCCGCCATATTCGGTCATTTCCTGCTCGTGATGCATCGCATGGATCACCGAACCGGCCCCAAGGAACAGAAGCGCCTTGAAGAAAGCGTGCGTCAGCAGGTGGAACATCGCCGCCGAATACATGCCAACGCCCGCGGCCACGAACATGTAGCCCAGCTGCGAACAGGTTGAATAGGCGATGACGCGCTTGATGTCGGTCTGAACCAATCCCACGGTCGCCGCAAAAAACGCGGTAGAGGCCCCAAGGAAGGTGATGAACCCGGTCGCCCCAGGCGCGAACTCCATCAGCGGCGACATGCGGCAGACAAGGAACACACCCGCCGTTACCATTGTCGCGGCATGGATCAGGGCCGACACAGGGGTCGGGCCTTCCATCGCGTCAGGCAACCATGTGTGCAAGATCAACTGCGCCGATTTACCCATCGCGCCGATAAACAGAAGGACACAGATCACCTCAACCGCGTTCCACTCACCCCAGAGGAAGCTGAGTTGCATTTCCGACAGGTCAGAGGCCGAGGCAAAGATATCCGAGAAGTTAATGCTGTCAGTCAGGAAGAAAATCGCGAAAATCCCCAGCGCAAAACCGAAATCGCCAACCCGGTTGACGATAAACGCCTTCATAGCCGCCGCATTGGCGCTGGACTTGCGATAATAGAAACCGATCAGCAGGTATGAGGCGACGCCCACGCCTTCCCAGCCGAAGAACATCTGCACGAGGTTGTCGGCTGTCACCAGCATAAGCATCGCGAAGGTGAAGAAAGAGAGATAGGCAAAGAAGCGCGGCTTATAGCTTTCGCCCTCGCGCCATTGCGGGTCGTGATCCATGTAGCCGAAGGAATAGAGGTGCACGAGCGCCGAGACAGTCGTCACCACGATCAGCATGATCGCGGTCAGGCGGTCCAGACGAATGGCCCAGCTTGTTGAAAGCGAGCCGCTCTCGATCCAGCGCAGGATTTCGATCTGTTGGGTCTGACCATCGAAAGCCAGGAACACGATCCACGACAGCAGACAGGCCAGAAACAGCAGGCCCGTCGCGGTCCACATGGCGGCTTTCTCACCGATGAACCGCCAGCCGAACCCGCAGATCAGAGCGCCCACGAGTGGGGCAAAGAGGATGGTGGTTTCCATAGTTCTCTTAGCCCTTCATCATATTGACGTCTTCAACCGCGATGGTGCCGCGGTTGCGGAAGAAGCAGACCAGAATGGCCAGACCAATCGCCGCCTCCGCCGCCGCAACGGTCAGCACGAACAGCGTGAACACCTGCCCGACCAGATCGCCGAGGAAGCTGGAAAAAGCCACGAGGTTGATATTCACCGCCAACAACATCAACTCGATGCTCATCAGCAGGATGATGACGTTCTTGCGGTTCAGGAAGAGACCGAAGATGCCGATGACGAACAGCGTCGCCGCGACCGTAAGATAGTGTTCAAGTCCGATCATCTTCTCAAAGTCCCTGCCCCGGTTTCACGTCCTTCAACTCCATCGCCTTGGCCGGGTCGCGCATCATCTGGCCGACGATGTCCTGACGCTTGATGTCTTGACGGTGGCGCAGAGTCAGTACAATGGCACCGATCATGGCCACCAGCAGGATCAGGCCCGCCAGTTGGAACAGAAGGAAGTATTGATCGTAAAGAATGACACCCAGCGCCTCGGTGTTGTGGCGATCTGCCGGAACCGGCTGCGCCAGATTGGCCTCAACGCCTTGCGCGCTGTCCCACGCTCCGAACGCCATGATGAACTGCATCAGGATCACCAGACCAATCAACAGAGCCAGCGGCATGTACCGCGCCATCTCGGCCTTTAACTCGGCAAAGTCCACGTCCAGCATCATCACCACGAACAGGAACAGCACCGCGACCGCGCCGACATAGACGATGATCAGCAGCATCGCCACAAACTCGGCCCCCAGCAGCACGAACAGCGCAGCCGAGGACAGGAAGGACAGGATCAGCCACAGCACCGAATGCACCGGCTGGCGGCTGATCACCGTGAACAGCCCGCCGGTGATGGTGCTGATGGCAAACAGGTAGAAGGCAAAGACGGTCATTGATCCTCATCCTCGTTATTGCCCATGACCTCTTGCGCCAGATCCAGCGCGCGGGTCATGGCCGGGATGCCAGCAAAGACCGACATCTGACCGATCGTTTCAACGATCTCTTGTTTCTTTGCGCCCGCCTCAAGCGCATGGCGCACGGTCTGCCGTACGGCCGAATCCGCCTGAGCGCCCTGACAGGTCAACCCAGCCAGCGTCAGCAGTAGACGCGTCTTGGCATCCAGCCCGTCCTTGTTGACGGTGTTGCCGAACATCATCTCCATGACCTCTTTGGGCATGGTCGGCCACAAGTTCTCGAACCCTTTAGGCGAGAAATTCTCCATCGCCGGGTTCATCGCCTTGGCCATGTCCTGCGCCTGCTTCATCATCAGCTCAAACGGATTTGTCGGCGTGTCACTCATCTGTACGGCGCATCCATTTCCAGATTACGGGCGATTTCGGCTTCCCAGCGTTCACCGTTGTCGAGCAGCTTTTCCTTGTCGTAGAACAGCTCCTCGCGGGTTTCCGTTGCGAATTCGAAGTTCGGTCCTTCGACAATTGCGTCGACCGGGCAGGCCTCCTGGCAGAAGCCGCAATAGATGCATTTGGTCATGTCGATGTCGTAGCGCGTGGTGCGACGGCTGCCGTCTTCGCGCGGTTCGGCGTCGATGGTAATGGCCTGCGCGGGGCAAATCGCTTCGCAGAGCTTACAAGCGATGCAGCGTTCCTCGCCATTTGGATATCGGCGCAGAGCGTGTTCGCCGCGGAACCGAGGCGACAGAGGGCCTTTTTCGTGGGGATAGTTCACGGTGGCCTTGGGCGCGAAGAAATACTTCAGCCCCAGCTTCATGCCGACCCAGAAGTCTTGAAGCAGGAAGTACTTGGCAGCGCGGGTGTAGTCGATTTGAGTCATATCAGCCTCCTACGCTCCAACGCGCGAATGCGCCCCAGAACCATTCGAATTTTGCAGCAAAGGCCACGAAGACCACCCAAGCCAGAGAGAACGGAAGGAATACCTTCCAACCCAGACGCATCAACTGGTCATAGCGGTAGCGGGGCGTGATCGCTTTGACCATCGCGAAGAGGAAGAAGAAGAACGCCATCTTTGCGACCATCCATAGCACACCGTCAGGCAGGCCCGGGATCGGCGACAGCCAGCCGCCGAAGAACAGCAGCGTTGTCAGCGCGCACATTAGGAAGATGGCGATGTACTCGCCCGCCATGAACAGCAGGAAGGGCGTGGCCGAGTATTCGACCTGATAGCCTGCGACCAGTTCTGATTCCGCCTCGGGCAAATCGAACGGTGGACGGTTAGTTTCCGCAAGCGCCGAAATGAAGAACAGGAAGACCATTGGGAAATGCGGCAGCCAGTACCAGCTGAAGAAGCCGAAGCGACCGTCCTGCGCCTCGACGATGTTGCCGAAGTTCATCGAACCGGTCGAAATGATCACGCCAATGATGATCAGACCGATGGACACTTCATAGGAGATCATCTGTGCCGCAGAGCGCAACGAGCCGAGGAATGGGTACTTTGAGTTCGACGCCCAACCGCCCATAATCACGCCATAAACCTCAAGCGAGGATACGGCGAAGACATAGAGGATCGCCACATTCAGATCTGACAGCACCCAGCCGTCGTTGAACGGGATCACGGCCCAGGCGATCATTGCCAGTACGAAAGAGGTCAGCGGAGCAAGGATGAACACGGTGCGGTCCGCGCCTGCCGGGATGACGACCTCTTTGACCACATATTTCAACGCGTCAGCGACTGTTTGCAACAGACCGTAAGCGCCCACCACATTGGGGCCCCGGCGCATCTGAACAGCCGCCCAGATCTTGCGGTCACCATAGACAAGGAACAACAACGAGATCATCACAAAGGCCACAACGGCAAGCACCTGCGCCAGGACGATCAGGGCGATGCCGCCCGGTGTGTTAAAGAAATCAGCCATTGGTCCTCACACCGTGGGTCGTCGGGGATATCTCTGCGGGACGGATCATTCTGCGGCCATCCTGTCTGTGTTTTTCGCCTGCGCCGACAGCTCGGCCATCAGTTGCGAGGCGCGCGCGATCGGGTTGGTCAGGTAGAAATCCTTGACCGCATTGCGGAAACTCGCCTTGCCCAGTGTACCAGCCTCAAGCGGTTGCACCTCGTTCGCGATCACTTCGTCGATATGCGCCAGATGCGGTACCGCCTCGATCAACGCGGTCCGCAATTGCGCCAAGGAATCGAAGGGCAACGTCGCACCCAAATCGGCCGAGAGCGCACGCAAGATGGCCCAGTTTTCTTTGGCCTCTCCCGGCGCAAAGCCCGCACGCATGGCCAGCTGAGGGCGGCCTTCGGTGTTCACGAACAACCCGTTTTCCTCGGTATAGGCGGCGGCGGGCAGGATCACATCAGCGCGGTGCGCGCCACAGTCCCCATGGCTGCCCTGATAGATGACAAATGCACCGTCGCCGATTTCGACTTCATCTGCGCCGAGGTTATAGATCACGTCCGCCGCGCTGACGGCATCCATACCACCGTCGTTGGTGGCATCCAAATCCATCGCACCGACCCGCGCGGCGGCGGTGTGCAGCACGATCAGGCCACTTTCGGTATTGCTTGCAATGGCTTGCGCGGCGGCCAAAACAGCGGCGCCATCTGCCTCTTGCAGCGCGCCTTGCCCTACAATGACCAAAGAGCGTTTTGCTTTGATCTCATCATCGCCGCCCAAGTCGACGACCTTTTGCAACGCGGCGCGGTCATCGCCCATGTGGTGGTATTCATAGGTCAGATCGGATGCCGGGCCGACCAGAGCCACCTCGGCCCCATGCGCCCAGGCCTTGCGGATGCGGGCATTCAGAACCGGAGCCTCATCGCGTGGATTGGTGCCGATCAGCAGAATACGCTCAGCCATGTCGATATCTTCGATTGCGGCGGTCCCAGCATAAGCCCCACGGTTGCCCGCGGGCAGCTTGGCCCCGTCCGTACGGCATTCGACAACGCCGCCCTGGCCTTCGATCATCTGTTTCAGCGCAAAGATCGCCTCAACCGGGGCAAGATCGCCAACGAGACCTGCCGGTTTTTCGGCCCCTTTCAGCGCTTCAGCGGCTTTGGTCAGCGCCTCGGGCCACGAGGCCGGACGCAGCTTGCCGTTTTCGCGCACATACGGGCGATCCAGACGTTGACGGCGCAGACCATCCCAGACGAACCGGGTTTTGTCGCTGATCCATTCCTCGTTCACGCCATCATGGTTGCGCGGCAGGAACCGCATCACTTCACGTCCTTTGGTATCCACGCGGATGTTCGACCCCAAAGCATCCATCACGTCGATGCTCTCGGTCTTGGTCAGCTCCCACGGGCGCGCTGTAAAGGCATAGGGCTTCGAGGTCAGCGCTCCCACGGGGCACAGATCAATGATGTTACCCTGCAGGTTCGAGTGCAGCGTCTGGTTGAGGTATGAGGTGATCTCAGCGTCCTCGCCTCGCCCCGTCTGACCCATCTGGGCGATCCCCGCGACCTCGGTCGTGAAGCGCACGCAGCGGGTGCAGCTGATGCAACGGGTCATCGCGGTGCCGACCAGCGGCCCCAGATCCAGATCATCTACGGCACGCTTGGCTTCCTTGAAGCGCGAGCCCGAAACACCATAGGCCATTGCCTGATCCTGCAGGTCACACTCCCCCCCCTGATCGCAGATCGGGCAATCCAGAGGGTGGTTGATCAGCAAAAACTCCATCACCCCTTCGCGGGCCTTTTTGACCATGGGTGAGTTCGTCTTGACCTGAGGCGGTTGCCCTTCCGGCCCCGGACGCAGATCACGCACCTGCATCGCGCAGGAGGCCGCAGGTTTCGGAGGGCCGCCCACGACCTCGACCAGACACATCCGGCAATTCCCCGCAATCGAAAGACGTTCGTGATAACAGAAGCGCGGCACCTCGACCCCGGCCTCTTCACAGGCCTGGATCAGGGTCATGGCACCATCGACTTCGATTTCCTGCCCGTCGATATTGATCTTGCGGAGGTCAGACATCGTCAGTTCGCCCTCAAATAAACGCCGATGGCGCTGTTTCTGTCGATTTCTTTCCGCCCTAATGTGCAGAAGGAATTCGGGTTTTCGTAGGTCACGCCGTTGGCGGCAAGATAAGCCTCGCCCTTGGCGCGCATCCGGTCTTTTTCAGCGTCGGATTCGACATAGGCCCGGATCTCTTGGTCCGAGTAGCCAAGGCTGTTCGCCTCGGACCGCAGCCCCCACATCACGTTGATCGCTTTCAGCTTCCGCCCGCTGATCGAGGGGCAATAGTCCGAAATCTCTTTCGCGACCGCAATGTAATACAGCTCATTGTCGATCTGTTTCACCTCACGCAGAGGCGGCTTGGCCTCGGCGACCGCAGGGATCATCAGCGCAAGACCGATTGCAAGTGTTTTCGCATAAGACATGACAGGTCCTTTCATCTTGGATCGACCAAGATGGGTGTCGCCCTGTCTGCTATGCAATAACAGACCGCTGGCCCTGCCGTGATATGCAGAAAATAGCCTCATGGTCTTTGGCAGGTTCCCGCAAAAGTCAGTTTGTCGTCGCTGATGCGCAGGTTCTGCGGTTCTGTATCCGGACCAACCTTCCAAACAATGCGCGACGAGCCGAAGTTCTGGATGCAGAATTTGGTGCCTTCGAACCGGCCCGCCTCACGCGCGCCGTCAAGCGAGGCTGACACGTTGTTCACGACTACAGTGAATTCGGTCGGCGTATTGCGTTTGTCGACCGATTTGGCCTTGGCGCGGAAAAACTGGCCGTCAAACAGCACACGGTCCTTGGACGAGGTGACGGTGCAAGCCGAGATCAGCACAAGCCCTGCAAGGCCAGCCAAGGTTGAGAATTTCATAGTCTTCACTTTATTTATTCCTGTCAGATGGCTGGCATCTGGGCGGCTGCGCGCGTGATCAGAATGGTGTGCCATCCCGCTCACTCCGCTGCGACCTGAGCGCAACGATTGTCGCGCCACTTGCTTGCTTGTTTCAAATCCGCCCATCCAAAGGCGTGTTCACTTGGACCTTCCTGGCGCAGACGCTCTAGCCGCGCCATGGCTTCATCCAGATCCGGCTGGTGCCCTGCGGGCACCCACCACATGACGAAATGCTGATCCCCCAGCAGTTCAAACCACTCCTGACGGCGGTCGTAAAACTGTTTGTGTATGGTGCCCCAGACAAATGTCTCAAGGCTCGCGACGTCTTCCCAGACCGTCAGGTTGGCGACAAATTGAGGATCACCCCCAATCGCGTTTTCCGTATTCCCGGTTCCCGGCTCGCCTGAGCCTTCCATCATCCATACAAAGCCCGGCATCCGCTTGCCCAAGCCGTTGACCTTGTCGAGATTGGCCATGAACTCAGCCACCCTAGGGTCATCCGTCGGGGCAAGCAGGCGGCCAATATTCAGTTCGGCCAGATGATATCCGTCGGGCTGCCTGATCATTCCGCTGCCATCGCTCCCATGCGGCCTGATTTCTGCGCCTTGATGCGGTCCTCGATCTCTTCTCGGAAGTTGCGGATCAGGCCCTGGATCGGCCAGGCCGCGGCATCGCCCAAGGCGCATATCGTGTGGCCTTCGACCTGTTTGGTCACGTCGAACAGCATGTCGATCTCTTCCAACTCGGCTTCACCGCGCACAAGGCGGTCCATCACGCGCATCATCCAGCCGGTGCCTTCGCGACAGGGCGTACACTGGCCGCAGCTTTCGTGTTTGTAGAATTTCGACAGCCGCCAGATGGCCTTGATGATGTCGGTGGACTTATCCATCACGATCACCGCCGCCGTGCCAAGACCCGAGCCCAGTTCACCGCGCAGATAGTCAAAATCCATGATCGCATCGCGCATGTTCTCACCGCGCACGCACGGAACAGACGATCCACCTGGAATGACGGCCAATAGGTTATCCCAACCGCCACGGATGCCTCCGCAATGGGTTTCGATCAGCTGTTCGAAAGGGATCGACATCGCCTCTTCGACGACGCACGGGTTGTTCACATGGCCCGAGATCGCAAACAGCTTGGTACCCGCGTTGTTCTGACGACCAAAGCCCGCGAACCAATCCGCGCCTCGGCGCAGGATGGTCGGTACAACAGCGATGGACTCCACGTTGTTCACCGTGGTTGGGCAGCCATAGAGGCCTGCGCCAGCCGGGAATGGCGGCTTCATGCGCGGCATACCCTTTTTGCCCTCAAGGCTTTCGATCAGCGCAGTTTCTTCGCCACAGATATAGGCACCCGCGCCGTGATGCAGGAAGATGTCGAAATCCCATCCCGAGCCGGCCGCGTTCTTGCCCAACAGCCCGGCGTCATAGGCCTCATCAATTGCGGCCTGTAGCGCCTCGCGTTCGCGGATGTATTCGCCGCGCAGGTAGATATAGCAGGTGTGCGCATTCATCGCGAAAGAGGCAATCAGGCAACCTTCGATCAGCGTATGCGGATCGTGGCGCATGATCTCACGGTCTTTGCAGGTACCCGGCTCGGATTCATCCGCATTCACGACCAGATAAGACGGGCGGCCATCGCTTTCCTTGGGCATGAACGACCATTTCAGACCGGTTGGGAAGCCCGCGCCACCGCGCCCACGCAGGCCCGAGTCTTTCATCGTCTGGATGATCCAATCCCGGCCCTTTTCGATCAGACCAGCGGTGCCATCCCAATGCCCTCGGGCCTGCGCGCCGCGCAGAGTACGCTCGTGCATCCCGTAGATGTTGGTAAAGATCCGGTCCTGATCCTTCAGCATCGCGTGTTACCCTCAGCTGTCCTGACGCATGCGCCAGAGTTGAAATATGTTGACGCCTGCATAGATGAAGCCGGCCAAAGCAGCGAAATCAAATAGCAGCGCATAGCGCCCCGGCATTCCAATCGCGGGGCCGATGAACAAAGTCATGCCAAGCCAAACCACCATCGTCACGGCGATGACGATGCCTATATGTCGGCCCTTGCGGGCTATGGCTTGCTCTTTGTCCTTATCCATCTCGTCCTCGAGCCCTTGCAGGGGCGTTTAGTCTTCGTAAGTGCCGTCTTCCTTGGCACGTTTGGCGAATTCGGTCTGATCCCCAACAGCCAGCTTGGCCGCTTGTTCAATCCAGCCATCGCGTTCGATCCGGCCCTTGAACTTCAGGCGCGCATCCACCCAGGCCACATGCTCGGGCGTCCAGGCTGCGATCTGATCATAGTGGAAAAAGCCCAGATCGTTCAGCGTCTCTTCAAGCTTCGGCCCCACACCTTTGAGCATCTTGAGGTCATCCGGCAGGCCCCCACGCGCCTCAGTCAGCGTTCGGGGTTTATCTTCCTCGACTTCTTTCTCTGTGGCCTCAGCGGCCTGTTTCACGGCAGGTTTCGGTGGCTCAGGCGCTTTCGGCGGTTTCGCCGCCGCCGATGCCCCGGCCTGTTTGCCGTCTTTCCCCAGCCAAGGCGTGAGGATCGGAACCTCAGTCCCGTCGATCCGCTTGACCGTATCGCCAAGCTCTGCCGCCAAGGCCACGCTGGCATTGTGTTCCGGCTTTCCAGCCTCATGTTCGGTCAAGCTGCTGAGGCCTTTCAAAGGCTCAGCCGCATAACGCCCGTTCTGAGGGCCAGGTGTGGGCACCTTCCCCGCAGCCAGATCGTCAATGATCTTGCCAAAACTCTCGGCGGTCAGGTCTTCGTAGTAATCCTTGCCGATCTGCGCCATCGGAGCATTCGTACAGGACCCAAGGCATTCCACCTCTTCCCAGCTCAGCTTGCCATCGGCGGATAGCTCATGTGGCTTGGCGGAGATCTTTTCCTTGCAGACCGCAATCAGATCCTCGGCCCCGCAAATCATGCAGGAGGTCGTGCCACAGACCTGAATATGCGCCACCGACCCAACCGGCTGCAGTTGGAACATGAAGTAGAACGAGGCGACCTCAAGCACGCGGATATAGGCCATGCCCAGCATGTCGGCGACGGATTCAATCGCTGGTCGGGACAGCCAGCCCTCCTGCTCTTGCGCGCGCCACAGCAGAGGGATCACCGCACTTGCTTGGCGACCCTCGGGGTATTTCGTGATCTGCGCTTCGGCCCATTGCTGGTTGGCGGCGGTGAACGCAAAGCTTTCGGGTTGTTCGGGGTGAAGACGGCGGAGCATTAGCGGTCAATCTCTCCAAATACGACGTCCATGGTGCCGATGATGGCGGCGACGTCAGCCAGTTGGTGGCCTTTGGCGACGTGATCCATGGCTTGCAGATGCAGGAAACCCGGTGCGCGGAGTTTGGCGCGATAGGGTTTGTTGGTGCCGTCGGCGACCAGATAGACACCGAACTCGCCCTTTGGCGCCTCGACGGCGGCATAGACCTCGCCCGCAGGAACGTGGAAGCCTTCGGTGTAAAGCTTGAAGTGATGGATCAGGCTTTCCATCGATGTCTTCATGTCCGAGCGTTTCGGCGGGGTAATTTTACCACGGGCCAGAACGTCGCCCGGGCATTCTCGGATTTTGGCGATGGCCTGACGGATGATCAGCAGCGACTGGCGCATCTCTTCCATGCGGCAGAGGTAACGGTCATAGCAGTCGCCATTCTTGCCGACGGGGATCTGGAACTCGAACTCGTCGTAGCACTCATAGGGCTGCGCACGGCGCAGGTCCCATGCAAGGCCCGAGCCACGGACCATCACGCCCGAGAAGCCGTATTTCTGAATGTCATCCTCGGTCACGACGCCGATATCGGCGTTGCGCTGCTTGAAGATGCGGTTTTCGGTCAACAACCCGTCAATGTCGTCGAGAACGGCGGGGAATTCGTGGCTCCATGCCTCGATGTCGTCCAGCAGTTCGGGCGGGAGGTCCTGATGGACGCCGCCGGGGCGGAAATAGGCGGCGTGCAGGCGGGCACCACAGGCGCGCTCATAGAACACCATCAACTTTTCGCGTTCTTCAAAGCCCCAAAGCGGCGGGGTCAGAGCGCCCACATCCATCGCCTGTGTGGTCACGTTCAGCAGGTGGTTCAGGATGCGGCCGATTTCGGAATACAGAACCCGGATCAGAGAGCCCCGGCGCGGTACTTCGACACCGGTCAGTTTTTCAATCGCCAGACACCAGGCATGTTCCTGATTCATCGGTGCCACGTAGTCCAGACGGTCGAAATACGGCAGGTTCTGTAGATACGTCCGGCTTTCCATCAGCTTTTCGGTGCCACGGTGCAGCAGACCGATATGCGGATCGCAGCGCTCGACGATCTCTCCGTCCAGCTCAAGCACCAAACGCAAAACGCCATGTGCGGCAGGGTGTTGCGGGCCGAAGTTGATGTTGAAGTTGCGGATCTTCTGTTCGCCGCTCAGCGCGTCAGTGCTGCCGTCATCATATCTTGAGCCGTCCATCACCGCCCCCGCTTTTTCTTCGCGTCCGCACGCACCCGGACCTTCTCGGCCTCAGCCGCCTTGGCTGCGGCACCGGCAAGCAGCACCCCAAGAGCGCCCAAAATGATCAGTTCCCCCAGCATCTCAGCGACGCTCCATCTCTTGCAGCTTCATGGCCATGATCCACAGTAGGATCAGCGTTCCAATCGGGATGACGCAGGCAAACGCCCAGAACTTCTCGATCCCGAAATGCGGCAGCAGTTTCAGCATCGGGATGATCGTGGCGATCGTGAAAGCGATCCAGATCAGGAACTCCATGGCTTACGACTCCTGTTTTTCATCCCCCGGAAGAATGTAGTTGGCACCTTCCCATGGGGACATGAAATCAAACTGACGATATTCCTGCACGAGGCTGACGGGCTCATAAACCACCCGTTTCTGCGCCTCGTCATAGCGGACCTCGGTGTAGCCGGTGGTCGGGAAATCCTTGCGAAGCGGATAGCCCCGGAACCCGTAGTCGGTCAGGATGCGCCGCAGGTCCGGATGGCCCGAGAACAAGATGCCGAACATGTCGAAAACCTCACGCTCGAACCAGTTGGCCGAGGGATGCGTATCAACGATCGAGGGCACCATGTCTTCTTCCCGGATGGAGACCCGCAGACGAATGCGTTGGTTCTGGTACATCGACAGGAAGTGATAGACCACGTCGAACCGCTTGGCGCGCTCGGGGTAGTCGACGCCCGTGATATCGACCAGCGTCGAGAACTGGCAGGAGCGGTCGCTTTTGAGGAATTCGATGAACTCCACAAGGTTGGATAGCGCCACATCCACGTTCAGCTCACCATGGGTGACATCCCAGGACAGTACACAGTCGGACCGTTTCAGTTCCAGATGCGTACCGAGTTCTTTGAGTGCTTCGCTCATCCGCCCTCTCCCTTAGCGCACGATCGTGCCGGTACGGCGAATTTTGCGTTGCAGCTGCATCAAGCCGTACAGCAGCGCCTCAGCCGTCGGAGGGCATCCGGGGACGTAAATGTCTACCGGAACGATCCGGTCACAACCGCGTACAACCGAATAGGAATAGTGGTAATAGCCGCCGCCATTCGCACAGGACCCCATAGAGATTACATAACGCGGCTCGGGCATCTGGTCGTAGACCTTACGCAGCGCAGGAGCCATCTTGTTGGTCAGCGTTCCGGCCACAATCATCACGTCGGATTGGCGTGGGGATGCACGCGGCGCGATACCAAACCGTTCCGCGTCATAGCGCGGCATCGAGGTGTGCATCATTTCAACCGCGCAACAGGCCAGACCAAAGGTCATCCAATGCAAAGACCCGGTCCGCGCCCAATTGATAATGTCTTCGGTCGAGGTCAGCAGGAAGCCTTTGTCCTGCAGCTCGGCATTCAGGGCCTGGGTGGCGACTTCTTTGTCGACGCCGGCGGTATTTGCACCCGTCATCACTCCCATTCCAAGGCCCCCTTCTTCCATTCATAGGCAAAGCCGATGGTCAAAACGCCCAAGAAGACCATCATCGACCAGAACCCGACATCGCTGATGTCCTTAAAGCCCACGGCCCAAGGAAACAGGAAAGCAATCTCGAGGTCGAAAATGATGAACAGGATCGAAACCAGATAGAAGCGCACGTCGAACTTCATCCGAGCGTCATCAAACGCGTTGAAACCGCATTCATAGGCGCTGACTTTTTCGGGATCGGGGTTGCGAACTGCCAGAACGACAGCTGCCAGAATCAGGACAATTCCCAGGCCGACGGCTACGGCCAGAAACACCAGAATAGGGAGATACTCCCGCAGCAGGTCTTCCACGTCTAGCTCCTTTCCTGCGCGTCCCCTTTCGGAGAGCGCCGTCAATTGGCGTGTTGACTCGACTTTCTCTAGCCCCACGCGGTCAGAGGGTCAACCGAACACAAGCGCGCACCACGTCATTCATCCCCTTGACAGACCTTCGGGAATCACCCGGATTTCGCATCAGCGGACAATAGACGCCTCAAGTTAAACTTTGTTGTTCCACTTGGGGTTACGTTTTTCAAAGAAAGCTTCGATGCCTTCGCATGCTTCAGGCGTCTCCCATCGGGCGACCAACGCTTGGATGGTATGGTCAATCACACTGTCGTCAAGACGCGGGCCTAGGTTTTGAACCAAGGCCTTAGCCGACGCCACAGCCCCCGGCGCACAGGACAGGTAGGGGGTGATTTCATCCTCGACAGCGCGGGACATTTCATCGGCTGGCACAGCTTTTGCCAAAAGGCCAAGCTCCACCGCCTCTGCCGCGTCAAAAAAACGCGCCGACATGAAAACACGCCGCGCGCGGGCCTCACCCATCCGCGCGATCACGTATGGCCCAATCGTCGCTGGGATCAGGCCCAGCCGGGTCTCGGTCAGGCCCATTTTAAGGGTGTCAACGCCAACCGCCACATCGCAGACCGAGGCCAGCCCGACGCCACCGCCAAACGCGTTGCCTTGCAATGCACCAATCAGAGGTTTGGGCATCTCGTTCAGCGCTTGCAGCATTTCCGCCAGCTTGCGAGCCTCGGTAAATCGGGTCTCGGCATCCGCAGCCATCTGATCGCGCATCCAGCCCAGATCGCCCCCGGCGCAGAAGCTTTTGCCAGACCCGGTCAGCACAACAACGCGCACCGCCTCGTCTCGCCCCAGCCGCGCCGCTGCCTGGGTCAATTCGCTGATCATCTGCGCCGACATGGCGTTGTGCTTTTCGGCGCGCGACAGGGTCAGCGTCGCAACACCCCGGTCATCTGTGACGACCGCGATCGTTTCAAACATATCAGCCTCTCATTGCCTGCGCCATCTGCGCGGCTTCGTCCAGAACCGATGCGTCCAGACCGGTCTCATATCCCAGCCGCTCCAGATGGGCGGCAACTGCTTCGGTCGCGACATTGCCCGCCGCGCCGGGTGCATAAGGGCATCCACCCAAGCCCCCGACCGCAGCGTCAAACACCCGCACGCCCAGCGCCAGCGAAGCATCAATATTGTCCATCGCCCGCCCGTTGGTGTTGTGGAAATGGCCCGCAAGCCGGGTAACGGGCACCCTGTCGCGCACCGCCAGCAGCATATGCGCAATCTTGTCCGGAGTTCCCTGCCCGATCGTGTCGCCAAGCGAAATCTCATAACACCCATGCGCGAACAGAGCGTCCGCGACCTCAGCCACTTTTTCGGTTGGGGTCGGACCATCATATGGGCAATCGGTCACGCATGAGACATAACCCCGGACGGGCAGGTCAATATGGCGCGCGGCCTCAAGGATCGGCACGAACCGTTCAATGGATTCCGCGATGGTCGCGTTGATGTTGGCTTTCGAGAACCCCTCGGAGGCTGATGCAAATACCGCGATCTCATCCGCTTTGGCCGCCAGCGAGTCTTCATAGCCGCGCATGTTCGGCGTCAGCGCCGCATAGCGCACGCCCTCGGCCCGTTTGATCCCAGCCAGGACCGCGCCGCTTCCTGCCATCTGCGGTACCCATTTGGGAGATACGAAACTGGCCACCTCAATTCGATTGAACCCGGCGCGGCTCAGGCAATCGACCAGCGCCACCTTTTCTGCCACCGGAATCTGGCGCTGTTCGTTCTGAAGCCCGTCCCTTGGCCCGACCTCGAATATCTCGACCTGTTCTTTCATCAGCGCATCCCTCCCCGGCTTCTTTTCGTTTTACATTCGGATAGCCCGACTGTGCCACGCAATGCATGGCCCGAACAGATCAATCCTCGGCCAAACGAACCAGTGCCGCCCCGGCCTCAACCTGCGCACCTGCGTCTGCCAACACCTCGGCCACCACACCGTCTCGGGCGGCGAGCAGAGAATGCTCCATCTTCATGGCTTCCAGAATCGCCAGCCGATCGCCCTCTTTCACCGCCTGCCCTGCCAAGGCAAAGACGGCCTTGACCAGACCCGGCATCGGCGCCTCGATCACGTTGGTATCTCCTGCAGCGCTGGCATCGCGATCCAAGGGGTCGACGATTTCAAACGCCTGCCCATAGTCTTCAAACACCGTGATCTGAGGCCCAGCGACGGCGACATGGGGCATGCGCTGTCCATCAATGACCCAACCACCATTGTGCTGCGCAATCACCTGCGCGCCATTCACCGTCCAGAGCTGCCGGTGCGGGCTTTCGACCTGAACATCCAGATCAAGGACCTCACCGTCGCGCATCAGCTGCACGGCCCGGTGCAACGGCCCCCACAGGGTGAAGCCAGTCTCTGACGTTGTCTCCGTCAAACCCAGCGCTGTTATCGCCGCGGCCACAACCGAGACATTGCTCGCATCCGATGACTGGACCAGATCCTCAAGGTCACGCGCTATCAAACCCGTATCCACATCGCCCGAGGCAAACCCACCATGGCGTGTCAGAGCGCCAAGGAAGGCCAGATTGGTCACCGTCCCTGCAACCTCGGTCTGGCGCAGGGCGCGATGCAGGCTCTCAAGCGCGACCGCGCGGGTCGGACCATGCACCACGACCTTGGCGATCATCGGATCATACCAGGGGCTGATCGTGTCCCCCGCCCGCACGCCACTATCCGCGCGGCACTCAGGCGGAAACAGCAGATGGGTCAGAGTCCCCGTCGCGGGCAAAAAGCCCTTGGGCACATCCTCGGCATAAAGCCGCGCCTCAAACGCGTGACCATTGATCGACAGGTCGCTCTGCTGCCTCGGCAAGCTTTCACCCGCTGCAACGCGTAACTGCCATTCGACCAGATCAACGCCCGTAATCGCCTCAGTCACCGGATGTTCAACCTGCAGGCGCGTGTTCATCTCCATGAACCAGAAGCGATCCGGCCGCAGCCCTTCGGACGCGTCGACAATGAACTCAACCGTCCCGGCACCTTTGTAGCCGATTGCCTCCGCCGCACGCACACCGGCCTGCCCCATCGCCTCGCGCATCTCAGCCGTCATACCGGGGGCCGGCGCCTCTTCGATCACCTTCTGATGTCGCCGCTGAAGCGAGCAGTCGCGTTCAAACAGATGTACCGCATGGGTACCATCGCCGAAAACCTGAACCTCGATATGTCGAGGCTTGGAGACAAATTTCTCGACCAAAACTGCGTCATTGCCAAAGGCCGTCTTAGCCTCACCGCGCGCGCTGTCCAAGGCGTCCGAGAACGCTTCGGGTGTCTCAACCAACCGCATACCTTTGCCGCCGCCGCCTGCAACCGCCTTGATCAGCACGGGATAGCCAATGGCCGCGGCTGCCTCGGCCAGAATAGCGGGATCCTGATTGTCACCGTGATATCCGGGCACAACGGGCACGCCTGCCTCCTCCATCAAAGCCTTGGCCGCATCCTTGAGACCCATCTTACGGATCGCATCCGCCGATGGACCAATGAACGTCAGCCCTGCGGCTTCAACTGCATCCACAAAATCGGGGTTCTCGGACAGAAACCCATAGCCGGGATGGATCGCCTGCGCCCCGGTCTCGAGCGCCGCCTGGATGATTGCATCCCCCTTCAGATAGCTCTCGGACGGTGCCGCCCCGCCAATATGCACCGCCTCATCCGCCATCTGCACATGCTTCGCCGAAGCATCCGCATCCGAATAGACAGCCACACAGGACACACCCATTTTCTGAGCGGTTTCGACAACGCGACAGGCGATCTCGCCTCGGTTTGCGATTAGGATTTTGTTGAACATCTGGGAGCCCCTACCACCAAGAACCGCTTTTTTCGTCTTGCAGATGCGCCCTGACATAATCAGGCAGCGGCCACGCATCGCGGTCCATTCCGCTGATTTTACCAAGATGACCATCACGATAGGCGTGATAGTAGAGCTCGGGATGAATTGTGATTTCAATCTCGGCCAATGCCCGTTCTACTTTAACTTTGGTACGGTCAATTTCGTCGGCCAACTTTGCTTCATCGCTTTTCCCCGACAAGATACGCGGAAGCGATATGTCACCTAAGACTCTTTTGCCCACGGACATTGCTGCCGCCAAAACGAGGTTTCCGACCAGCCCGCCAACAATATCGACTGCCGAATTCAGACCAAAGCTCCAGCTCAGCCAGCCCCGTTTTCCCTTCTTTGCCGCGAGTTCAGCACGCATCCGATCGAATTCGCGTGCAAATACCACACGAAACTCACGTGCAAATCGTGTCCGGCTAAAGTCATCTCGACCTGCTAAAATCCGAATGACTGGGCGCACGAAGTAGCCGCCATTTGACCGATCTACGAACTCCTCAAAATCAAACAAGAAAAAATAGTCCTCAGGATCCCGAGAGTTGTGGACCAAATAGACCGAGATTTCGGCCCGTGTGGTCAAATCAGGGATTTTGAGTTCCGGGATTGTGTCCCAAAGTTTTTTCTTCAGGTCCATGGTCACATCCTGAACACGCCGAAACGTGTTTCCTCGATCGGGGCGTTCAGAGCGGCGCTCAACGACAATGCCAGGACATCGCGCGATTTGCGCGGGTCGATGATCCCGTCATCCCATAACCGAGCCGAGGCATAGAGCGGATGGGACTGCTCCTCGAACATATCCAAGGTCGGGCGTTTGAATTCGGCCTCCTCCTCGGCCGACCACGTCCCGCCTTGCCGCTCGATCCCGTCACGTTTGACCGTGGCCAGAACGCCCGCCGCCTGCTCTCCGCCCATCACGGAAATCCTTGAGTTCGGCCAAGTCCACAGGAACCGAGGCTGATAGGCGCGACCGGCCATGCCATAGTTCCCGGCCCCGAAGGACCCTCCGACAAGCATCGTGATCTTCGGCACCGAGGTTGTCGCCACCGCCGTCACCATCTTGGCCCCATGCCGCGCGATGCCTTCGTTCTCGTATTTGCGACCGACCATAAAGCCGGTGATATTCTGCAGGAACACCAGCGGGATACGACGCTGAGAACATAGCTCAACAAAATGCGCGCCCTTCTGCGCGGCCTCGGAAAACAGCACGCCATTGTTGGCGATGATGCCCACAGGGCAGCCTTTGACATGGGCAAAGCCAGTTACCAGTGTCTCGCCAAAGCGCGGCTTGAACTCATCGAACCGAGAGCCATCGACCAGACGCGCGATCACCTCTCGGATGTCGTAGGGGGTGCGCAGATCAGCAGGAACAACGCCGAGGATCTCCTCGGGGTCATAAGCAGGGTCTTCAGGGCTGGCCCAATCGACCGTCTGCAGCGTGCGTAAGTTCAGCGAGCCGACGGCCCGACGCGCCAAAGCCAGCGCGTGGGCGTCATCCTCGGCCAGATAATCCGCCACGCCGGACAGGCGCGTATGGACATCGCCGCCGCCCAGATCTTCGGAACTCACAACCTCGCCAGTCGCGGCCTTGACCAGAGGCGGCCCGGCCAGAAAGATCGTACCTTGTTCTTTCACAATGATGGTCACGTCCGACATTGCGGGCACATAGGCCCCACCCGCCGTACAAGAGCCCATCACCACAGCGATCTGAGCGATGCCCTTCGCGCTCATCCGCGCTTGGTTATAGAAGATACGGCCAAAGTGGTCGCGGTCTGGGAAGACCTCATCCTGATTGGGCAGGTTCGCACCCCCGCTATCCACCAGATAGATACAGGGCAGGTGGTTCTCCTCGGCAATCTCCTGCGCGCGGAGGTGTTTCTTGACCGTCAGCGGATAATATGTGCCGCCTTTCACAGTGGCGTCGTTGCACACCACCATGACCTCGCGCCCCTGTACCCGGCCAATGCCCGCGATGACCCCGGCGCAGGGCGCGGCGTCGCCATACATCCCATGCGCCGCCGTCGCGCCGATCTCCAAAAAGGGAGACCCCGGGTCTAGCAGGTTCGCCACCCTACGCCGAGGCAGCATCTTACCCCGAGAGACGTGCCGCGCACGAGATTTCTCGCCACCGCCCATTCGAGCGGCTTCTGCGGCGGTCAAAATTTGCGCCAGCGCGTCGAGATGGGCCGTACGGTTGGCTTTGAAGCCCTCAGAGGCGGGCATGGCTTTGGATGTGAGTTTCATGCGCGCAGCATCCTCTTCAGTTTCTCGGGCAATTGTCGGCGGGCACGGGCGGTCTTGAAAACCGTCGGCAGCTTTCTGTCGAACCAATATCGCCAAGGGTGGTTTACCGATGTTTTTCCACTCAGCAGTTCAAGCATCGCCACGACGTGTTGTCGGTCGTAAAACCAAAGCAACCGACCGGAGTAACTCAGTTGGTAAAAGGCGTCCCGAGGCCAACTGAGTTTGGTTTTTCTGGGCGAATGGCAGTGGCCGCATATTGAAGTGCCATGAAGTGAATTCAGAACGTGCCGATACATGCCCACCGGATACAACGCACTCGACGAATGAATGTCTGAACCGCCAAGGCCGATGAAAGTCAGTGAATGTTCGCGATGCCAATTCGCATAGTTTCGTTTGGGTCGATCTGCCTTCACGATCAAGACATCTTTTCCAAGCGCTTTTCCAACTGAGCCCTTCATGCTGACTTCTAACTCTGCTGGAACGAAACGCGCAGGTTTTTGACAATTCGGGCACTCGATAGCGACCGCTTGCGGAGGGACAGAGTTATCACGCGCGAAGTCAAATGGGAGTGTCATCTGGAAACCTCTCCTGCCGCCCGCGCCTTTAATTCCTTCCGGATCACCTTTCCCGTCACAGTCATCGGCAATTCCTCCAAAAACGCCACCTCGCGCGGATAGGAGTACTGCGCCAGACGGTCCTTGACCCAGTCCTGCAGCTCCGGCCCTGAGGCCTCGACCCCCGGTTTCAACACCACATAGGCCTTCACGATCTCTGTCCGCAGCGGGTCGGGCTTGCCGACCACGCCGACCGTTGCGACCGCCGGGTGGGTCAGCAGACAATCCTCGATCTCAGCCGGACCGATGCGATACCCGGCTGAGGTAATCACGTCATCATCGCGACCAACGAAGCGCAGATAGTCACCCTCCCAGACGCCTCGGTCTCCGGTGATCAGCCAATCCCCCCGGAATTTCTTAGCCGTGGCCTCAGGCCGGTTCCAATATTCCAGCAGCATCGAGGCCGAGCCACGTCGGATGGCCACATTGCCCTCGTCCGTCGTGGGTGTGCCGTCCTCATCAATCACCGCAACCTCGTGGCCCGGAACCGGTTTGCCGATACAGCCGGGACGCACCGGGAAATCCTCGGCACAGGACGAGACGACCATGTTGCATTCGGTCTGGCCGTAAAACTCGTTGATCGTCAGGCCAAATGCCTGTTGACCCCACGCCAGCATCTCGGCGCCCAGAGGCTCACCCCCTGACGCGACCGAACGCAGGCCGGGGATGCTCTGATCCGCCGCTTTCAGCATCCGCAGCGCGGTCGGAGGGAAGAACACATTGCGCACGCCGCCGCGCGCGATTACATCGGTACAGGCCTCGGGGGTGAATTTGTCCAGCCGTGAGGCCACCACGGGGAGGCCCAGCGCTAGGCCCGGCATCAGGACATCGAACAACCCTCCGATCCAGGCCCAATCCGCCGGGGTCCAGAGGCAATCCCCCGCGCGCAAGTGGTTATGGCTGATCGAAACGCCGGGCAGATGGCCGGTCAGCACGCGGTGCCCGTGCAGAGCACCCTTAGGGCTGCCGGTTGTGCCCGAAGTATAGATCAGCACGGCGGCGTCTTCGGGGCCGGTATCCGCAAAGGGCAGCTCTGGGCCGGGTTGGGCGAGCTCAGCGGCGATTATAGGCTCGGCCAGATCACCCAGCAGCACCGCGCCCTCGGCATCCGTCAGAACGATCCCTGCCCCGGCATCCGCCACGCGAGAGCGCAGCGCGTCCTGTTTGAAAAGCTTGAACAGAGGCACCGAGATCGCGCCGATCTTCCAGATCGCCAGATGCGCCGCCGCACACCACGGAGACTGGCTGAGCAAAACACCAACCCGGTCACCGGTCTGAACCTTGGGCAAGAGCGCCCGCGCAAGCCCATCGGCCATCTCGTGCAACTGACCGTAAGTTACAGGCCGCTCCTCGCTCTCGGTCAGATCGACCAAGGCGACCTGTTCGGGCAGATGGTTCAGACACTGGCGTGCCATGTTCAGCCGATCGGGAACATCCCAGCCACCCGCCGAGCGCAAACCCGGTATGCGCAGATCGCCTGACATCAAAATTTTCCTTTGTTTTCGGGGTCTGCAGTTATGTCACACCTGCCGGGTGCGCTCACGCAAATTTGACTCAGATCAGAGAGTGCAGGCAGCGCCCGTGCAAAACAGCGGTCATCAACTGAACCAAAGGCAGAACAATGACTAATAAACTCGCCGCTTTGACCCTCTCCACCGCGCTGGTCGCGCTGGCTGGCCCCGCACTCGCCCAATCGCAAGGTGACTGGACCGTTGGTTTCGGTGTCGGCTACCTGGACCCTAAATCTGACAACGGAACGCTGGCCGGTTTTGACGCCGAGGTCGACGACGACACCCGTCCGATCTTTACCGTCGAATACTTCATCCGGGACAACCTGGGTATCGAATTGCTGGCCTCCACGCCATTCGAACACGATATCACCTTGGGTGGCAGCACCGACGCTGGCAGCACCAAGCACCTGCCCCCCACCTTGTCGCTGAACTACCACTTCCCGACCAACAGCGCGTGGAAGCCCTACGTCGGCGCAGGCCTCAACTACACTATCTTCTTTGAAGAAAGCTCTCCGCTGGGCGACCTGGAACTGGACAACTCGTTCGGTCTGTCGCTTCAGGCTGGTTTGGACTATCAGATCACTGAACAAGGCGCTGTCCGTTTGAACGTGCGCTGGTTTGACATCGACTCGGACGTCAAACTGAACGGTGCCGATATCGGCACCGCGGAAATCGATCCTTGGCTGGTCGGCGTATCCTACGTCCATCGCTTCTGATCCTTTGATCGAAACGCCCCGCAGTTCCCTCGGCTGCGGGGCGATTTCTTATCCCAGCATTTCGCCCATCAATTCACGACCGATCAGCATGCGGCGGATTTCGCTGGTCCCGGCCCCGATCTCCATCAGCTTGGCATCCCGGAAGATCCGGCTGACCGGAGCGTCTGACAAGAACCCCGCCCCTCCCATCGCCTGTACGGCCTGATGCGCCTGCGTCATCGCCGCCTCAGAGGCATAGAGGCAGCACGCCGCAGCGTCCTGACGGGTCACGTCCCCTCTGTCGCAGGCCTTGGCGACCTCATACACGTAAGCACGGGCCGAGTTCATCGCAGTGTACATATCTGCGATCTTGCCCTGCATCAGTTGGAACATGCCGATGGGTTTGCCGAACTGCTTGCGCTCGGCCAGATAGGGCATGATTTCATCCAGACATGCGGCCATGATGCCGGTTCCGATCCCGGCCAGCACAACACGTTCATAGTCGAGCCCGGACATCAGAACGGCAACACCCTTGCCCTCTTCGCCCAGAACATTCTCAAACGGTACTTCTACGTCTTCAAAGATCAGTTCTGCGGTGTTGGACCCACGCATCCCAAGCTTGTCGAAATGGGGTGAGGTCGAGAATCCCGTCATCTCTTTCTCGATCAGAAACGCGGTGATCCCTTTCGATCCCGCATCCGGGTCGGTCTTGGCATAGACGACCAGAGTATCCGCATCCGGCCCATTGGTGATCCAATACTTGTTCCCGCTCAGGCGGTAATGATCATTGCGCTTCTCGGCGCGCAGCTTCATCGACACCACATCCGATCCAGCCGAGGGTTCGGACATTGCCAACGCACCCACATGCTCGCCCGAGATCAGGCGCGGCAGGTATTTCTGCTTTTGCTCTTCCGTGCCGTTCAGCTTGATCTGGTTAACGCAGAGGTTCGAATGCGCGCCATAGGACAGCGAGACCGAGGCCGAGGCCCGCGCGATCTCTTCAATCGCAACAGTATGCGCCAGATAAGACATGCCAGCGCCACCGTATTCTTCGGGTACGGTCACGCCCAAAAGGCCAAGCGCGCCCATCTCGGTCCACAGCTCATTTGGGAACGCGTTCGACGCATCGACCTCAGCCGCCATGGGCTTGACCCGCTCCTGCGCCCAACGATGCACCATCTCGCGCAGCGCATTCACGTCCTCGCCCAGATCGAATTGCATACTCGCCATGAACATTGACGCTCTCCTCTCAGCATTAATGAACAAGTGTTCAATAACTGGATACCAGCGAATCTGCGGCGGGTCAATCATTCCGGGCGCCCCGATTCCAAAACTCAAAACGCCGCCCGAACCGGGGCGGCGTTTCCCAAAAAATCAAGCGTGCGCTGCAGGCGCACTCAATTGGATCACGATTGGTAGACAGCTCCGACCTCGGCCCGGATGATGCGGGCGATCAGTTGGCAGTCTTCCAGCGAAAAGGTCAGGGGCACGCGCATATCCATAATGCCAGCCAAAACCCGGTCCGAGGCAGGCATTCGCTCACTTTCGGCATAGCGCCAACTGTCATAGCGTGAGGTAAACCCGGTGGGCTCGGCACCGCCGAACCATTTCAACTCCACCCCGCGGCTGGCACAGCGGTTGATCACCTCGGCGATCCTTTCAGGCAGCCAATCGAGCAACAGGAACTGGATCGACGATCCCACATAGGTCTCTGCTTCGGGACGCTCGACCATCGTCAGGCCAGGCGTTCCCCGCAGGCCGTCTTCAATGGTCTGATACCGTTCGTTCCACCGGCCAACCTGCCGATCCAGATCCCGTAGCTGAGGGCGTAAAATCGCAGCGCGCAAGTTATCCATACGGCCCGAAACGTTCGGTGTAGTGAATTTGATCCGCTCGAACACCTCTGGCCCCGGTGCCGCCAAGTGCCGCTCGTAGAGCATGTAGGACCCCGATAGCATGGTCGCTTTAGCCGCAAGTTCCTCATCATCGGTAACCAGCAGACCACCCTCGCCCGAGTTCACATGCTTATAGGTCTGGCACGAATAACACCCAACGGCCCCTTGCCGACCAGAGAGCTGCCCGCGCCACGCGGCCCCCATCGTGTGGGCGCAATCCTCGATCACGACAACGCCCGCCACATTGCAGAGCTGCATCAACCGATCCATGTCGCACAGATGGCCACGCATATGACTGAGCATCAGAACCCGCGCCTGATCCAGCTTGGCCTCCAGATCCTCCAGGTCAATGGTCAGGTTTTCGGTCACGCCGACAAAAACCGGTTTGGCCCCGACCGAAGCAATCGCCCCCGGCACAGGGGCCAGTGTGAACGCGTTGGTCAAAACCGGCTCGCCGGGCTGCACACCCACGGCCCGCAAGGCAGTCGCCAAAGCATAGCCACCCGACGACACGGCAAGACAATATTTTGCCCCCGTCTGTGCCGCGAATTCCTGCTCCAGCAGCGCGGTCTCGCCCAATTCGCCAGGCACAACGTTGTAGCGATGCAAACGTCCGTGCCGTAGAACGGCCAGAGCGGCCTCTACCGCCTCGTCCGGGATGGGTTCTTGCTGGGTGAAGCTGCCAGTGAATGTCTCAGTCATAGGCTAGTTCTGGGGCTCCATCCGGTCAGGGTCAAGGGATCAAGCCGCCGCACCGATCAACTCGGCCACAAGATCGGGCAGATCGTTGAAATGATGCAGCAAGGCTTCAGGCTCCAAAGCGGCCATATCGTCGCCTGAGGGACCGAACGTGACCAGAACCGAAGGTACTCCGGCCGCTTTCGCGGTATTGCGGTCGGTATCAGAATCCCCGATCAGAACGCATAGGTCTGGATGCCCACCTGCACGCCGCGCGGCCTCGCGCAGCGGCTCGGGGTCGGGTTTGCGCACCGCTAGAGTGTCCGCGCCGACCAAGGAGGCGAAGTGATCCAGCACACCCATCTGGCTGAGCAATTGATGCGCCAGACGTTCAGGCTTGTTGGTGCAGATCCCAACGCCATAGCCTGCGGTTTTCAAGGCCTCGACCGCCTCCAAAGCACCGGGGTAGAACTGCGTGTGGGTGTCGATGTCCTGCGCATAGGCTTCAAGCAAAACCGGATAATACGCATCAACCGTGCCTTCATCATAGGCCCCGACGCGCTTCAATCCGTGCGTCAGCATCATACGCCCGCCACGCACTGCGATGCCCGCATCCTGCCCGTGAACCATAACATCGCCATGCCCCATCTCGCGAAAACAATGGTTTGCGGCAGCCAGCAAATCGCCCGATGTATCCGCCAAAGTGCCGTCCAGATCGAAGATGACCGTGCGCATTGCGCCTCCTTGCTCGGCAGGTTTCCGCCATGTCCTGTTGCAATCGGCAATCTAGTTTGATGGCCGAACGGCTTGCGCCTTTGCCCTCAGCGGATAAAACGGACGGCAACAAAACACAAAGAGAAAACGATTTCATGACCACTGCCCTTGTCATCCTTGCCGCCGGGAAAGGCACCAGGATGAATTCGGACATCCCCAAAGTCCTGCACCCGATCGCTCAGGTTCCGATGCTGGTTCACGCCATGCGCGCCGGTTCGGTGCTGTCGCCCGAGCGCACCGTGATCGTCACAGGCCACGGGGCCGAGGCCGTCGCCAAGGTCGCACAGGCCGAGGATGAGACCGCACAGATCGCCGTGCAAGAGGAGCAACTGGGCACCGCCCACGCAGTCGCGCAGGCCCGCGATGCGTTGGAGGGGTTTGATGGCGATGTCGTGGTCCTTTACGGCGACACACCGTTCCTTCAGCCTGACACGCTCGAGCGGATGATCGAAGCGCGCGCGCAAAATGATCTGGTGATTCTAGGCTTTGAAGCCGCCGACCCGGCTCGTTATGGCCGCCTGGTGATGAACGGCGACACGTTGGAGCGGATCGTCGAGTTCAAAGATGCCACGGATGAAGACCGCGCGATCACCTTCTGCAACTCGGGCCTGATAGCCTGCGACGCGGCAACGCTGATGTCCCTGATTGACGCGGTCGGCAACGACAACGCCTCGGGCGAATACTACCTGACGGATGTGGTCGAAATCGCCCGCTCCCGCGATCTGAGTGTGACAGCGGTTGCCTGTTACGAGGCGCAGACGCTGGGCGTGAACTCTCGCGCGGATCTGGCCGCGGCGGATGCGGTGTTTCAGGCGCAGGCACGGGCCGAGTTGCTGGATTTGGGGGTCACACTTGTGGCCCCGGAAACGGTCTACCTTGCCGCCGACACAGTCATCGGGCGCGATACGGTGATCGAACCGAATGTGGTCTTCGGTCCCGGCGTGACCGTCGAAAGCGGCGCAACGATCCGGGCGTTTTCGCATCTGGAAGGCTGCCATGTCAGCCGCGGCGCCATCATTGGCCCCTATGCCCGCTTGCGCCCCGGCTCGGAACTGGCGGAAAACGCGCGCATCGGCAATTTCGTAGAGATCAAGAATGCCGAGATCGCCGAGGGCGCAAAGGTCAATCACCTCAGCTATATCGGGGATGCCTCGGTCGGGGCGGGTTCGAATATCGGGGCAGGCACGATCACCTGCAACTACGACGGCGTGATGAAGCACAAAACTACGATTGGAGAGGGGGTCTTTATTGGCTCCAACACCATGCTCGTAGCCCCGGTTAGCGTAGGCGATGGCGCGATGACGGCAACCGGTACGGTCGTGACCAAAGATGTAGACGCCGAGGCACTGGCCGTCGCGCGCGCCAAGCAGGAAAACAAGCCCGGCTACGCACGCAAATTGTTTGATATGTTAAAGGCGAAAAAGGCTCGCCGCGATAAAGAGGCCTGAGTTTATGTGTGGAATTGTTGGTGTTCTGGGACAGCATGAAGCCGCCCCCATTTTGGTCGAAGCCCTGAAACGGCTGGAATATCGCGGCTATGACAGCGCCGGGATTGCGACCGTCAACGATGGCGCTTTGGGACGCCGTCGGGCCGTTGGCAAGCTGGTGAACTTGAGCGACCTTCTGGTCCACGATCCTTTGCCCGGCAAATCCGGGATCGGGCACACCCGCTGGGCCACGCACGGCGCGCCCTCGGTCACCAACGCGCATCCGCACAAGGCCGGGCCTGTTGCAGTCGTACATAACGGGATTGTCGAGAATTACCGCGAGCTGCGTGCCGAACTGGCCGGACACGGCGTGGATTTCGTGACTGAGACCGACACTGAAACCGTGGCCCTGATGGCCGCGCACTACCTGAATACCGGTCTGTCCCCAGTCGAAGCGGCCTTCAAGACCATCGACCAGCTGGAAGGCGCATTTGCGCTGGCCTTCCTGTTCGACGGTCAGGACGACCTGATCGTGGCCGCACGCAAGGGTTCTCCGCTGGCGATCGGCCACGGAGTGGGTGAGATGTATGTGGGTTCGGACGCGATTGCTCTTGCTCCGCTGACCAACAAGATCACCTATCTTGAGGAAGGCGACCGCGCTGTCCTGACCCGCACCTCGCTGGAAATCCGCACCGAGGCCGGTGAACTGGCCAATCGCGAGATGCGCAAGATCAAGCTGGATACGGCCCGCGCCGACAAGGGCGAACACAAGCACTTCATGGCCAAGGAAATCGCCGAGCAACCGGTGGTCGTGGCCGAGGCGATCCGCTCATACCTGCCCACCGGCGGAGACCGCGTGGTTCTACCCGAGACCGATCTGGATTTCACCAAGCTGGATCGCCTGACCATGGTCGCCTGCGGCACGGCCTTCTATGCCTGCCTGACAGCGAAATACTGGTTCGAGCAGTTGGCGAAAATGCCGGTCGAGGTCGATATCGCCAGCGAGTTCCGCTATCGCGAACCTCCGATCACTGACCGCACGATGGCCTTGTTTGTTAGCCAGTCGGGCGAAACCGCCGATACGCTGGCCGCGCTGCGCTATTGCGAGGGTAAGGCCGACAAGATCGTTTCGGTTGTTAATGTCCCCGAAAGCTCGATTGCGCGGGAAAGCGATATCTCTCTGCCCATCCATGCTGGGGTTGAGATCGGCGTCGCCTCGACCAAGGCCTTCACCTGCCAGCTGAGCGTGCTGCTGATGCTGGCGCTCAAAGCTGCGGCAGATCGTGGAACCCTGAGCGATGAGGAACTGGCCGATCACGCCGCCGCTCTGCGCGGCTTGCCCTCGGTCCTGAACGCCGCTTTGGATCAGAACCGCGCCATCCGCAAATCCGCCCAACGCCTGTCCGAGGCGCGTGACGTGCTGTTCCTGGGCCGTGGCCTGATGTATCCGCTTGCGATGGAAGGCGCGCTGAAACTGAAGGAAATCAGCTACATCCACGCCGAAGGTTACGCGTCGGGCGAATTGAAACACGGCCCCATCGCGCTGATCGACAAGCATATGCCCGTGGTGGTCATGGCCCCGCGCGACGCCGTTTTCGACAAGACCGTCTCGAACATGCAAGAGGTGATGGCGCGCAAGGGCAAGGTGATCCTCGTCTCGGACGATGATGGCATTGCCGAGGCTGGGGATGATGTCTGGAGCACAATCCGCATGCCCCATATCCACACGAACCTAACCCCGATCCTCTACTCGGTTCCGGCGCAGTTGCTAGCCTATCACACAGCTGTCGCCAAAGGCACGGATGTGGACCAGCCGCGCAACCTCGCGAAATCTGTGACTGTGGAGTAAGACATGGCCAAGCAATTCCCCCATCTGGACGATGCGCATCAGAAATTCATCACCGACCAGCACATGTTTTTCGTGGGCAGCGCCGGGGTTGAGGGGCGGGTCAATATCTCCCCCAAGGGCATGGATTCACTGCGTATTCTGGGGCCAAGCCGGATTGTTTGGATGAACCTGACCGGCAGTGGGAATGAGACCGCCGGGCATCTGCTTGAGGTCAACCGCATGACCCTGATGTGGTGCTCCTTCACCACCCGCCCGCTGATCCTGCGCACCTATGGCACCGCACGCACCCTGCATGCAGGGGATGAGGGCTGGGACGAACTGGAAGGTCACTTCCCCAACCACCGCAGCGCGCGGCAGATCTACGACCTCAGCATTGATCTGGTGCAGACCTCATGCGGCTATGCGGTCCCGTTCATGGAGTTCCAGTCGGATCGCGACACGATGCAAAAATGGGTCGACGGCAAATCAGACGACGATATCCGCGCCTATTGGGTCGAGAAGAACCAGCAGACGATTGACGGCAAACCTACCGGGGTTCCGGTCTAGACTATGCTTGCCCCCTATCTGGATCAGATCAAGGCGCATGCCGATGCCGAGCGCGCGGAACAAGTCGCAGCCTATCACAAGGCCGAGCGTCCCTATCTGGGCGTCGCCGTCCCCGTTCTCAACGATCTGACCAAAGCCTGGCGCAAGGACTTGTCGGTTGCTGAGCGCGTCACCCTCGCGGATGCGCTCTGGCAGACCAACATCCACGAGGCGCGTGTCGCGGCCTCCAAATTGCTGACACAAGCGCGGATTCGCCCGGATAAGGATGTCTGGACCTTGTTGCAAAGCTGGGTGCCCGATTTCGACGCTTGGGCCATCGCCGACCACGCCTGCACCGCCATGCAGAAACGCCTGAGCGCCGATCCCGCGCGGCTGGATCAGGTCGAAACATGGACCGGGTCAGACCACATGTGGACCCGCCGCGCTGCTCTGGTCTCGACCCTACCCTGGACCAAGCAGAACCACCCCAAACCAGAAGATCTGGCGCGCCGTGATCGAATCCTCGGATGGGCGGCAGGTTATGTGCCCGATCGAAACTGGTTCATTCAGAAATCCATCGCATGGTGGTTGCGGGAGCTCTCTAAACATGATCCCGACAGGGTCGTGGCTTTTCTGGAAACGCATGGCGACGCGATGAAACCCTTTGCCCGGCGCGAGGCCGGAAAATACCTGAAGGGTTAGTTGGCGTAGACCTCGACCTCGACCAACTGATCAAACGGCACCAGCAACGCCCGCATGGCATCTAGTGACAAACGGCTGCCACCCGTCTCGGGCCCCGAGGCCGGAACCAGAGTGATATAAGCCTGCGCGCCGGTTTTCGGCACAACAACCCGCGCGGTCACCTCGGAATCGACCAAGGGTGTCTGCATCCAGCGGCCCGGAGTCGACGGATCGCCCAACCCGGCAATGGTGGTCTTGGCGCCGGTCCAGTTCGCTGTCGCGGTTGCAGGCTGGATATAGGCTGAGCTTTCCGCCTCAGTAGGTGCGGTCTCTACAGCAGCAGGTGTTACCTCAGCAGCCTCATCGCGCCCCAACAAACGATCCGTTGTCGAACGCACGGTATCGCACCCGACCAGCAAAACGCAGGATATCACAAGCAGTTCTCTCATACCCCGAACCTACTACCGCTCAGGCAGCTGTACCAGACCAAAGCACAGTTCACTCTTGTCGCGGGCCTATTCCAGCTTTACCTATACCGCATGACTGCTCCGCTTATTGATCCTTTCGCCCGTGCCATCACGTATCTGCGCGTCTCGGTAACCGATCGCTGCGACTTTCGCTGTGTCTATTGCATGTCCGAGAACATGACCTTTCTGCCCAAGAAAGAGCTACTGACGCTGGAAGAGCTGGACCGCATGTGTTCCACCTTCGTGAATATGGGCGTTGAGAAACTGCGCATCACCGGTGGTGAGCCGCTCGTGCGTCGCAATATCATGACGTTCTTCAACTCCATGACCCGTCATCTGGAAAGCGGCGCGCTGAAAGAACTGACGCTTACAACCAATGGCTCGCAGCTTTCGCGATTTGCCGATGACCTCTACGCGGCGGGTGTGCGGCGGGTGAATATCTCGCTGGACACGCTGGATGAGGATAAATTCGCAGCCGTTACGCGGTGGGGACGTCTGAAACAGGTTCTGAACGGGATTGATGCAGCACAAAAGGCGGGCCTGCGGGTCAAGATCAACGCAGTGGCCCTCAAAGGCTTCAACGAACCCGAATTGCCCCAGATCACCGAATGGTGCGCGGAACGCGACATGGACCTGACCTGGATCGAGGTCATGCCGATGGGCGATATCGGCAATGAGGACCGGCTAGATCAATACTGGTCGCTCAAGGATGTGCGAAAGGAATACGAAAACCACTATAGCGTGACCGATCTGGCCGAACGCTCCGGAGGTCCAGCGCGCTATGTCCGGCTTGAAGAAACTGGCCAGAAGATCGGCTTTATCACCCCGCTGTCACATAATTTCTGCGAAAGCTGCAACCGCGTGCGCCTGACCTGCACCGGTGAGCTTTACATGTGCCTGGGTCAAGAAGACATGGCCGACCTACGCGCCCCGCTGCGCGATCATCCGGACACGGAAAAACCCTTGGAAGAGGCGATCCGCGCTGCGATCAACCTCAAGCCCAAAGGCCATGACTTCGACTATTCCCGTCAGGCCGTCGATGGCCAGATGAGCCGCCACATGAGCCACACAGGCGGCTGACATGCCCGGCTCTGACGTTCGTCCGACGCTGCTGTACAAGCTGTACTGCGGCGTCACCTCTCTCGTGCAGCCTTTGGCCTGGCGGACCGTGCGCAAAAAGCTGCAGGCGGCCGAAGTCTCGAACCAGCGCCAGCAGGAGCGACTGGGCTATGCCAGCCTCGACCGCCCTGCTGGACAATTGATCTGGTTTCACGCAGCCAGCGTCGGCGAAAGCCTCTCGGTGCTCAGCCTGATCCACCGGCTTGGCGAGCGCCTGCCTCAAGCCGAGTTCCTAATCACCTCCGGCACGCCCACCTCAGCCGCGCTGATTGCCAAGCGACTACCCCCTCGCACCCGACATCAGTATCCACCCTTGGACAGCGCCGGACCTGTGCAGCGGTTTCTGGACCACTGGGAACCCGATGCTGCGATTTTCGTAGAAAGTGAAGTCTGGCCCCGCCTGATCGTCGAGACGGCTGGACGCGGCACGCCTTTGTGTCTCCTGAACGCACGTTTATCCGACAAGTCCGTGGCGGGGTGGCAAAAACGCCCAGAAACTGCGCGCTTCATCCTGGACCATTTCGCGCTGTTTCTCACGCAGAATGACAAAACGGCCACGAATCTGATCGCAATTGGGGCGGACCCTGATCGCGTTCAGCCCGGCACCAACCTCAAGGCGATGTCCGACCCATTGCCGGTGGATCAAACCACGCTGACGGATATCCAAAACCAGATTGGCCATCGACCCGTCTGGATCGCCAGCTCTACCCATGCAGGCGAAGAGGAAACGGTTCTGGCCGCCCACAAAGCTTTGCTTAAGCAGTACCCAGACTTGCTGTTGCTGCTGATACCGCGACACCCGGAACGGCGCGAGGAGGTCGCGACCCTCCTGACCAAAGCCAAACTCACATCGGCCTTCCGAACCAAGACCGACCCTATTACAAATGAGACTCAGGTCTACGTGGCCGATACCCTTGGCGAAACCGGCACATGGTACGCGCTTTGCCCGATTGTCTTTCTCGGCGGGTCTTTGAGAGAGATCGGCGGTCACAACCCGTTCGAGCCAGCTCAAGCCGGGGCTGCCGTCATGACCGGTCCGGGCTACTTCAACTTCGCTGAAACCTTCGCACCCCTTATCGACACCGGCGGGGCCGTTCAGGTTGAAACCGCCAAAAATCTTGAGAAAGCCGTCGACAACTGGCTGTCCAACGACGCAGCCCTGACCCAAGCCCGCTCCGCCGCCCGCACCTGCGTCGCAACCCAAAAAGACGCGCTGCAAAACGTGATCGAAACGCTCTGCTCCACACTCGGCCTAGAGCCGAAGGATCCTTCTTCATCTGGCTGAAAATATCCCGGGGGTGTGGGGGGCAGAGCCCCCACCCTGTCATTCAGGCCGCAGGCATCCGCTGTTCTACAATCTCGGCCCACCAGCTGCACCCGGCAGGGATGGCCTCATCATTGAAATTGTACTCAGGGTGATGAACCATGGCCGTATCGCCGTTGCCCACCAGAATATAAGCTCCAGGACGCTCTTCCAGCATAAAAGCAAAATCCTCGCCGCCCATGACCAGAGGGGCCTCTTCGCAAGCACCAGACACCGATCGTGCGACGTCAGCCGCAAACTCGGTCTGCTCGTCGCTGTTCACCATGACCGGATAGCCTCGAATATAGGTGACGTCCGCTGTGCCACCAAAGGTCGCCGCTACGCCGTTGCAGATCTCGTTGATCCGCTTCTCGGCCAGATCACGCATCTCCTTGCTCATGGTGCGCACCGTGCCTTTGATCTGAACTGATTGCGGGATCACGTTGAAGGCCTTCGACGAGGTCTCGAACGAGGTCACCGACACAACCACTTGATCAACCGGATCTGCATTGCGCGAGGCGATCGTCTGCAGCGCCAGCACCGCCTGCGCCGTCATCACGGTGGTATCGACCGTCTCCTGCGGTTTCGCCGCATGACCGCCGCGCCCTTCAAACGTGATGTCGAACTGGTCCGTGGCAGCGAAGAACGACCCCGGACGGATCGAGAAGCTGCCAACCGGTTTGCCCGGCCAGTTGTGCATCCCGTAGACCTCCTGAATGTTCCAGCGGTCCATCATGCCGTCTTCACACATCTCGCGACCTCCGCCGCCGCCTTCTTCGGCGGGCTGGAAGATCACGACAACGGTGCCATCGAAATTGCGGGTTTCCGACAGGTACTTCGCTGCACCAAGAAGCATCGCGGTATGACCATCATGGCCGCAGGCGTGCATTGCCCCCGGCGTTTTCGAAGCATAGTCAAGCCCCGTCGCCTCGAGGATCGGCAGAGCGTCCATATCCGCGCGCAGACCGATCACCTTGCCATTGCTGTCCGACTTGCCCTTGATCACACCGACAACGCCGGTGCGGCCAATGCCGGTGACAACCTCATCGCAGCCGAACTCCGTCAGCTTTTCGGCGACCAGAGCGCTAGTGCGGTGGGTTTCAAACAGGATTTCAGGGTTTTCGTGCAGGTCACGTCGCCACGTTGTGATCTCGTCCTGCAGTTCCGCAAAGCGGTTTTTGACTGGCATATCTTGTCTCTCCTAAATCATCCGGCCGGCATCCGGCGTTCGACCATCTCAGCGAACCAGCTACAACCAGCGGGTATGGCGTCATCATCGAAATTGTATTCTGGGTGGTGACACATCGCAGTGTCTCCGTTCCCTAGAAAGATGTAGGCTCCGGGCCGTTCTTCAAGCATGTAAGCGAAATCTTCCGACGGCATGATCGGATCGGTGCCATCGTTTACTTTTCCAGCCACAGCTGCGGCGGCCTCAGAGGCATAGCTGGTCTCGGCCTCGGAGTTTACCGTCACCGGATAGCCCGGCGTCCATTCTACCTTGGCGGACGCGTCAAAGGCCGAGGCCGTATCTTCTGCAATTCGGCGAACACGCTGTTCCGCGATCGCGCGGTACTCGGGGTCAAGCGTTCGTACCGTGCCTTTCAGACGGACCGTATGCGCAATCACGTTTGAGGCCACGCTGTCCGTCTCGAACGTACCCACCGTCAGAACAACTCGTTTGATCGGATCGACAGTGCGGGCCACAACGGATTGCAAAGACACAACAATATGCGATGCGACAAGCGTTGTATCCACCGCCTCATGCGGGGCTGCCGCGTGGCCACCCTTGCCGGTGACGGTAATTTCGAACTCGTCCGACGAGGCCAGAAGGGCTCCGGGCCGGATCGCAAATTCACCAACCGGCAGGCCAGGCATGTTGTGCATGCCGTAGACTTCCTGAATGCCCCAGCGCTCCATCAACCCGTCCTGACACATAGCGAGACCTCCGGCGCCACCCTCCTCGGCCGGTTGAAAGATCAGCACGGCGGTGCCATCGAAATTCCGCGTCTCGGCCAGGTACTGCGCAGCCCCAAGCAGCATCGAGGTATGCCCGTCATGCCCACAGGCATGCATCTTGCCCGAAACGGTCGAGGCATAGTCCAAACCCGTTGCCTCTTCGATCGGCAGGGCGTCCATATCTGCGCGCAATCCGATCACCCGACCCTTAGTGTCCGAGCGGCCCTTGATCACGGCCACAACACCTGTCTTGCCGACGCCTTCGGTAATCTCATCGACACCGAAGGCCTTCAGCCGCTCAACAACAAAGGCGGCGGTCTCGTGAACGTCATACATCAGTTCGGGATGAGCATGCAGATGTCGGCGCCACTTGGTGATCTCTGCCTGCATTTCAGCAAGTCTGTTTTTCACCGGCATTTTGGACCTCCTTGGGATCAGCTGGACAGTTTCTCGACCAATCGTTGCATGAACGCATGGCCCGCTTCGAACTGCGCGACAGAGATGAACTCGTTCGGTTGATGGGCCTGCGCGATGTCGCCCGGGCCGCAGATGACCGCTGAGTAACCTGCTTCCTGAAACTGCCCGGCCTCGGTGCCATAGCTGACCACATGGCTTGCGTTGTCACCGGTCAGGGCGCGTACCAAAGCTTCGGCCTCACCATCCTTTTCGGGGACCAGACCGGGGATCGAGAAATTTTCAGAGATTTCGATCCGCGCTTCGGGGTGAACCGCCTGCATCCGCGCTTCAACCGCGCGCACCTGTTCTAAATAGTCATCGCGCCACGCGGCTTTGCTTTCATCCGGCACCGTGCGGAAATCCAGCATGAAGTGGCAATCCTTGGCGGTGATATTATGCGCGGTGCCGCCTTCGATCATGCCCACATGGACAGTGGTCCAGGGCGGATCGAACACCGCAGCGGTTTCGCTGGGCGTGGCCGCCTGATTGCGGGCGTTCTGTTCGTTCGCCCAATTGATCAGCGGCGCGGCTTCCATGATGGCATTCACGCCTGTATGCATGATCGAGCTGTGTACCTCGAACCCGACCATATGCGTGTCATAGCCAAAACCACCCTTGTGGCCGGTGACAGCCTGCATTGTCGAAGGCTCGCCCACGATCACGGCCGAGCCTTTGGGCAGCACTTTGTTCAATGCCTCGATCATTGGCGGAGCGCCAGTGCATCCGACCTCTTCATCGAAGCTCAGCGCCAGTTGCAAGGGACGTTTGAGCCCTGCTTCGCGCGCCTCGACCAGTGCCCAGATCGCGAGCGCGTCAAAACCCTTCATGTCGCAGGTGCCGCGTCCGTAGTACTTGCCGTCCTTCTCGGTGACAGTGAACGGATCCGTATCCCAGGGCTGCCCGTCCACCGGAACGACATCGGTGTGACCCGAGAGGACAACGCCGCCCTCTTCCCACGGGCCGACATGCGCAAAAATCGCCGCCTTGTGCGGCTGATCCGGGTCCGGCCAGCGATGGGATTCGATACCGTGTTCGTTCAGGTAACCTTCGACCCAGTCCACCAGCGGCAAGTTTGTGTCACGGCTTACAGTCGGGAATGAGATCAGCTTGGTCATGATCTCAAGCGGCGTCAGACGCTGTGGCATATGTGTCAGTACCCGCTATCCGTGGTCAGGATGAAATGGCCCGGCTCAACCTCGTTGTACTTCGACGGTTCTGGCGCGTATCCAATCGGATGAATGGGCGACGGGATCGGCTTGAAATTCAAGTCTTTTTCCGATTTCCGTTTGTTTGGGTCCGCGATTGGAACCGCCTTCATCAGCGCCTGTGTATACGGATGCTGTGGATTCTCGAACACCCGCGCACGCGGCCCAAGCTCGACAATCCGGCCCAGATACATCACGCCCACATGGTGGCTGACCCGCTCGACAACGGCCATATCGTGACTGATGAACAGGTAAGACAGGCTCAGCTCGGATTGCAGCTCCATCATCAGGTTCAGCACCTGCGCCTGCACCGACACGTCCAGCGCCGATACGGCCTCATCCGCGATGATCAGCTTGGGGTTTAGGGCCAACGCGCGGGCGATGGCGATACGCTGACGCTGACCGCCAGACATCTCATGCGGGAAACGGCGCATGAAGCTGCGCGGCAGTTGCACCTTGTCGAACAGCTGCGCCACGCGATCCTGCAATTCAGACCCCGAGGCCACACCGTAGTTGCGCATCGGTTCCGCCACTTGGTCGATCAACTGCATCTGCGGATTGAGCGAAGCGAAGGGGTCTTGAAAGATCATCTGCATATCCAGCCGCGCCTTGCGCAGACCGGATTGGTCCAGCTTCATGATATCGACGCCGTCCAGATTGACCTCACCCGCCATCGGCTCGACCAATCGCAGGATCGAGCGCCCGGCCGAAGACTTGCCGCAACCCGATTCGCCCACAAGGCTAAGTGTCTGGCCTTTGTTCAGCGTGAACGAGACATCCTCGACCGCATGAACGTTCGATATCGTCCGGCGCAGCAAGCCGCCTTTGACTGGGAAACGCGTGGTCAGGTTCTTGACCGTCAGCAGTGTTTCTTCTGTGCCGGGAATCGGAGCGATGTTCTGCCCTTCGACACCCAACAGTTTCATCGGTTCCGGCGCGGCTTTCCCCTGCATCTCACCCAGTTTCGGCACCGCGGCCAGCAGCGCCTTGGTGTAGTCGTGCCGCGGGTTCTCGAAAATTTCGGTGACCGGGCCCTCTTCGACCTTGTTGCCGCGGAACATGACAACAACGCGGTCGGCCATCTGTGCCACAACGGCCATGTCATGGGTGATGAACATTACCGCAGTGCCAGTTTCGCGTTTCAAACGGTCCATGAGGGCCAGAATCTCAGCCTGAATGGTCACGTCCAATGCAGTTGTCGGTTCGTCCGCGATCAGCAGACGTGGCTCGCACGCCATCGCCATTGCGATCACCACGCGCTGGCGCATGCCCCCTGAAAGCTCGTGCGGGTACTGCTTCAACCGGCGCTCGGGTTCGGGGATTCGCACCTGCCGCAGCAGCTCCAAAGCGCGTTCTTCGGCTTGCGTTTTGGACATGTCCTTGTGAATTCGCAGCCCTTCGGTCAGTTGCCGACCAACGGTGAAAACTGGGTTCAGGGCGGTCATCGGCTCCTGAAAGATCATTCCGATCTCATTGCCGCGAATCTGTTTCATCAGATCCTGATCGGCATCAGCCAGGTCCATCTCGGCTCCGTCGCGGCGGTCAAACAGCAGCTCGCCACCGGCGATTTCGCCTCCGCCGAACTCGACAAGGCGCATCAGAGACAGCGATGAAACCGACTTGCCCGAGCCCGATTCGCCAACAATACAAACCGTTTCGCCCGGATTTACCTCGAACGAGACGTCCTCAACGCCCACGACCGGGCCGTCTTTCGTCTGAAACTCCACCCTCAGTTTTTTGATCTGGGCAATTGGTTGATCCAGCACGCGCGCGCTCCCTTTTGGGTCGTTTTGTTTTTATGGATGCCGAACGCTAAGGCGGCGAGCCAGGAAAAGTCAAACGCAATGCACGATTTCGTGACGGCAAGGCTTGCAATTTTCCTAAGTTCTGCTTCGATACCCGCGTAACCGACAACCAGCGAAGGCAGAAATCGCGTTGCGCGAAATGCAATTGCTATTTCTAACAATGCCTTAGCCGCAAGTCGGCAACGCCAAATCCGCAGGCATTGCGGAGATAATCGAGACACGCAAGTGTCCAATTCGGGAGTGACTTATGAAGATCAAAACCCTTTTGCTTGGTGCGATTGCAAGCACGGCGATGGCCCCAGCGGCCTTTGCCGAGCGCGGATCGGACGGCAATGTCAGCATCATTTATTGGCAGGCTCCGTCAATTATGAACCCGTTTCTGTCGGGTGGCACAAAAGATGTTGAGGCGGCCTCGCTGGTGATCGAACCACTTGCACGCTACGACCAAGACGGGAACATGGTGCCGTATCTGGCCGCTGAAATCCCGACCGTTGAAAATGGCGGCGTCAGCGAAGACCTGACCACCATTACTTGGAAGATTGCGCCTGGCCTCACATGGTCGGACGGTACTCCGTTCACCTCGGCCGACGTGGTATTTACCGCAAACTACTGCATGGACCCCGAAGGCGGTTGTGCACAGGTGACCAAGTTTGAAGGCGTCACCGACGTCGAAGCTGTCGATGACCTAACCGTTAAGGTAACATTCGACGCACCGACCCCCTTCCCCTACGGACCGTTTGTGGGTGGTGAAAGCCCGATCATTCAGGCCGCTCAGTTCGCTGACTGCATGGGCGCAAAAGCCCCTGAATGTACAGATCAGAACTTCAACCCGATCGGCACTGGCCCGTTTGTCGTCACCGAGTTCAAACCGAACGACGTGATCACATTTGCCGCCAACGACAACTACCGTGACCCGGCCAAGCCGGCGTTTGCCAGCGTGACCTTCAAAGGTGGCGGCGACGCAACAGCGGCAGGTCGTGCGGTTATGGAAACCGGCGAGTTTGACTATGCCTGGAACCTGCAGCTGGCCCCTGAGGTCATCGCGCAGATGCAGGAAGGTGGCAAAGGTACTCCGGTCGCAGGCTTCGGCCCGCTGGTCGAGCGTATCATGCTGAACCAGACCAACCCGTCGCCCGACCTGCCGGAAGGTGAGCGCTCGACAGCCGCGCATCCGCACCCATTCCTCCAGGATCCGGCCGTTTACAAAGCCATGTCGATGGCCATCGACCGCCCGCTACTGGTGGAAATCGGCTATGGCCAAGCTGGCAAGGTGACCTGTAACTGGGTTCCGGCCCCGGCTGCGTTTAGCTCGACCTCGATGAGCTGTGACACGCAGGATATCGAAGGCGCCAAGAAGCTGCTGGATGACGCAGGCATCGTTGATACCGATGGCGACGGCATTCGTGAAAAAGACGGTGTGCCGCTGAAAATCGTCTACCAGACCTCGACCAACGCTGTGCGTCAGGACTTCCAGGCGCTGATCAAGGAATGGTGGAGCCAGATCGGCATCGAATCCGAGCTACGCAACATCAACGCATCGGTCTTCTTCGGTGGTGACCCGGGTTCGCCTGACACCTTCCAGAAGTTCTATGCCGACGTTGAGATGTACGCCAACACCTTCAACGGCACCGACCCGCAGTCCTATCTGGGCAACGGTCTGTGCGACAAGGCACCAAAGCCAGAATCGCAGTGGCAGGGTGAGAACATCAGCCGCTTCTGCAACGAAGAGTTTGACGCCTTGCACGCCAAACTGGCTGAAACCGCGGGTCTGGAAGCCCGTGCGGAAATCGCCAAGCAGCTGAACGACATAATGGTTCAAAACGGCGGCATGATCCCGCTGGTGCACCGTGGCCGTCTGTCGGCGCATGCAAACACCCTGGGTGGTGTTGTCCTGAACGTTTGGGACAGCGAACTGTGGAACATTGCGGACTGGTACCGCAAGACCGGTTCCTAAGCGTTAATCTTGCAATATCGCGCCCCGATCTTTATCGGGGCGCGGTCATTTGCAGACCACTCCAACAAAAAGACGCATCAACAAAGGCGCCTTTGAATGCTCAACTTTACCATCAGACGACTGGTGCTGGCCGTACCCACGCTGCTGTTCATCAGCCTCGTCATCTTCCTGCTGCTCGAGCTTGCCCCAGGCGACCCGATGGCACAGGTTCCCCTCACCGTCCCCCCCGAAGTCAAAGAGAAGATGCGCGAGGCGCTTGGCCTTGGCCAGCCGATGCATATCCGGTTCTGGAAATGGATCGTGCAGTTTTTCTGGATCGAGCCGCAGGTTCTGATCGACCATATGTTTGGCACCACTTTCTCTGAAGGTGACCTGCGTGTGATTTCGTGGCAGACTCGCTCGCCCGTTATGGACATCGTCGTTCAGCGTATCCCGCAGACCCTGTGGGTGGTTGGCACCGCCTACGTGGTCGCCATCCTGATCGCCCTGCCCATCGGCATCTATTCCGCATACCGCCAGTATTCCTGGTTCGACCAGATGGGGACCTTCGTGTCGATGGTCGGCTTCTCGGTCCCGCCCTTCTTCTCGGGCGTGCTGGTGATCGTGATCTTCTCGGTCCAGCTGGGCTGGTTCCCATCGATCTATGACACGACTCACGTGGTGAATAGCTGGGATAGCTTCGTCGTGCAGCTCAAGCAGATGATCATGCCGGTCATGGTTCTGGCGCTTCAGATTACGGCACAGCTGAGCCGCTTCATGCGCGCCTCGATGCTGGACAACCTCAACCAAGACTACGTTCGTACCGCCCGAGCCAAAGGGCTGAGCGAATATACAGTTGTGATGGTCCACGTCCTGCGCAACTCAATGATCCCCGTGGTTACCGTTATTGCGCTGGGTATTCCGGCCATCTTCGGCGGCGCAATCATCACCGAGCAGGTTTTCAAGGTGAACGGAATCGGCCAGTTGCTGATCGGCGCGATCCAAGCCAATGACCTGCCGATGGTGCAGACGCTGACCTTCATCTTTGCCGTGTTGATCGTTCTGTTCAACCTGATTGCTGACGTGCTCTACGGCATTCTGGACCCGAGGATTCGCTATGACTGATACTGACAAATCAGACACGCTGGTCCCCGACGAAGGACTAGCCCCTGCCTCAACCGCGCTGCCAACCGCAGGCGTGATGGATGACCTGGCCACACCACCCCGCAGTCAGTGGCGCGATGTGTGGGATCAGTTCAAAACGCACAAAGGCGCGATGATCGGGGCGATCCTATTCATCTTCATCGTCGCCGGTGTGTATCTGGGGCCGTACCTCTGGAGCATAGATCCAACCCAGATCGACATCCGGTCACGCAATCAGGGCCCAAGTTGGGCACATCCTTTCGGCACCGATCAGCTGGGCCGGGATATTCTGGCGCGGATGATGTCGGGCGGGCAGACCTCGGTCTCGGTTGGCATCACCGCTATGTTGCTGGCGCTGTTTCTGGGGTCCTTCATCGGTGTGATCGCGGGCTTCTTCAAACGCCTCGACGGGCCGTTGATGCGACTGACCGATCTGTTTCTAGCTCTGCCCCTTCTGCCGCTATTGCTGGTCATGATGCTGCTGTTCCGCGAGCCTCTGTCCGCAGCTTTCGGGCTGGAGCGTGGGATCTTTATCCTGATCGTCTGCGCCATCGGCATCACATCGTGGATGCCCACGGCGCGGATCGTGCGGGGCGACGTGCTGGCCATCAAAGAGCGTGAGTTCGTTCTCGCGGCACGCTCCATCGGCACCAGCAACCGGCAGATCATCACGCGGCACATCCTGCCGAACGTGCTGTCTCCGATCATGGTGTCGGCGACGCTGGGGATTGCGACGGCGATCATCACCGAAAGCGCGCTGTCCTTCCTCGGGCTCGGCTTCCCGCCGGATTTCCCGACCTGGGGCCGCTTGTTGTTTGATGGCGTCGACTATCTGCAGCAATACCCCGAGCGCGTGTTCTGGCCCGGCCTTGCGATCTCGCTGACTGTTCTCAGCGTGAACTATCTGGGCGATGGCTTGCGTGATGCGCTGGATCCGCGCATTCGCGGCCGGTGACAAAACTCAGTCGGCGCGCTTTAACGCGCCGGCACAGACCACGATAAGCACCGCAAGCGGCAGCAAGACACCAAACGCCATCCGCAGAGACAGCAATTCGGCCAGAAACCCGATCAGCGGCGGTCCGATCAACAGTCCCCCATATCCGAGCGTTGCGACACTGGCGATGGCCTGTCCCGGTGGGGTGTTTGGGTCGTTGGCTGCGCGGCTGAACGCCAAGGGCATGATCACCGCATAACCGACCCCCATCAGCGTGAACCCGACCAACGCCAATGGCGCAGCACCGGCGGACACCACGCAGAACACCCCTATCGCAGCAAAGACACCGCCGCCCCTCGCTGCTGCGACCGGGCCGACGCGCGCGATGAGGAAGCCGCCAGCCAAACGACACACCACCATCGCGACCGAAAAAACCGCATAACCCAAGGTTGCGACACTCTCAGCGGCTCCGGTGACGTCGCGCAGGAATAGGGCGCTCCAATCTGCGACGGCACCTTCCCCCAGCGCACCGCATAGCGCCGTGAAGCCAACGAGGATCAACACCCCGGACGGGAATGCAAACACGGCACCTTGAGACTGCTCCGCACGGCGCGACGTCCATTGTACCCAGGACATCGCCAAAGCCAGTGCCACCACAACGCCTCCCGCAACCAGAAAATGCTGCAGAACAGTCGCATCCCACTGAACAGCTATAAATCCACTGACCGCCCCAAGGCCGGCACCAAGGCTCCACATCGCATGAAACGAGGACATGAGCGGTTTGTCGAAGGCCTGCTCTACCTCGGCTGCCCAAGCGTTCATCGCCACGTCCATAGAGCCATGAAAGGCACCGAACAGAAACAGGAACGCCGCAAGCATGGTGAAGCTGTCGGCCAGCGCCAGCAAAACCAGCGAAAAGGTGTACAGCACCGCGATGATCCGCGTGATCGATACGGCCCCAAACCGGTCGGTCAATCGTCCGGTCACTGGAAAGGAACAGACAGCGCCCGCAGCCATGAATAGAAGGCCAAACCCAAGCTCTTCGTGGCTGAGGTTCAGATGATCGCGCACTGCCGGGATGCGAGAGGCCCAGATACCGAACAGGGCACCATTCAGCGCGAACATCGCGGTGACGGCGCGCCACGCAGCAACGACACTGATCATATTAAAGCTCCGCTTGTTTGATGCGCTTCGCCGGCTACTAGTACAACGCTACCAAACAGAGGCAAGCGCCGCTCACTCTAGCCGCCGCCGAATTCTGCGGACGCCCACCCAAACGGCCAGAATGACCGGAACAGTGACCAAAGCCGTCAACATTCCCTTGCTGATCCCCGCCGACGTCAGAGGATACAGCAGATAGCTGACCAGCGAGACGGCGTAGTAGCTGATGGCAACCACCGACAGCCCCTCGACCGTGCGCTGCAGCCGCAGGGCCTGATCAGCGCGGCGGTCCATGCTTTCCAGCAAGGCCTGGTTCTGCGCGCTGCGTTCCACGTCCACACGTGTTCGCAGTAGATCTCCGGCGCGGATGGCCCGGTCTGACAGGGCCTGTAGGCGCAATTCAGTCGACTTAACAGTCCGCATCGCAGGGTCATAGCGGCGCATCATGAAATCGGCAAAGCTCTGCCCCCCCATGAACCGCTCTTCCCGCAAAACCTTGACGCGCTGGTTAACGATGGCCTCGTAGGCGCCCGTGGCCCCAAACCGAAAGGTACAGCGTGCCGAGATCGTCTCCAACTCGGTTGAGGTTTTCAGCAGCTGCGGCAGCATGTCATCGGGATGTTTGCCGCCATCGGTCATCTCGCCCATCAGCGCGGTCAGCTTCTGATCCAACTCGCCAATGCGCGTTGTCAGAGATTTGACCCGCGCAAACCCCAGCATGGACATGGCCTTGTAGGTCTCGATTTCGCACAGGCGCTGGATGATCCGTCCAACCCGGCGCTCTCCAGTTCCATCCGACACGAACAGCGCAAACCGCATGTGCCCTGCGGGGTCGATGCGAAAATCGCTGGCGCAGATCGCGGCATCGTCCAAAACGCGGGACACGGCAAGGCTTTCGGGTTCGAACCAATCCGGTAGCAAGTTCCGGACGACGTCATCCTCTGGGCGCGGAACAACTCGTAGCAAAGCCGACGTGATCCTCTGACCGGGACTGGCCATCATCCAATCTGGGGGGAAGACTTCGAAATCGGCGGGGTTGAACGCCCGCTCACTCACGTTCTGAGAGATCGCAGTAAAGGTTACGAACTCAGTGTGTTGCTCCCACTTGAGCCAATGGCGTCCGATCTGCCCCGCATAGTGGGTCGCGTCGGGCTGAGGGTGCGGCGCGCCGTGGCGATCCAGCAGATTGATCAAATGCGCAATGTCGTCCTGCCGGTCCCCTCCTTGCGACGGGCCGGGCTTCTTGATCGCCAGAAAGGCAACCGTGCATGGAACCTGCGCCACTGGAAAAGGTCGGGCGTGCAGTTCATTGGCAAGCCGATAGCGTAAAGGGTGGTCATCGATTGGCGTCATGCGGGGCTCCGATTCATCCGACACACTATACGGCACACCCAAAATACATCAATTCCCATTTTATTTCAGATACTTACAAGAATGCGACAGTATACATTCCAGCCAATTCATTGATTTGGCTGCCATAGCTCGATGGGATTGCCTTCGGGATCATGAATACGGGCGAATTTACCTACCTCGCTATCCCAATCCGGATTGGTTTCGACGGTGATCCCTGCGTCCTGTAGCTGGCGTGTCAAAGCGGCCAAATCATCAACCCTGAAATTGATCATCCACTGCTGCTCGCTTCGGCCAAAATACGCGGTATCCTGGGCGAAGGGTGCAAAGACCGTATAGCCTTCGGCCTGCTTCCAAGGGACCGGATCGTAGTGGTTTACCCCCAGGTGCTTTTCATACCATTCGCTCAGGGCCTTGGGGTTCTTCGCACGAAAAAAGATCCCGCCGATTCCGTTTACTTTCTCCATGACCTTGCTCCCACAAAGTACCCTTCAGACGTAAAATAGCATATCAAGCTTGCTTCATCTGGCTGCAATACTCTGGAGGCGAGAAGGCCAAGCCCTCTTCAACGTAGAAAAGAAAAGGGCGCCCGCAGGCGCCCTTTGCAATTGAATTGTGCGTTTTGATCACTCGATCATCGGCAGCAGCTTGTCTAGCGACTGCTTGGCGTCGCCATAGAACATGCGCGTGTTCTCTTTGAAGAACAGCGGGTTCTCGATGCCTGAATAGCCAGTGCCCTGACCGCGCTTCGACACAAAGACCTGCTTGGCCTTCCAGCACTCCAGAACCGGCATACCGGCGATGGGGCTGTTGGGATCCTCCTGCGCCGCAGGGTTCACGATGTCGTTCGAGCCGATGACGATGGCCACATCCGTATCTGGGAAATCGTCATTGATCTCATCCATCTCAAGCACGATGTCATACGGCACTTTCGCCTCGGCCAGCAGAACGTTCATGTGGCCCGGCAGACGTCCGGCAACGGGGTGGATCGCAAAGCGCACCTCTTTGCCCTTGGCGCGCAGCTTGCGTACCAGCTCGGACACCGACTGCTGTGCCTGAGCAACAGCCATGCCGTAACCTGGGATGATGACAATGCTGTCCGCATCGTTCAGCGCGGCGGCCACGCCGTCCGCCTCAATCGCGATCTGTTCGCCTTCGACAGCCATCTGCTCACCCTGCGGGCCACCGAAGCCGCCCAGGATCACGCTGACAAAGTGACGGTTCATCGCCTTGCACATGATGTAGGACAGAATCGCACCCGACGAGCCGACCAGAGCGCCGACGACAATCAGCAGGTCGTTGCCAAGGCTAAAGCCAATCGCCGCAGCCGCCCAACCCGAATACGAGTTCAGCATCGACACAACCACCGGCATGTCAGCACCACCGATACCCATGATCAGGTGATAGCCGATGAACAACGCCGCCAGTGTCATCAGGAACAGCGGGAACAGACCGCCCGAGCTGGTGTACCAGATCAGACAGATCAGCGAGAGACCCGCAGCCGCCGCGTTCAGCATATGACCACCGGGCAGTTTGGTCGCCGCCGAGGTCACTTTGCCCGCCAGCTTGCCATAGGCCACAACCGAGCCGGTAAAGGTGATCGCACCGATGAAGATGCCCAGAAACAGTTCCACATGCAGGATCGCCAGTTCCGCCGGGGTCTTCTTGGCGATCAGCTTGGCGAATGCACCAAGGTCAGACAGGTCCGCTTGACCCGCGCTATCCTTGATCGCCATGACCTGAGCCACGTTTCCGATCTCGAAATGTGCGTTGAAGCCGACGAACACAGCCGCCAGACCGACCAGCGAGTGCATCGCGGCGACCAGCTGCGGCATCTCGGTCATTTGGACGCGCTGCGCCACGTATTGACCGATCAGACCACCGCCGATGATCAACAGAATGGACAGCAGCCAGAGGCCCGAACCCGGACCGACAAGCGTGGCGAAGACCGCCAGCGCCATACCAACGATACCATACCAGACCGCGCGCTTGGCGCTTTCCTGGTTCGAAAGGCCGCCGAGCGACAGGATGAAAAGGACAGCCGCAACAACGTAAGCGGCAGAAGTGAAGCCAATCATATGCCCGACCTCCTTAGGATTTCTGGAACATGGCGAGCATGCGCCGGGTTACGAGGAAGCCGCCGAAGATATTGATCCCGGCCATGAACACGGACAATGCAGCCAGCAGAATAACCAGGAACGACCCGGACCCAATCTGCATCAACGCCCCAACGATAATGATCGACGAGATCGCGTTGGTGATCGCCATAAGCGGTGTGTGTAAGCTGTGCGCAACGCCCCAGATCACCTGGAAGCCCACAAAAATCGCCAAGACAAAGACGATGAAGTGCTGCATGAAGCTTGCCGGAGCGATCAGCCCCACCAGCAACATCAGCGCGCCACCAACACCCAGCAGGGTGAACTGCTGCTTAGTCTGTGCCTTGAAGGCTGCGATTTCCTGCGCCTTTTTCTCTTCCGGGGTCAGTTCCTTGACCTCGGGTTTCTTTTGCGCCGCAATCGCCTGCACCTTGGGCGGTGGCGGCGGGAAGGTTATCTCCCCCTCATGGGTCACGGTTGCACCGCGGATCACGTCATCTTCCATATCGTGATTGATCTGACCGTCCTTCTCGGGCGTCAGGTCTGCCATCATGTGACGGATGTTGGTCGCGTACAGAGATGACGCCTGCGCCGCCATCCGACTGGGGAAGTCGGTGTAACCGATGATGGTCACGCCATTGTCGGTCACGATCTTCTCATCCGCAACGGTCAGCTTACAGTTGCCGCCCTTTTCCGCTGCCAAATCGACGATGACCGAGCCCGGCTTCATCGCTTCGACCATATCCTTGGTCCAAAGCTCGGGCGCTTCACGGTTTGGGATCAGCGCGGTGGTGATCACGATGTCCATCTCGGGCGCCAACTCACGGAACTTGGCCAACTGCGCTTCGCGGAACTCCTCCGACTGAACCGAGGCATAGCCGCCGGTGGCCGCGCCGTCCTGCTGGTCTTCTTCAAAGTCCAGATAGACAAACTCGGCCCCCATCGACTCGACCTGCTCGGCCACTTCGGGGCGCACGTCGAACGCATAAGTGATCGCACCCAGCGACGTGGACGTACCAATCGCCGCCAGACCAGCAACACCGGCACCCACGATCAGCACCTTGGCAGGCGGCACTTTACCGGCCGCCGTCACCTGACCGGTGAAGAAACGGCCAAAGTTGTTGCCTGCCTCGATTACCGCACGGTAACCCGCGATATTCGCCATCGAGGACAGCGCGTCCATTTTCTGCGCACGGGAAATACGCGGAACCATCTCCATCGCGATGACATTTGCGCCTTTTGACTTGGCAGCTTCCATCCCCTCTTCATTCCCTGCCGGGTTGAAGAATGAGATCAGCGTCTTGCCTTTGGTCAGACGCTTCAGCTCGGTCTCATTCGGCTGGCGCACCTTGGCAACGATATCTGCAGCTTTCCAAAGCGACGCCGCGGTTTTCATAACCTCGACACCGGCCTCTTCGTAAGCCGCATCAGAAAAGCCCGCCGCAGCACCGGCACCCTTTTCGATCAGGCAGTCATAGCCCAGTTTTTGCAGCTGGCGCGCCGAGTCCGGCGTCATCGCCACCCGGTTCTCACCGTCAAAAACTTCTTTTGGCGTTCCTATCTTCAACGGAGAGCCTCCTTTACTTTCGATATGTTCGCGCGAGTTCTTTGCATCTTTCGTTCAATCCTCACCTACATTGCGAAAGATTATTTCGCAACTGCAGCATTCGTTACGTTGTGTCATTGGCAGCACACCTTCAAATCCAACGCCGCGTCTTTTGCGCATAACGGGCGAAGTCAGCGCGAAACTTGCGGCGCAAGCGATCCTCTTCTGGCTCGATAAAGCGGCGTTCCAGGATCCAGACGAAAATTGGCACCAGAACCAGCGACAGCACCGCATCGAAACGCAGGATCAAACCGGTCAGGATAAGGACGTCCCCCAAATAGATTGGGTTCCGGCTGCGTTTGAAAATTCCGCTTTGCACCATGCTGGATGGGGTCTGGTGCGGCATTACCGTCGTTTGATGGCGGCGGAATTCGACAACCGCCAGAACAGCCAAAACAATACCGCCCCCGATGAGCACGCCGCTGGCAAGATCAGTCAACCACCCTTGAAGGGACAGCCCAAAGGACAGGTGTTGCGCTTGAAACCACGCGAGGCAAGCCGCCCCCAGCAACCAGATCGGAGGGATGTCGATTTTCTGCATTCGCGCTGATTACCTGTCGATATCTCTCAAAGAAAGTGTCGTTTTCGACAGTTTGTCTACCGCTTTCCGACCTTAAGATCAAAACATCAAAAGGTCGCGGCAATTTATTTCGAAGATATGCATCGGTAGACAGCGCTTAGCGCATCCGATAGCCAACGGATACAACCAAAAATAAACAACAGGGCCCAGCCGGAATGACCGACTTCAAAGCAACTAAAGCCATGTTCGAACTGCCCGAAGGCATTCTCTATCTTGACGGCAACTCTCTGGGCCCGTTGCCAAAGGCGGTTGACGCGCGTCTGCACCAGACGGCGACGCAGGAATGGGGGCAGATGCTGATCACCGGTTGGAACAAGGCCGGATGGATGGGATTGCCCACGGGTCTGGGAGATCGGATCGGACGTCTGATCGGGGCCGGGGCAGGCAGCGTTGTGGTCGGCGACACCCTGTCGATCAAGGTCTATCAGGCCGTGGCCTCGGCGCTGGAGTTGAACCCGAACCGCAAGGTTGTGCTGTCAGACAACGGCAATTTCCCATCTGATCTCTATATGGCGGACGGGCTGCTGCGCTCTCTGGGCGCGGAGTACGAATTGCGCGTCGTCGCCCCGGAAGAGGTCGCTGCAAACATCACAGAAGACGTCGCCGTTCTTATGCTGACCGAGGTCGACTATCGCACCGGCCGTATGCACGACATGAAAGCTCTGACCGAATTGGCCCATGCAAACGGTGTGGTGACGGTTTGGGATCTGGCCCATTCCGCCGGTGCAATTCCGGTCGACCTGGCCGGGTGTAATGCTGATTTCGCGGTCGGGTGCACATACAAATACCTCAACGGCGGCCCAGGTGCGCCAGCGTTCATCTACGTTGCTCCGCGCCTGTCCGACCGTGTCCGCCCCGCGCTTTCGGGATGGCTGGGGCACGAAGCACCCTTTGCCTTCGATCTCGATTATCGTCCCGGTTCGGGGATTGAGAGGATGCGAGTCGGCACCCCTCCGGTCTTGCAAATGGCCGCGCTGTCTGCGGCGATGGATGTCTGGGACATGGCCGAGATGGCCGATGTCCGGGCGAAATCCATCGAACTGACCGAGTTGTTCATCGCAAAAGTCGAGGCCACCTGCCCCGGCCTAACCCTCGCCAGCCCACGCGATCCGGCGCAGCGCGGCAGTCAGGTCTCATTCCACTTTACCGAAGGATATGCGGCCATGCAGGCGCTGATTGCTCGTGGCGTGATCGGAGATTTCCGCGCACCAGACATCATGCGCTTTGGCTTCACGCCTCTTTATGTTGATGAAAACGACGTGGAACAGGCCGCCGAGATTCTAGCCGATATCATCACCAATAACCTGTGGGACCAGCCAGAATACAAAATCCGCCAGCGAGTTACCTGACCTCGAGCCCGGCGCCCAGCAATTCAGCCAATTGCGAGATGCGTTGCTCGAATTCAGCCGCGTTGGTTGCGGTCATCTTGACGCCCATCAGGGTCGCAGTGATGGTCTTCGCCGTCTCTTCCGGGCCGTTGGGCAGACGGACGCGTCCGGCACTGTCTTCGCGGCGCAACCAGTCGGCATAAAGCGCGGTCATCTCTTCCTCACCCTCGGCCAGAATGTCCGAGGCGGTCGATTTGCTGGTATCCAGCATCTCTCGTCCGTGGGGAGAGGTCAGTATCTCAGCCAACCCCTTGATCTGCCCTTCAATCGCGCGCGCCAAACGCTGGGACACGCTGCCACTGCCTGACAAGGCCTGCGATACGTTTGCGGTCTTTTCGGCGTAATGCGCGCGCGTCAGGCTGCGCACGATCGCCTCTTTGTTCTTGTAGTGCAAATACACGGCCGGGCGCGACATGCCCGCCCCTTTGGCGATGTCGTCCATCGAGGTTTTGCGAAACCCATAGGCTGCGAACGCCTCAAGCGCCGACGCAAGAATGGCATGTTGCCGCGGATCGTCCTGTTTTTCCGTCATGAAACCGATCTGACATTTTTCTCTTATTTTGTCAATTGACACAATGACACTTTCAGACAATTATGTCAGAAACCGCCACAGCTACGAGAGGTGTGCCATGGCAACCGCGCTGAAGATCAACGGCAAGCAACATCAGGTTGACCTGCCCGAAGACGTCCCCCTGCTTTGGGTCCTCCGGGATGAGGTCGGCCTGACCGGAACCAAATTCGGCTGCGGTGTGGCCGCCTGCGGCGCGTGCACCGTGCATATCGATGGTGAGGCCGTGCGATCGTGCCAGGTGTCGCTTTCGGATGTCTGGGGCGATGTGACTACGATCGAAGGCATCGGTTCGCCCGAAGCGATGGCCGTGATCCAGCAGGCCTGGGTGGATCATCAGGTAGCACAATGTGGTTATTGCCAGTCCGGTCAGATCATGCAGGCGGCGGCTTTGTTGGCCGAAAACCCCGCTCCAACGGATGCGGACATAGACGACGCGATGCAGGGCAACCTGTGCCGCTGTGGCACTTATCCCCGCATCCGCGCCGCGATCCAAGACGCCGCTGGCAAGTTGCAGGAGGCTTAAGAGATGGGAAAAGTTGGGAAAATTCTGCGCCGCACCTTCCTGATTGGCTCGGCTGCCATCGTCGGCGGTGTGGCCTTTGGGGGTTACTACGTTACCCGTCCCGCCCCGAACCCGCTGAAACCCGGCGAGGGAGAGGCTGCGCTGAACCCATTCATTCTGATCGACCAGAATGGCGTGACCCTGTTCGCCCCGCGTGCCGAAATGGGACAGGGCGTTAAGACGACCTGGGCTGCTTTGATCGCCGAGGAGTTGGACGTCGATCTTGACCAGATCAACGTGCTGCATGGCCCTGCTGCGGCGGCGTATTACAATTCCGCATTGGTTGGCGAAGGACTGCCGAACAAGGGCTACGACATCTCGAACTTCCAGCACAATCTGGGTGAGGCGCTGGGTGTCCTCGGCAAAGCGCTGAGCCTTCAGGTCACCGGTGGCTCGACCTCGATGAAAGACGGGTTCGAGCGGATGCGGCAGGCCGGCGCGTCGGCCCGCGAGACGCTGAAACGGGCCGCTGCCGACCGTCTGGGGGTTGACCCGTCGCAACTACAGACGGCCTCGGGGCATGTCATCGCACCCAATGGCGACAAGATCGCCTATACTGACCTCGCCATGGATGCGGCGGGTCTTGAGCCGGTCGAGGTACCTCTGCGTGACCCGTCCGAATGGCGGTATCTGGGCCAGACTCAACCGCGTCTGGACATGGTTGGCAAAGCGACAGGCACCGCTGAATTCGGCGTCGATGTCCGCCTGCCCGGTATGAAATTTGCAGCCGTGCGAATGAACCCCAAGCTGGGCGGCGCGATGAACGACTATGACGACAGCGCCGCAAAAGACATGCCGGGGGTCGAACAGATCGTTGATCTGGGCACTGGCGTTGCCGTCATCGCCAACAACACATGGCTTGCCAATCGAGCGGTGGAGGCGATCGACGTTGATTGGGGGGATGCCCCCTACCCGCCGGAAACCGACGGCATCTTCGCCAAGATCGCCGAAGCATTTGACGATGCCCCGAACTCGACCATGCGCGACGACGGCGACGTCAGCGTCACACCCGAGGGCGCAACCGAAATCACAGCCGAATACCGCCTGCCCTATCTGGCCCACGCTACGATGGAGCCGATGAACGCCACCGCGCTATACACCGGCAACGCGCTGGAACTGTGGTGCGGTAATCAGGCCCCCACTCTGATCCAATTCCGCGTGGCCAATACGGCCGGTCTGGATACGGATGCGGTGCAGATCCACACCACCTATCTGGGCGGCGGGTTTGGTCGCCGTGGAGAACTGGATTTCGGCGATATCGCCACCAAGGTCGCCATGGCGATGCCCGGCACTCCGGTCCAGACGACCTGGAGCCGCGAAGAAGACATGCGCCACGACTACTACCGCCCTGGCGCAATCGCTCGACTGCGCGGTGCTGTGAATGATGGCAAAGCGGTGCTGATCGACGGCGCGGTTGCCTCGCAATCCTGTACGCAGCAAGCGGTTGAGCGCTATACCGGAATGCCCGGTGCGGGCCCTGACAAAGTTCTGGTCGAGGGCTTCTTCAACCAACCTTATGCGGTTCCGAACTACCGGATGAACGGCCATATCGCGAAGCTCGACGTGCCTGTTGGCTTCTGGCGCTCGGTCGGCAATAGCCATAACGGCTTTTTCCATGAGACCTTCATGGACGAGATGGCCTACGCCGCAGGCCGCGACCCGCTGGAGTTCCGGCTGGAGTTGATGAAGACCGAGCACGCCCCTTCGGCAGGTTGCCTTGAGGCCGTGAAAGAGATGTCGGGCTGGACGGGTCAAACTCAGGCTGGCGTCGGTCGGGGTGTCGCCTTTACCTACAGCTTCGGCACTCCGGTCGCGCAGGTGATCGAGGTGGTCGACGAAGACGGCACGATCCGCATCAACAAGGCGTGGATCGCTTGTGACATGGGTCTCGCGTTGGATCCAGAAAACGTCAAGGCGCAGATGTTCGGCGGGATGATGTATGGCCTGAGCGCCGCTTGCTACGGCGAGATCACCTTTGCCGAGGGCGAAGTCGAGCAGTTCAACTTCCCCGACTATGACGCACTTCGCATGCACACGGCTCCGCAGGTCGAAGTGCGCGTTCTCGAGACCAACCGCCATATGGGCGGCGCAGGTGAGCCCGGTACACCCCCCTCGATGCCGGCCTTAGGTAATGCGCTGTTTGATCTGACCGGAGAACGCGCGCGAACCCTGCCGCTGATCAATCAGTTCGACCTACTGATTTGATCGCGACGCACCGGTCCGGCATCCCCTCCCGGCCGGACCGGTGCCAAAACTTAAGCTGTCTGTTGCAGGAACCGCGTGCTTGATCCTGCAGACCAGGCTTTGACGGCCGCGCCAAACGCCTCAAACAACGGGCGCGAAACCGGGTCATTTGCAGCATCCCACTCCGGGTGCCATTGGACCGAGAGGGTGAAGCCCGGCGCATCTTTGACATAAATCGCCTCGGGCGTGCCATCCGGTGCGTGGCCGTCGATCACAACGTTCTGGCCTACGGCCTTGATCCCCTGACCGTGCAGCGTATTAGTCATCACCTCGCGCGCACCAAACAACCGGTGGAACACGCCGCCTTCGTTCAGAGTTACAACATGACGAAGGGCGAACTTTTCCTCAAGCGTTCCATCAGGAGGCATCCGGTGGTTCTGTCGCCCCGGAAGGTCGCGGATCTCGGGATATAGCGTCCCGCCCATCGCCACGTTAACCTCCTGAAAACCTCGACAGATTCCGAAGAACGGTTGGCCGCGCTCAACACAGGCGCGCACCAGCGGCAAGGTAATCGCATCGCGCGCCCGGTCGAAATCGCCATGCGCTTCAGTCGGCGGCTCACCGTATTCCTCGGGGTGAACATTCGGTCGACCGCCCGTCAGAAGAAACCCGTCGCACGCCTCCAGCAATTCCTCGACCGAGACGTAACGTGGATCAGCCGGGATCAGCAGTGGCAAACACCCTGAAACATTCGCGACGGCATCCGAGTTCATCGTGCCACCGGCATGCGTCGGGTAGTTGTCATTCATCAAGTAAGAGTTGCCGATGATACCGACGACGGGTCGAGACATTCTGCTTTCCCAATTTGTTTCCTAAACGTGTGGAAAAGCTATCGGCAGGGAAAACAGCGCGCAATAGCACAGGCCCTGTGTGTCAGCGCAAGTACGTGTTCAATGCCGCACATCTAGTCAACCGACGGGACATTGTCACAATCGGACTACCATTGCCCGCTAAACGTGCAATGCAAAAAGTCAAATTTGGGCGAGAGAGCCCGCGCAGGCTCTCCCCTTCTTCAAGGAAATCAGCTTTCGCCAACAAGGTTCGCGGCTTCGATCCCTGCCATCGCAGCAAGCACGTCATTGTCCGAGGTGTCACCCGTCACGCCGACAGCACCGATCACGGCACCTTTCTTGTCGCGCAACAGCACACCGCCCGGCACCGGAACCACCTGCCCGCCATAGACGCCATTCACCGCCGCCATGAAGTAGGCCTGCGCTTCGGCACGCTGCATCTGCGCCTTCCCGGCTATACCCAACATGACCGAACCATAGGCCTTGCCCTGCGCAATTCCAAAACGTCCCGGGGCCGCGCCATCTTCGCGCTCGAACGCAATGACATGACCGCCCGCATCCAGCACAACGACCGAAAGCGGTTTCAATTCCAACCGGCGCCCCTCTTCCAGCGCTTTACGAATGATGGTGCGCGCCTTGCGCAAGGAAATTGCCATCCCTGATCCCTTTCATCTGGCTAAAAATATCCTCGGGGAAGCGCGAGTGGGCAGACAGCCCCCTCGTTCCCGCCCTATCCACTTAACCCAAGCTGGCTTTCAACTCCAAACGGCGGGCATGCAGGACCGGCTCGGTATAGCCCGAGGGTTGCACACGACCCTTGAACACCAGATCGCAGGCCGCTTGGAAAGCAATGCCATCAAAGCCGGGTGCCATCGGATGATAGGCTGCGTCACCTTCGTTCTGACGATCCACAACGGCCGCCATCTTCTGCATCGCCGCCATCACCTGTTCTTCGCTGACAACACCGTGGTGCAACCAGTTGGCCAACGCCTGGCTGGAAATCCGACAGGTCGCGCGGTCTTCCATCAAGCCGATGTCGTTCAGGTCCGGCACTTTCGAGCATCCAACACCCTGATCGACCCAGCGCACGACGTAGCCGAGAATACCCTGCGCGTTGTTCTCGATCTCACGGGAGATCTCATCATCGCTGAGGTTGCGGCCACCCAGCAGCGGAACGGTCAGCAAATCCTCCAACGTGCCGCGTGCCCCACCTGCGGCCAGTTCATCCTGACGGGCCAGAACGTCGACCTTATGATAGTGCGTGGCATGCAAAGTCGCAGCGGTTGGCGAGGGAACCCACGCGCAAGTGGCGCCTGATTGCGGATGGCCGATCTTGGCCTCCAGCATATCGCCCATGCGATCGGGCATGGCCCACATACCTTTGCCGATCTGCGCCTTGCCTTTCAGGCCGCAGGCCAGACCGATATCGACGTTGCGATCCTCGTAGGACGCAATCCACGGCGTGTTTTTGATGTCGCCCTTGGGCAGCATCGGGCCTGCCTCCATCGAGGTGTGGATCTCGTCCCCGGTCCGGTCAAGGAAGCCGGTGTTGATAAAAGCCACGCGAGATTTCGCGGCCCGTATACATTCCTTGAGGTTGGCCGAGGTCCGGCGTTCCTCATCCATGATACCCAGTTTCACGGTGTTGCGCGGCAAGCCCAGGATGTCTTCGACCATGTCGAAAATCTCGACCGAGAAGGCGACCTCTTCCGGGCCATGCATCTTGGGTTTCACCACATAGACCGACCCGGTGACCGAGTTGCCGCCGTCGCGCGCCAGATCATGCAGGGCGATCAACGTAGTGCAAAGAGCGTCCATGAGGCCCTCGCCGATCTCGTTGCCCTCGGCATCCAGAACGGCCGGGTTGGTCATCAGATGGCCCACATTGCGTACCAGCATCAGCGAGCGGCCTTTCAGACGCGCCTCTGCTCCGTTCACGTTCGTGAAGTCCAGATCAGCCGCCAACCGGCGGGTAAATGTCTTGCCGGATTTGCTGACCTCTTCGGTCAGATCACCCTTCATCAGACCCAGCCAATTGCCATAGGCAACAACCTTGTCGGCTGCATCCACGCAAGCCACCGAATCCTCGCAATCCATGATCGTCGACAACGCGGACTCGAGCCGTAAGTCCGAGATGTTGGCCGGATCAGCAGCGCCGATCGAGCTGATTGGGTCGATCATGATCTGAATGTGAAGACCGTTGTTTTTCAACAGGATGAACTCGGGCTTTTCAGCAGCGCCGCCATGACCCACAAACCTTGAAGCATCCGCCAGCGCAGGAACCAAAGCACCTGCTTCAACGCTCAGCTTTGTGACGTCCGCCCAGGTTCCGCTGGCCAACGGCACAGCATCGTCGAGAAACGCTTTGGCCCATGCAATCACACGCGCGCCGCGGGCAGCATCGTAGCCTCCACCCGCAGGCAAATCACCCATCGCATCCGTGCCATAGAGCGCATCATACAAGCTGCCCCATCGCGCATTGGCAGCGTTCAGAGCAAAGCGCGCATTGGTGATTGGCACAACCAGCTGAGGACCGGGCGTAGCGGCGATCTCGGGGTCGACATTGACGGTTTCGATCTGGAAGTCTTCGCCCTTTTCCACCAAATACCCGATCTCGTGCAGGAACGCTTTATAAGCCTCGGCGTCGTGGTCCTCACCTTTGCGATCCAGATGCCATGCATCCAATTGGTCCTGAATCTCTTTGCGTTTGGCAATGAATGCACGGTTCTTGGGGCCCAGTTCGGATACCATCCGCGACAGGCCGTTCCAGAAGGTCTCGGCGGTGACACCGGTGCCGGGCAAAGCCTGACCTTCGATGAATGCGACCAGAACCGGATCGACCTGAAGTCCGCTGCGTGTCTGTCTGCTGGCCATTTTCTTCCTCTCCCACGAATGTACGCCACTGTATGCCGCCAGCATGTAGAGCGAAAGTTTCCGATAGGCAACGCATGCCGCTACATTCTGGTAAGAAAATCTTACCAGAATGGCAAATCAACGCCGCAAACAGCGGATACAGGCGGCTTGCAGCCCTGCCGCGATGCCCCTAACGTCGCCCTCGACCCAAGTTTTGCGAGGCCCCCGATGCGCGACGCCACCCCCACTACTATCTATCTGAAAGACTACACCCCGTTCGGGTATCTGGTGGACAATGTGCATCTCACCTTTGATCTGGCAGCAAACGCCACCCGCGTCACATCCCGCATCGCCTTTCGTCCGAATCCTGTGGCCAGCGATCGCACCTTTTTCCTGCATGGCGAGCAACTGAAGCTGATCCGCGCCTCCATCGACGGTGCCGAAGTGTCCCCAAACCTCACGCCTGAGGGGCTGACGGTTGCCGCCCCCGACGCCCCCTTTGTCTGGGAGGCGGAGGTCGAGATCGACCCCGGCAATAACACCGCGCTTGAAGGGCTTTATATGTCGAACGGCATGTATTGCACCCAGTGCGAGGCCGAAGGGTTCCGCAAGATCACCTACTACCCGGACCGCCCCGACGTGATGTCGACCTTCACGGTGCGTATCAATGGCGACCTTCCGGTGCTGCTGTCCAACGGCAACCCGTCGGGCAAAGGCGAAGGCTGGGCCGAATGGACGGACCCATGGCACAAACCCGCCTATCTGTTTGCTCTGGTCGCTGGCGACCTGATCGCGCATCCGGGCCAGTTCACCACCATGTCGGGCCGCGAGGTAGAGCTAAACCTCTGGGTTCGCCCCGGTGACGAAGGCAAATGTGCCTTCGGGATGGAGGCGCTCAAGAAGTCCATGAAATGGGATGAGGACGTCTACGGCCGCGAATACGATCTGGACGTGTTCAACATCGTAGCCGTGGACGATTTCAACATGGGCGCGATGGAGAACAAGGGGCTGAACATCTTCAACTCTTCAGCCGTTCTGGCCAGCCCGGAAACCTCTACCGATGTGAATTTCGAACGGATTGAGGCGATCATCGCACATGAGTATTTCCACAACTGGACCGGCAACCGCATCACCTGTCGCGACTGGTTTCAGCTGTGCCTCAAAGAGGGCTTGACCGTTTTCCGCGATGCGCAGTTCACCTCGGACATGCGCTCGGCACCGGTCAAGCGCATCCACGACGCCATCGACCTGCGCACAAGGCAGTTCCCCGAGGACAATGGCCCGCTATCGCACCCCGTCCGGCCCGAGAGTTTTCAGGAAATCAACAACTTCTACACCTCAACCGTCTATGAGAAAGGTGCCGAGGTCATCGGCATGTTGAAACGTCTGGTCGGGGATGAGGCCTATGCACGGGCGCTGGATCTGTATTTCGACCGCCATGACGGGCAGGCCTGTACGATCGAGGATTGGCTGCAAGTCTTCGAGGACACAACAGGCCGCGACCTGAGCCAGTTCAAACGCTGGTACAGCCAGTCCGGCACCCCGCGCGTTTCCGTGGCTGAGGATTGGGCGGATGGTACCTACACGCTGACGCTGAGCCAACGCACCGACCCGACTCCGGGACAAGAGGATAAGCAGCCTCAGGTCATTCCCGTCGCTGTCGGCTTGCTGGGCCCGAACGGCGACGAGGTTCACGCAACCCAAGTGCTGGAGCTGACCGAGGCCGAGCAGAGCTTTTCCTTCGCCGGACTGGCGGCCAAACCCGTGCCCTCAATCCTACGCGATTTCTCGGCCCCTGTGATCCTTGAACATGACACTTCGAATGCTGAGCGCGCCTTTCTGCTGGCCCATGACACCGATCCGTTCAACCGCTGGCAGGCCGGGCGCTCGCTGGCCGAGGACAGTCTGCTGCGCATGATCACCGAAGAGGCGACGCCGGATTCCGACTATCTGGACGGCCTGCTGGCCGTGCTGCGCGATGAAACACTGGACCCGGCCTATCGGGCCTTGATGCTGGGCCTTCCGACACAATCCGAACTGGCCGCCGCCCTACATGACAAGGGCGTCACACCCGACCCGATGGCCATCTGGACCGCTGTCGAGACTCTCCGTCAAGCCACTGCGCAACACGTACAGGATCTTCTGCCCAAGCTGCACAGCGAAACACTTGTGGACGCCCCTTATCAACCGGACGCGGCGCAATCCGGCAAGCGTGCATTGGGCGGAGCAGCGCTGGCTCTTACCTCTCGTCTCGACGGCGGCAGCAAGGCGGCAGACGCGTACCAAACTGCCGACAATATGACACTGCAACTGACCGCCCTGTCCTGCGTGCTGCGCGCGGGCAAAGGTGAGACGGAACTGAGCGCCTTCTACGACCAGTGGCAGCATGACCGGCTGGTGGTCGACAAATGGTTTGGTCTGCAGGTCTCGATGGCCGCCCCTCAGACCACGGTCGAGGCCGCACGCACTCTGACAGAGCATCCTGATTTCAATTGGAAAAACCCCAACCGGTTCCGTGCCTTGATGGGATCGCTGGCCATGAACCATGCGGGCTTCCATCAGGCGGACGGAGCGGGCTATGCCCTACTTGCCGACTGGCTGATCCGGCTGGACCCGGTGAACCCGCAGACCACGGCGCGTATGTGTTCAGCATTCCAGACGTGGAAACGATATGACGCCGACCGTCAGGCGCTGATGCGCGCGCAGCTGCGCCGGATCGCCGATACGTCCGAGCTGTCACGCGACACGACCGAGATGGTCTCGCGCATCCTCGGCGCATGACCTCGTTCCGTTTTACCCGGCAAAACCGGAACCCACGTGTGGTGATCTTGCTGATCTGCATCTACGCAGTGCTGATCGGCCTGATACTTTTCCTGAACGCGGCTTGGTGGTTGATGGCGTTGCTGGCACTGGCGACACTGCCGGCCGTCTGGGATATCTTGAAAGACACCAGCGCCGGGGTCGAACTGACCGGCGAGAAACTACGCTGGTTCACCGGCCAACGCAGCGGCGAACTGGACCTGTCCGAGGTTGACCGGTTCCGATTTGACACCCGCTGGGATTTCTCGGTTCGCGTTTCAGCGGTGCTGAAATCGGACAAGCGCGTCCGCCTACCGGATGAGTCGCTACCGCCACACAAAGAGTTCGAAGACGTGTTGCAGCAGGCGGAATTTACCGTTGAACGTCATCATTTTAGGGTTTTTTGAAACAATCCCAAGCCCAAGGGCTAATTGATCACATCTCGAACTAAAGCGCGCAACGACTCCTTGAAATAGACACAGTTTTTGGCAAACTGGATGCGTTACACGTTTGTTACAGTTCGAGTTTTGCCATGTTTCGGTCTTTTAGGGCGGCTGCCGCCCGTATTTTCGGCTCTTCCAGTCCCACCTCTACGCCTTTGCCCGCGTCTGTTGCGGATGCAACCGCGTGGCTTGTCGCCTCGGGGCAGTTGAACATCCCTATTGCGGAAACAGATGACACGGCCGGGCATCAGGTGATCGAACGCGGACGCCATCTGGCGCGACAGGATTGGTGGGGCGAACTCTCGCAAGAGATGCGGGCCGCGGATGAAGCACGTGAAACTACGCCCTGCGGTCAGCCGGTTGCCGACCTGTTGGGTTTCGGGGCCCGGGCAGATGTTGTGCTGGCGGCGGAACATGCCTTGTCGGATGGCAGAACTCAGTCAGACTATGACTTTCTGGCAGGCATCTCTGAACTGGAGGGTGAAATTCAGAACCACCCCGATGACCCGATGATCGCCCTTGTGGTGGCATTGGCTCATATAGATTTGGCTTGGGCATGGCGCGGGACAGCAGACCCCAAAGACCTACCCGCACTGCATCAATCTCGTTGCGCCGCGCATTTCGACCGCGCTGCCGTTTTGCTGAAAGACTGCCGCTCTGCAATGCCGAATAGCCCAGCGATTGCCGCTGCGGATTGTGCCCTACTGGCGGGCCATATCAGCCCACGCACCCGTGTGGCAGACAAATACGAAGCGCTGATCACGCTTGACCCGCAAAACCATCGCCACATGCGCGCCATGGGCAGCCATCTGTTGCCACGCAGGTTCGGGACCTACGACCAGCTAGAAGTTCAGGCCCTACGCAACGCCGCGCGCACTCAAAAAACATGGGGCGCAGGTGGCTATACCTGGGTTCAGTTCGATGCCATTGCACTGGATGACGAAGCCTGCGCGCGTGTGGATGTCGAGTATTTTCTGGAAGGTCTGCACGACATCGTTGAACGCCGCCCCGACCAGCAGACGATCAACCTGTTGGCGGCCTATTGTTCGGTCACGCTGCAAAACGGGATGGGCCGCAACCCTAAGGCCGACATCGCCCGTAAACAGATTTGCGAGGCTGCAAACTGGTTGATCCGCGATCACCTGACCGAGCTGCACCCCCTGATCTGGGCCCATGCGGCGAACGGGTTCAGCAACAGCCTGCGCGTCAACTCGACCGAGCGCTTCGCCGCACGTGGCCGCCGGGATGCGCTGCGCGCGATCGCCAATCAACTGCGCGAGGAACTGCGCAGTGGTCAAAGCGTGACCTTTACGCCGACGGGGTTGCAAGTCTCAGGGAACTAACCCCTTGCCCCTTTGGCGCGCCGGGCCTAATACGCAAGCCTAGACTTCTGCGGAAATTAGAGGCGCGCCATGCTCGACCTGACATACGAAATGCCGAAAATCAAAACCATTGCCGGGGCCAAGCACGATTGGGAGCTGGTGATCGGGATGGAGGTGCACGCTCAGGTCTCGTCCAATGCCAAGCTGTTTTCCGGCGCGTCGACCCAATTCGGAGCCGAGCCGAACTCGAACGTGGCTTTCGTTGACGCGGCGATGCCGGGCATGCTGCCGGTGATCAACGAATATTGCGTGGAACAGGCCGTGCGCACGGGTCTGGGCCTGAAGGCGGATATCAACCTGAAATCGGCTTTTGACCGCAAGAACTATTTCTACCCTGACCTGCCGCAGGGCTACCAGATTTCGCAGCTGTACCACCCCATCGTGGGCGAAGGTGAAGTGCTGGTTGAGATGGGCGACGGCACCGCGCGCATGGTTCGCATTGAACGCATCCACATGGAGCAGGACGCGGGCAAATCGATCCACGACATGGACCCGCATATGTCCTTCGTCGATCTGAACCGGACGGGCGTTTGCTTGATGGAGATCGTCTCGCGCCCCGACATCCGCGGCCCCGAAGAAGCCGCCGCCTATATCGCCAAGCTGCGTCAGATCATGCGCTATCTGGGCACCTGTGATGGCAACATGCAAAACGGCAACCTGCGCGCGGACGTGAACGTCTCGATCTGTTTGCCGGGTGCTTATGAGAAGTACCAGGAAACGCAGGACTTCTCGCATCTGGGCACCCGCTGCGAGATCAAGAACATGAACTCGATGCGCTTTATCCAGCAGGCGATTGAAGTCGAAGCCCGCCGTCAGATCGCCATCGTTGAAAGTGGTGGTGAGGTCGAGCAGGAAACCCGACTGTACGATCCGGACAAGGGCGAGACGCGGTCCATGCGGTCCAAGGAAGAAGCACATGATTACCGTTACTTCCCCGATCCCGATCTGCTGCCGCTGGAGATTGAACAGGCATGGGTCGATGACATTGCATCCAAACTGCCCGAACTGCCCGACGCTAAAAAGGCCCGGTTCATCGAAGCGTTCAGCCTGACCGACTATGACGCCTCGGTCCTGACCGCCGAGGTGGAATCGGCTGCGTATTTCGAAGAGGTCGCGCAAGGCCGCAACGGCAAACTGGCCGCGAACTGGGTAATCAACGAGCTGTTTGGCCGCCTCAAGAAAGAAGACCACGACATCACCGACTCGCCCGTATCTCCGGCGCAGTTGGGAGGGATCATCGACCTGATTTCCTCGGATGCCATCTCGGGCAAAATCGCCAAGGATCTGTTCGAGATCGTCTATACCGAAGGTGGTGACCCTGCGCAGATCGTCGAAGAGCGCGGCATGAAGCAGGTCACAGACACGGGCGCGATCGAGGCCGCTTTGGACGAGATCATTGCCACCAACCCGGCGCAAGTTGAAAAGGCCAAGGTAAACCCGAAGCTGGCAGGCTGGTTTGTCGGTCAGGTAATGAAAGCCACCGGCGGCAAAGCCAACCCCAAGGCCGTTAACGAGCTGGTTGCCCAAAAGCTGGGTTCGTAAGCCCGTTTTCACTGTTATGCGACGGAGTCAGGCCACCCGCTTGACTCCGTTTTCTTTTACGCCCTTTCTTCCGCGCAGGAGAGGTGCCATGACCAGAAAATTCGATCAGGAACTTGAAGACCGTCTGATGCGCTACGCGGCCATCGACAGCCAAAGCGATGAGACATCGCCTTCGACCCCGAGTACGCCCATTCAGTTCGACATGCTGAACCTGTTGCAGCAAGAGCTGACGGAAATAGGCGCGCAGGATGTCGAGGTGACCGGCGACAGCGTCGTTGTGGCAACCATTCCTGGCACCGCCGAAGGGCCGACCGTGGGGTTCCTGGCCCATGTCGACACCGCCCCGCAATTCAACGCAACCGGTGTCAAACCACGCGTCATCAAAGGCTATAACGGCGGTGAGATCACCTTTCCTGACGATCCCGATCTGGTTCTGTCGCCAGGCGAGCACCGTTATCTGGCCGAAAAGATTGGGCATGATCTGATCACCGCTTCTGGCACCACTCTGTTGGGCGCTGATGACAAGGCCGGCGTGTCCATCCTGATGACCATGGCGCGGCACCTGATCGAAAATCCAGACATTCCACACGGGCCCATCCGCATTGCTTTCACCCCGGACGAAGAAATCGGGCGCGGTGTGACCGAGCAACTACCCAAAGACCTCAAGGCCGATTTCGCTTATACACTAGACGGGCAAGAGGTGGGCGAGATCGAATTTGAAAGCTTCTCGGCCGACCGTGCGGTGATTAAGATCACCGGCGTGTCGATCCACCCGGGGCTGGCCAAGGAAAAGATGGTCAATGCCACCCATCTGGCCGCAAAGATCGTGCAAACCCTGCCGCAGGCGACGTTGACCCCCGAGGTGACCGACGGGCGCGAAGGGTTCATCCATGTTACCGACATGAATGGCGGCTCGTCCGAGATGGAAATCAAGCTGATCCTTCGGGATTTCGAGATGGAAGGTCTTGAGGCCCAGCGCGACCTGGTGCGCAAGGTCTGCGACGCCGTTCAGGCCTCCGAGCCTCGCGCGACCATCACCTGCGATATCAGCCATCAATACCGCAACATGCGCTATTGGCTCGAGAATGACATGACCCCCGTCGATCTGGCGCGCGAAGCCTGTCAGGAACTGGGGATCGAACCTCTTTCGGTTCCGATCCGCGGCGGCACCGATGGCTCCCGCCTCACCGAATTCGGCACACCCTGCCCCAACCTGTTCACTGGAATGCAGTGCATTCATGGACCGTTGGAGTGGATTTCGGTCCAGGACATGGCGCTGGCGACCGAACTCTGCCTCTCGGTTGTGGTCAAGGCGGCGCAGAAGACCGGCTGATTTGCGCCACTTGCGCAACGTCTCTTTCACCCGGCGACCTGCGTGATAAGTTGTCGGCCAAAGGTACAAGGGAACAGTCGATGCCGCGCTACGAATACAAAGTCATTCCGGCCCCGCAAAAGGGCGCGAAGGCCAAAGGCGTCAAAACGCCAGAGGGCCGCTTTGCCACCTCGGTCGAGCAGGTGCTGAACGAAATGGGCCAACAGGGATGGGAATACCAGCGTGCCGAGTTGCTACCCAGCGAGGAACGCTCGGGCCTGACCGGATCAACCACAAATTGGCGCAACGTGCTGGTTTTTCGGCGAGTGATTGAGGCCGAGTCCACCGAGGTAGTGGCCCCTGTGGCCACACCATCGCCAACCGAAACGCCCGAAGGTGTGCCCTTGGCTCAGCCCGTTCCCGGGCCAGATGCGGTTCAAGCCCCGGAACCAATTTCAGCCGAAGTAGATGAGCCGCCGTTGACGTTGAAACCGAGCGAAGAGGCCAAGTAAAACGCATCCAGACCGCACGGACTAGAGGGTGTGGTTTAGATAACACGGATTGAGCCAACGAGACTCAGGCGGTCATCCGTTCCTGAGTTTTGCTCGTATCGTTCCAAAACATCCTTCGTCACAGAACAGGACCACGGTCGCGATGAAACCTTGCACCGCTCTTCTTTGTTTCCTCTCCGCATTCGCCTGCCAGATCGCGCTGCCTGCCGCCGCACAACAACGTCTGGGTTGGGTCAGCCAGATCGACGGACTCGCCGCTTATCAAGGAAGCGCCGATCTGGATCAGGGTGGAGACTTCAGCGCGACGCGATCGTTCCTGCGGGCCACCGGGCTTTACCGATTTGATGGCGAAACGTCACTTGGCATTTCAGTCAGCTACGGGCAGCTGGACTACGACTTCAGCGCGGCGGACAACCAGCCCTGGAACGACATTCGTGACATCCGAATATCGGCTCCTCTGCGGTTTCAGGCTGGCCAGCGGGCCAGTGTGTTCGTGTCGCCTCAGGTCAGATGGGACTATCAGAAAGGCGCGGCATCTTCGGATGGTCGTACCCATGGTGTATTTGCGGGCGTCGCGTGGCAGATCAGCGAAAGCCTGACCATAGGACCGGCCTTTGGCGCCTTCACGCAATTGGAAGATAGTGGTGTCGATCTCTTTCCGGCGCTTTTGGTGGATTGGGACATCAATGATCGCTGGAACCTGAACACCGGTTCCGGAATCGGTGCGACTCGCGGGCCGGGTCTCACCCTCAGCTACGCGTTGAATGACGATTTCAGCCTCTCGCTGTCGGCCCGATCCGAAAAAATTCGCTTCCGGCTAGACGACGCGGGGTTGGCTCCGAGCGGGATCGGCGAAGACAAGAGCCTCCCCGTGGTTGCGTCGCTCAGCTATGCTCCGAATCCGGGCGTGTCTTTAACCGTCTTTGCTGGGGCCGAATTCGATGGCCGACTGACACTGGAGGACGAAAACGGCAACGAAATCAGCCGCCAGAGCTATGACACAGCGCCTTTGGTCGGCCTCGCTTTTCGACTCCGGTTTTAGACGAAATTAAACGCCAATATCCAACGCCAAAGCATGGATACGCGGTACAATGTCGCCCAGCGCTTTGTGAACGGCGCGATGCCGGGCCACGCGAGATTGGCCTTCGAATGCGGCGGCACGGATGCGAACGTTGAAATGGCTCTCGCCACCTTCCTGAAACCCTGCATGACCCCGGTGGCTTTCGCTGTCATCCACCACCTCAAGCTCACGCGGATCAAAGGCGGCCTGCAGTCGGGTTCGGATTTCGTCAGTCACAGTCATTTTTACGCTCAACGGCAAAAAACTTGCCGCCCCCCTCTTCTACTTTCGGCTGCTTAGACTAAACTGCTGCCTCCGAGTCGAGAAGATGCGTTCTTAAGGATCACAGCATGACGAAATCAGACCCTTTCGGATTCGATATGTCCGTCTCCAGCGCCAAGAAAAAGAACCCGCGCGGGCGTCGGGGCATGTCAGGTGCTTCTGAAACCTCGGTGCGAATCTGTGATCACCCGGGCTGTGAAGAGGCGGGCAAGTACCGCGCGCCCAAGGCCCCGGACGTTCTGGATGACTTCTACTGGTTCTGCCAGCAGCACGTGCGCGAGTACAATCAGAAGTGGAACTTCTTCGACGGCACGACCGAGGCTGAACTGAACGCACAACGCACGAAGGACAAAGTCTGGGAGCGTGAAACCAAGCCCATGGGCGACCCCGAGGCCCGTGCGTGGGCGCGTCTGGGTATCGAAGACCCACACCAGGTTCTGGGGGCAAACAGCACCCAGAACAAAGGCCGCACCTCGGGTGGCGGTGGCCGTCGCCTTCCGCCCACCGAACGGCGCGCTATCGAGATTCTGGAGGCCAATGACAGCTGGTCCAAAGCCGAAGTTCGCAAGGCCTACAAGAAGCTGATCAAGGTGCTGCACCCGGATATGAACGGCGGTGACCGGTCTCAGGAAGAGCAACTGCAAGAGGTCGTCTGGGCCTGGGATCAGATCAAGGACAGCCGGAACTTTAAGTAAAACGCTCTTGCCCTGGCAACAAATCCCGCAATACTTCTGCTTCGGGTCGCTTCAGACAACGCAAGTGTGTCCGCTGTCGTTGCGCCGAAGCCGGATTACTAAGCTCGGGAAACAAGGCACGCAATTCCTCGACGTCTTCGCGTTGGAATGATTTCAACGCAAGATCACCGAGAAACAAGCTTTCGCTTTGCAAACCATGTGACGATAGGACCACATGTCGACTACAGGCAAAGTGGAAATAAGTTACAGGTGCCACAGGCGGCATTTGACGGATCAAACCATCGTTCACCAAGTGTATTGCGGCACAAAAAACCCGTGGCTCGCCAAAAAGAAGCTCGGCCCGCCAACCTTCCAGCACAATTCGATGCTGGGGGGAAACAAATAAGTCTTGGCTGGGCAGGTCATCACCCAAAGCGCCGCGCTGAATCCGGACGGGCCTGAACTTTGGATTTTTGCGCAACGCGTTCGCGCTGAGAGTTCTTTTGCCTATCCAGATGATCGGCAGTGTTTGCCCGCCTGCCACACAGACCCGATCCCCAGCCATCAAAGAGTCTACAGGGCGTGGCCCTCCATCTGTGTCAATCAGCGTTCCAGCTACAAAACAAGGCGGGTTGACCGGGTCGAGGTCACTCACGGTGATCTCCCAATTCCCGGTGCTGAGAGACCCGGTCGGATCGACACTATTGAAAGCGTAAATCTGCCCGCCTACTTGGATAAAATCCGCGGTTTCACTGGTCCCGCGGTAATTTCCCTGACCAAGATAGGTGTAGGGCACGAAGGTCGTGCCGCCATCGAAAGAAACCGTTTGCCCTGAGATAATCGCAGGTGTCGTTGATCCCTGAACTATGAGGTTACCAGTGCCGCCGGTCTCAGTCACCGTGTAGAGGAGCGCGTCAAAAGGCATTCACTGCACCTTGCCGGTCGCCAACAGGTAACAGTTGAAGCCACCCCGACTTAACAAAGGATGTCGCGAACACCTTAACCCCCTACATATAGCCCATTACACATGCGGGCTTTGCTCATTTTACCCTTCAAATAGGCCCATTCAAAGAAATATTTAATTTCGTGAATTTAAATCCCGATTAGTCTCAGAGTGAGGCGTCCCCTGAACGGTAATTGAATGAACGGACTCTCAAACTTGTCGTTGAGCAGGAGCTCAAGCCCGAGCCCAGACCGCGACTTGCCGTAGTTGCCGCGCGAATAGAGACATAAGGTTTTCATAAGGTTGACGATTTATTGAAGAACCCAACCCAAGCCGCTTGCTCAAGGCTACTCTAACACGACCCCGCCCTTCCCGCAGATAAGGCCAGTTGATAAGAAACATCCTGTCAGCGTTTTTAGCGCGCGGCTTTCCCTTGCCCTTGGTCGGAATATGTTGCACCACACACGGGTTCAAACCCGGCAAGACGGGCCTAAGGATAAGGACAAGACGAATGGCTGACGGATCGATTGATATCAACGCAAAACCCACCGAAGAGATCTCGGTCCGTGACGTGTTCGGCATTGATACCGACATGGCGGTCAAAGGTTTTGCGGAACGTAGCGACCGGGTGCCTGCGATTGACCCGACCTACAAGTTTGACCCGGAGACAACTCTGGCGATCCTGGCAGGTTTTGCGCATAACCGTCGTGTGATGATCCAGGGCTATCACGGCACAGGTAAGTCGACCCATATCGAACAGGTTGCCGCCCGTCTGAACTGGCCCGCCGTGCGTGTGAACCTGGATAGTCACATCAGCCGGATCGACCTGATCGGTAAGGATGCGATCAAGCTGCGAGACGGCAAGCAGGTCACCGAATTCCACGAAGGCATTCTGCCTTGGGCCCTGCGCAACCCGGTTGCCATTGTGTTCGACGAATACGATGCAGGCCGTGCGGACGTGATGTTCGTGATCCAGCGCGTGCTGGAGCATGACGGCAAGCTGACCCTGCTGGACCAGAACGAGATCATCACGCCGAACCCGAATTTCCGCCTGTTCGCCACCGCAAACACCGTTGGTCTTGGCGACACCACCGGCCTCTATCACGGCACGCAGCAGATCAACCAAGCCCAGATGGACCGCTGGTCTCTGGTCTCGACGCTGAACTACCTCAGCCACGATGCCGAGACGATGATCGTGCTGTCCAAAGCGCCACTGTATAACACGGCTGAAGGCCGCAAGACCGTCAGCCAGATGGTCACCGTTGCCGACCTCACCCGGACCGCCTTCATGAATGGCGACCTGTCGACCGTGATGAGCCCCCGGACCGTGATCAACTGGGCACAAAACGCAGAGATTTTCCGCAATGTGGGCTATGCGTTCCGCCTGTCCTTCCTGAACAAATGTGATGAGCTTGAGCGCCAGACCGTGGCCGAGTTCTATCAGCGCTGCTTTGACGAAGAACTGCCGGAAAGCGCGGCGAGCGTGAGCTTGGGCTAACGCCGAATTGCGCCCGCCGCGGGCGCAATGCCTCCGGCGGAGGTATTTTTAGCCAGATGAAGGCGGATCCGGATTTCTGTTTAGTGGAAATCGGGACGGCAATGTGAAAGGCTTGGGGACATGGCACAAAAGAACGACAACCCTGCTGATCCGTTCAAGAAAGCTCTGGCCGAGGCCACCAAGGTCATGGCCGATGATCCGGAGCTTTCCGTAAGTTATACCGTCGATCCCTCGGGCCTTTCGGGTGAGGCAATGCGGTTGCCTCAGGTATCCCGCCGCATGACGCGCGAAGAGGTTTTGCTGGCGCGCGGAACTGCCGATGCCTTGGCCTTGCAGCGCCGCTATCACGATGACGCGACCCATATGCGCTATGCCCCGCCCGGAGATATGGCGCGGGACCTCTATGAAGCGATGGAAACCGCCCGGTGCGAGGCGATGGGTGCGCGGGATATGCCCGGTACGGCCTCAAACATTGATGTCAAGATCAGCCATGAAGCCCTACGGCGCGGCTACGACCAATGCAAGCAGCCGGCAGACGCGCCTTTGTCGGTTGCTGCGGGCTATTTGATCCGGCATCTGGCCACCGGGCGTGATCTGCCGCCGGCCGCCAACAATGTCATGAACCTCTGGCGTGGATACATCGAGGAACAGGCAGGCGGCACGCTTGAGAAGCTCGACGAAATCCTCTCGGACCAGGCAGAGTTCGCCAAGTTCACCCGTCAGGTGATCAAAGATCTGGGTTATGGCGACCAGCTGGGTGATGATCCTGATGAGCTGGACGAAGAACAGGAAGATCAGGCCGAGGAAAACGCAGAAGAGCAGCCCGACCCCGACAGCACCGGGCAGGATGATCAGGAGGAACAGGATCCTGACGCCACGCCCGAGCAGTCGCAAGAAGAACAGCAGGATCAATCTCAGGCCCAAGTCTCAATGGACGAGATGGCCGAGGATGAGATGGGTGATGAGGCCGAGATGCCCGAAGGCGAGGCTCCGCTGGAGCCGCCTGCCCCTCCGCCTGCGTCCGAGGCTGACCCGGAATACAAGGTCTATCTGAACACCCATGACGAGGAGATCGCTGCCGAGGATTTGGCGGAACCTGCAGAACTGGAGCGGTTGCGCGCATATCTGGATCAGCAGCTTGAGCCGTTGAAGGGTGCGGTCAGTCGCTTGGCCAACAAGTTGCAGCGTCGCTTGCAGGCGCAACAGAACCGGTCGTGGGAGTTTGACCGCGAGGAAGGAATTCTGGACGCCGGTCGTTTGGCACGCGTGGTTGCCAACCCGACCACGCCGCTGAGCTTCAAGGTCGAAAAGGACACCGAGTTCCGAGATACCGTGGTGACTCTGCTTCTTGATAATTCGGGCTCGATGCGGGGGCGTCCGATTTCGATTGCGGCCATCTGCGCGGATGTTCTGGCCCGGACGCTGGAACGTTGCAATGTGAAGGTTGAAATTCTGGGCTTTACGACCCGCGCCTGGAAAGGCGGTCAGGCCCGTGAAGCTTGGTTGAATGCAGGCCGCCCGCAACAGCCGGGACGTCTGAACGATCTGCGCCATATCATCTACAAGGGTGCCGATGCCCCATGGCGGCGGGCGCGGCCCAATCTGGGCCTGATGATGAAAGAAGGGCTGCTGAAGGAAAACATTGACGGTGAGGCGCTGGAATGGGCCCATCGTCGGATGCTGGCGCGGCGCGAGGCGCGTAAGATCCTGATGGTGATTTCCGATGGTGCCCCGGTCGATGATTCCACGCTGAGTGTAAACCCGGCGAACTATCTGGAGAAACACCTGCGCGATGTGATCGCCATGGTCGAAAAACGCAAGATGGTGGAATTGTTGGCCATTGGGATCGGGCATGACGTGACGCGGTACTATGATCGTGCGGTGACCATCACAGATGTGGAACAGCTGGCCGGTGCTATGACCGAACAGTTGGCGGCATTGTTCGACAGCGATCCGCGCGCGCGGGCCCGGGTGATGGGGATGAAAAGGGCCAGCTGAGGCTGGCCTTGCCTCCGCCGGGTATATTTTAAAAAAAGATGAAGAGGTGGCTTGAAACCACACTTTGGCTTGAGGGAGGCAGGTATGTTTCAGTCTTTTGAGGTGACAGCACGGCCCGAACAGGGACCTCCGCGATTGGCTGCTTTGCGGCAGGAACTAGAGCGCGAAGGTTTGGACGGTTTTCTGGTGCCGCGTGCGGATGCGCATCAGGGTGAGTATGTGGCCCCTCGGGACGAACGGCTGGCGTGGCTGACCGGATTCACCGGCTCGGCCGGGTTTTGCGCCGCCCTGCGGGACGTGGCCGGGGTTTTCATTGACGGGCGCTATCGGACGCAGGTCAAGGCGCAGGTGGCCGATGACTACACTCCGGTGCCCTGGCCCGATGTGAGCCTGAGTAGCTGGTTGAAACAGCAGTTGCCGAACGGGGGATCGGTTGGATTTGACCCTTGGCTACATGCCGCTGGTCAGATCAAATCCGCGCAAAAGGACCTTGAGGGAAGCGGGATTGAGTTGGTGCCGTGTGCCAATCTGGTGGACCGGGTATGGCAGGATCAGCCTGCTCCTCCGATGAACCCGGTCAAGGTACATCCGATTGAGTTTGCAGGGGAAACCGCTGAGAGCAAAATCACGCGACTGGCTGATGGCCTGCGTGTCGGCGGGCGAAGCGCGGCGGTGATCACCTTGCCCGACTCGATCATGTGGGTGTTGAACATTCGCGGCTCGGACATTGCCTACAACCCGGTAGCCCATGGCTTTGCCATTCTGCATGCGGACGGGCGTGTTGATCTGTTCATGGCCGCCGCAAAACTAGGCGAACTGGGGGAGCATCTGGGCCCTCAGGTTTCGGTTCATGAGCCTGATGGATTTTTGGACGCCGTTGCTACCCTAGAAGGTAAGGTTCAGGTCGATCCGGGCACTGTGCCTCAGATCGTTGCAGATGCGCTTGGGGACCGGATGGTTGATGGTGGCGACCCTTGCGCCCTGCCCAAAGCGCGCAAGAACCCGGCCGAAATCGCAGGCAGCGCCGAGGCCCACCTGCGCGACGCTGTTGCCGTTGTCGAAACGCTGGTCTGGCTGGATCGGCAAACGCCGGGTCAGATCAGCGAAACGCAGGTCGTGACCCGGTTAGAAGAGGCCCGTCGGTGGGACAACGCGCTACAGGATATCTCATTCGACACGATCGCAGGAACCGGCCCCAACGGGGCGATCATGCATTACCGCGTGACCGAAGAGACCGACAGCACCTTGCAGGACGGTCATTTGTTGGTGCTGGACAGCGGCGGGCAGTATCTGGACGGCACCACCGACATCACGCGCACCATCGCGATTGGTGAAGTTGGTGAGACCGAGAAGGCCTGCTTTACCCGCGTGTTGAAAGGCATGATCGCCATGTCGATGCTACGCTGGCCAATTGGGCTGGCCGGACGCGATATCGAATGCGTCGCGCGCGCGCCGCTGTGGCAGGCGGGGCAGGATTTCAACCACGGGGTCGGTCACGGGGTCGGCGCGTATCTGAGCGTGCATGAAGGCCCGCAACGCCTGTCGCGTGTCAGCCATGTACCCTTTGAGCCCGGTATGATCCTGTCGAACGAACCCGGCTATTACCGCGAGGGCGCGTTTGGCATTCGGATCGAGAACCTGATCGTCGTGGAGGAAGCGCCATCGCTGCCCGACGGCGATGCGGAACGGGCCATGTTGCAGTGGCGCACGCTAACCTATGTGCCCATCGACCGCCGCCTGATCCTGGTCAACATGCTGACGGGGCAAGAACGGGATTGGCTGAACAGCTATCACCGCGACGTTGCGGAAAAAATCAGGCCAAGGCTGGGCGAGGACGCTCAACTGTGGTTGGATGCCGCAACTGCGCCAGTCTGACATCAGACTGTCACATAAAATGGGCAAAGGAGAAGCCCTGACAAGAACGAGGGAAAAGACATGGTTGAAATCACGATCACCGAAGCACCCGGCAAGTGGAGCGTCCGCTCTGGTGGGGCCATTCTGGGCGAAAGCTCAAACGCGCTTGAGTTGCGCGAAGGTGATCTGGAACCCGTGATCTACTTTCCCCGTTCTGACATCGCGATGGCCTTCCTAGATCGTACGGACAAGGTGATTCACTGCCCACACAAGGGCGATGCCACGCATTTCTCGATCGTGAACAAGTCCTCGGTCACCGAAAACGCGGCCTGGAGCTTTGAGGCCCCCGGCAAGGAGACAGCTGGCCTCAAAGACTATCTGGCTTTCTACCCGGTGGACTCGATCAAGATCGAACAGATTTGAGGCCGCAAGTACCTAGTTACGTCTGTCAGAAACTGTAGCTGTACCCAAGAATGAGCGAGTGCGACGAGTAGCGGCCATCCGTGAGATCTGTCGGGATGAACACTTGGGTCGTGGTGAAATCAAGATCGCCGGTCGTCTTGTAACGGTACCCGATGTCGATGTTTCCGCGTTCCCCTACTTGGAAGCGGCCGCCAAACCCCAATTGCCCTGCAATAGCGGTGTCACTGTCATCGACCAATGTGACGCCAGCACCGGACTGACCGTCGTGGGAAACCCGCGCAAACCCAAGCCCGCCGCCAACATAGGGTTTGAACCTGCCCTTCACCGGGATGTCATACCAGAGGTTTACCACCCCGAATGTCGCATCAAAGCTTCCGTCGTACTGAGTAAACGGGCGACCAATTTCCTTTGTATCATTCGAGGCGTGTGAAAGTTCGAATTCGGCCCGCAGATTTGGCGCGACCTTCATTCCGACGGCAAGACCGTAGGAGATTCCAGTGTCGGTTGTGATGGTGCCTTGACCGACCACGATTGAAGGAACCGTTTGAAAGAAATCAAAATCATAGTCGCCCATATCGGTAATACCGAGAAAGCCCGTGACATACGGAGCCTCCTGCGCTCGAGCTGGGACAGCACCAATCATCGAGATCGCAACCGCCGCTGTCAGCCAAGAAAATCGTTCGTAGGACATGTCCAAACCTCAATCAGAGTGACTTTCATGTGAAGTTCGTCAATTAGGCTAGGAGACACCGCACTTTCAGACAATATGTTCAATTCAAAGAGAAACCCATAGTGGCCCGCCCGCCACCAAAACCTCATGAGTGTTCCTCAGCCGCTGTCCCCGCCAGCAAAGAGGTCGCGATCAAAATCGAGCGCATAAAAGGGAAGTCCGACCTATTGCACATAGAAAATGGGCAAAGCGGTGAAGGGAAGGCAATGCGCGAAGGTAGGCAAAACACAAAACCCGCCGCCGGCCAGAGCGCGCGGGATGCGGCTGACCACCCAGCATCGCATTGGTCATGGGAAATCTGCTCTGAAAATACCCTCTCTGTTTTTCAGACCTAGCCCCTCAAATCAACGATCGCGGGTGATCACGCGCCAATCACGCAGCTGTTTCATGCAAGGCGGTGCATTTGCCCTCATACTAAGCGCGAAAAAGGATCGGAGGGTGCCATGTCTGTTTCTCGTCGCCAATTTGTAGGAATGGTCGGAGCCAGCGCGCTGGCACCTGCCGCAAGTTGGGCGCAGGAAGACCCTGTGTTGGATGCGTTGCACAGCACGTTGCGCGGCGGCCGCACGGATTTCGAAGCCAAGATGGCCTTTCTGGTACAGCGCGGGAGCCCGGATGTGGTCCCTGCCCTGTTGACCGCCATGCGCTTCACCGACCGGCGGCGCGATGATATCGTTGAGGTGATGGAGACTCTGACCGGCGAGCAACTCGGCACCGACTGGTTCGACTGGATGCTCTGGCAAGAGCAGAATCCTCAGATCGTCCCACACCCTTCATTGATCCCGTTCAAGCGCGAGGTCCTGCTGCGGATCGACGACAATTTCGACCTGTTCCTGCGTCCCGAATACCTGCAGCGCGAGCGGATGAAGATCCGGCTGGAGGAGGTCACTTGGGGCGGCGTGCGCAAGGATGGCATCCCTTCGCTGGACAATCCGAAGCTGATTTCGGCCTCCGACGCCGACTATCTGAAAGATGACGACCTGGTCTTTGGGGTTTCGATCAACGGCGACGTGCGCGCTTACCCGCTGCGGATCATGGGCTGGCACGAGATGTTCAACGAGGTGATCGGTGGCGTGCCGGTAGCGCTGGCCTATTGCACCCTCTGCGGGTCCGGCATCTTGTTTGAGACGCAGGTGCCGGGGCGGCGCAAACCGTTTGTCTTCGGTTCCTCGGGGTTCCTGTATCGCTCGAACAAGCTGATGTTCGACCGCGAGACGCATTCGCTGTGGAACCAGTATACCGGCAAACCAGTAGTGGGCCCCCTGGTTGACAGCGGGATCGAGCTGAAGCAGCGCTCCGTGGTGATCACGACTTGGGACAGCTGGAAAACCTCTCACCCGGACACGCGCGTCTTGTCGCTCAGCACCGGGCATCGTCGCAACTATGGCTCGGGCGTGGTGTATCGCGAGTATTTCGCCTCGCCCGAGTTGATGTTCCCAGCTTTGGTGGATCAGTCCGAGCATCGCCAGAAAGACTACATCTTCACCATCCGCCAGTTCGGCGCCGCGCGGGCCTGGCCGCTGGACGCTTTCGACAGAACTCGTGTGATTAACGATGCAATCGCGGATCGACCTTTGGTTCTGATCGGCAACTCAGACCGCCGGACAGTGCGCGCCTACGAGCGTGCGGGCCACCGGTTCAAAGCATCAGGCGGAGGTCTGGTCGATGAGAGCGGTCGCAAATGGACCTTGTCTGAAGAGATGCTGATCGGACCGGATGGCACACAATTGCCGCGCGTGGCCGGGCATATCTCTTATTGGTTCGCGTGGGACAACTACCTGGGCGACGCGGCGAGCGTGTATAACGGCTAGGAATGTTCCTCGGCCGCTGTCGCAGCCAGCGCCCGGTTATAGGCCTTTAGAACGTCGATGTGATAGAGCGCGCCAACCGGCGTCTCTGTCCCGTTTTCGTCCATGACGATCACGGGGATACAAGGAATATCATCGCGGTCAAAATAGGGCATCGCCGCCTCGAGTGTCGCGCTTGCCTTGACACAGAGGCCTTTTTCGATCAGCGCCTGCGCTTCCTCCTTGGTGATCGAGCGCGCATCGCCAATCGGTCGCATTACCGCTCCAGCACGCAGCATCGCCAACAGATAGGCCTGTGGTCCCGCCGCCAGATGCACATTGCGACGTTCCAGCTGGGTAAGGAAGAACGACCGGTCCACAAGGCGCGAGGCCAAGGCGGTGGACATCGAGACAGATACCATCACCGCCAGACCGATCTGCCAGTCTCCGGTCAGCTCGAACACGATCAAAGTGGTTGAAATCGGCGCGCCCAGAACCGCAGCAGCCACGGCCCCCATTCCGGCAAAAGCGTAAAGGGTATGGGTTCCCGATACATCCGGAAGCAATCCGGTGGCGATCAGCCCAAAGGCCAGCCCGGTCAGCGCTCCGATCATCAGAGAAGGCGAAAACACGCCTCCGCCCATGCGCCCGCCCATGGTAATTGCAACCGCCACTGTCTTGAGGACCGCAAACAGGATCGCCGTGGTCAGCACCAGATCACCGGTCAGGGCGCGGATCGTCGTTTCATACCCAACGCCAATAATGTGCGGGAACCAGATCGCCAAAAGGCCTAGCATCGCACCCGAAACTGCTGGGCGCAGCCATCCGGGCAAAGACAATCTGTCTTGAACATGATTGCCGATATCCTCGGCGAAAAAGATCGATCGCATCAGTAGCAAGGATACCAACCCGCAGATCAGCCCAAGGATTAGGAAGGCAGGCAGTTCGACGTAGAATTGCAATGAACCGGGCGTATCCAACGTGAACTCGGTGACGTCGCCATATTCCAGCCGGTTGATCACCGTCCCCGCGACCGAGGCAATGACGATGGGTGCAAAGGCGTGGACTGCGAAATGGCGCAAAACGACCTCAAGCGCGAACAGCGCACCTGCGATGGGGGCATTAAAGCTGGCCGAGACCGCAGCGGCCACAGCGCATCCAAGCAGATCGCGCCCGGTGATTCCGTCCGCATGGATGCGGTCGCTGACCCAAGTCGAGATGACCCCGGCCATATGCACCACTGGCCCTTCCCGCCCTGTGGAGCCGCCCGTGCTTAGCGTGATCAGCGAGGCAAACAACGAAGCGACGCCAGCCTTGGTCTCGACCCGCCCATCGCTGACCGCCGCCCCTTCGATCACATCCGCGACCGAACGCACACGGCCATCATCAGTAAAGCGCGTGAGGATCAGCCCCACGATCACCCCGCCGATGATCGGAATGATCAGCACGATGAACCAAGGCAGCTTCTCAGCGTGGCTGTGCAGCAGCAGTATATCCTCGGTATCATAGATATACGCCTGCAGACCGCGGATCGCCTTGCGGAACCCTAGCGCCATAAACCCTGCCGCAATCCCGATCGCCAGAGCGATAAACCAGAATTGAATTTGACTTGGCCCCCGGCGGCGCATCACCCGCCACGCATCCTTGATCGCGGCCAGAGCCTGATTGAGCTGGTTACGCAGAACAGTGCGGGTTGATTGGGTCATTGGCTCTCGGGGATCATAGCTTAACCCTTAGTAAGCCACGGCGGTGTCTGAGAAAAGTAAGATAGCGACAGTCAGGCCAGCAGATTGCGCCAAAGACGCATTAAGCCTCCAATAAAGCACGAGCAGCCGCGCGTGCTTCTTCTGTGATCGTATCGCCAGAGACCATGCGGGCAATTTCGTCGACGCGATCTATTTCGGCCAGCGGCACTACGGTCGAAAGGGTCTGGCCATCGGTGACCTGCTTCTGCACGCGCCAGTGATGGGCGGCGCGCGCTGCGACCTGAGGGGAGTGCGTGACGACCAGAACCTGCCCGCCCTGTGCAAGAGACGCCAGCCTGCGCCCCACCGCATCGGCCGTCGCACCGCCCACACCCCGGTCGATCTCATCAAAGATCATGGTCCGGGCGCTGTCATCTCCAGACAGGCAGACTTTCAACGCCAGCAGGAAGCGGCTGAGCTCCCCGCCCGAGGCAATCTTGTTCAACGGCCCCGACGGTGCACCCGGGTTTGTGGCGACCGTGAAGGCCACCGCGTCGGCGCCCTCAGGTCCGGGATCGGACGCGGTAAGTTCGGTCCGAAACACCGCGCGTTCCATTTTCAGCTGTGCTAGCTCGGCCATGACGGCCTTATCCAATTGTCCAGCCGCCGCTTGACGCGCAGCGCTAAGATCTGCCGCAGCCGCATCATAGGTCGCCTGGGCCGCCTCAACCGCAGCACGTTGGTCGGCCAGATCGGCGTCGCCCGCATCCAGCTTACCCAAGCGATCACGCAGAGTATCGGCAAAGGTGCCCAAATCATCCGGGGCCACATCATGTTTACGGGCCAGTGCTCGGATGGCGAACAAACGCTCCTCGGCGGCTTCTAGGTCGGCGGGGTTGAAGTCCAGCGCCTGAAGGCAGGTGTTCACACCATCTTGCGCCTCGCTCAATTCGATCATGGCCCGGCCAAGCGCTGCAATCGGCTCCTCCAACTGCCTGCCAGCCGACTCTGAAACACCCTCAAGCCAGCGTGTCGCGTCCGACATCGCGCCTTCGGCCCCGTCACTACCCAGTAGGTCAAATGCACGAGCGACGTCGTCGCGGATACGCTCCGCCCCCTGCATCATGCGGCGGCGGGCGTCGAGATCTGCGTCCTCGCCGGGTTGCGGATAGAGCCTGTCCAACTCCGCCACGGAATGGCGCAGGAATTCCTCCTCGGCCCGCGTGGCGGCCAAAGCGGCTTCAGTCTCAGCCAGCGCTTTGCGGCTGCGCGACATCTCGGACCATGCCTGACGGACCTTGGCCAATAGTTCCGAGACCTGAGCGTAGTCATCCAGTAGCACACGATGTCCACGAGGGTTCAGCAATCCCCGGTCGTCATGCTGACCATGCAATTCGATCAGCGTTTCCGACAAAGCGCGGAGGACTTCACCTGAACAGCGGCGATCGTTGACCCAAGCGGTTTTGCGGCCCTCTGCCGTGTTAACCCGGCGCAGGATCAGTTCTTCACCACCCGGCAGACCAGCTTCCGCCAAAACAGCATGGGCAGGGTGGCCTTCGGACAATTCGAACTCGGCTACGACCTCGCCCTGCACAGCGCCTTGGCGGACCAGCTCGGCCCGTCCACGCCATCCAAGGACGAAGCCCAGTGAGTCCAGAAGAATCGACTTGCCCGCGCCGGTTTCACCGGTCAACGCGTTCAAGCCCGGCTGAAAACTCAGTTCCAGCCGGTCAATGATCAGCATGTCGCGAATATCGAGGGCGCGCAGCATCGGGTCTTTAACGTCCCAAGCCTGATGACATGGCGATTACAACCACTCACCTTTGATCGTCTGGCGATAGATCGTGCTGAGCCAGTTGTTACCACGGCTCTTCAAATCCAGCCCTCGCGAGGTCAGCAGCTTGTACCCATCATCATACCATTCCGAGGACTGGTAGTTGTACCCCAATATCGCGCCCGCCGTCTGCGCCTCATCAAATAGGCCGAGCGACAGATAAGCTTCGATCAGACGATAGAGTGCTTCGGCGGTGTGAGAAGTAGTCTGAAAATCCTCAACCACGACGCGGAACCGGTTGATGGCCGCGACATAGTGATCCTGACGGAGGTAATAGCGTCCGATCTCCATTTCTTTGCCAGCCAGATGGTCAAAGGCCAGATCGAATTTCAACACGGCCGAAGTGGTGTATTCGCTGTCCGGATAAACCTCGATCACGGTGCGCAACGCTTGCAGGGCCTGAAAGGTCAGACCCTGATCGCGGCCAACTTCGTCAATCTGGTCATAATAGCTGAGCGCCAGAAGATACTGCGCATAGGCCGCATCTTCGTCGGTTGGGTAGAAGTCGATATAGCGCTGTGCCGCAGCACGGCTTTCTTCGTAATTCTTGTCGGCGTGGAATGAAAACGCCTGCATGATCAGCGCACGTTTGGCCCAATCGGAATAGGGATACAGACGCTCAACTTCCGAGAAATACCACGCCGCGTCGTCCGAGCGATTCTGCGACAACTCGTATTCACCGCGCGTATAGATCTGTTCCGGCGTGAACCCTTCAAGGTTCTGATCCCGATCCGCGCCTTTATTACCGAACAGGCCCCCTGCGTTGCCGCAGGCGCTCAAAACTGCCGCCAGAAGAATCGCACTTGCGAATCTGACTGCCGCTTTGCTGCCAACCATACCGCTTATCCTTGTCGTCTTACTTACAGGATCCCAACCGGATCGAGCCTTGGTCTAGCACAGAAAATTGCGGTGCAAAACGCCTTATCCACCCGCTGGCGGAAATGTAGTCAGATTGATCAGATCAAGCGACAGCAGGGATTTCAGCGGCAATAAGGCCCTGACCGGGCAGACGGGCGGCCTGCTCGGGGGTACAAAGGATCGGACGAACCGCGCCAGGTGTTTCGAACAATGTGCGCAGCAGCGTGTTGGTCATGGAATGACCCGACTTGTCGCCGGTGAAGTGACCCAGAATCGGGCCACCAGCCAGATACAGATCACCAAGCGCATCCAGCATCTTGTGGCGCACAGCTTCATCCGCGTGGCGGAAACCACCCGGTGTAAGAATCTCGGTGCCTTGAACGACCACTGCGTTTTCCAGCGTTCCGCCCAAAGCCAAGCCGTTCTGACGCATGGTTTCGACGTCGATCCGGCGGCAGAACGTGCGACTATCGCTGAGTTCGCGCACGAAGGACCCGTTGCGCATGTCCAGCGTTTTCGTTTGGCTTCCGATGGCCGCGTCTTCGAAATCAATATGGAAGTCGATAATCAGCCCGTCCGCAGGTTTGATCGAGGCACTAGCCCCTTCACGAGACGCCGTCACAGGCTTCAACACTTCGTAGGCCAGAACCGGGCTGGCCTGGCGGCGAACGCCTTTCGCCATGATGCCGCGTACAAAGTCGATCGAGGATCCATCCATGATCGGAACCTCGGGCCCATCAATTTCGATCAGGGCATTATGAACGCCGCACCCGGCAAGCGCTGCCATGATGTGTTCAACGGTCGAGACGGAAACACCGGCGTCATTCACCAGACGGGTGCAAAGCGGTGTGCGCTCGACCATGTCGTAGACTGCAGGGATCAACGCATTGCCCAGCTCAATATCCGTCCGTTTGAACCAGATCCCGTGACCGGCGGCTGCCGGTTTCAGAACCATGATTGCAGGCTGACCGCCATGCAGTCCTACGCCTTTAAACGTAACCGGAGATTTGAGCGTATGTTGCAAAATGGGCCTCAGAGCGTGGTGTCCAGCCTATACGGGCTGTGTTGGACACTGAGTTAAGGAAGAGGCCCCTCAGGCTCAACTCACTCTTTGCAACTGAATGAAACATGAATGTGACAGATCGGCAAAACCCTGCTCAGGGCTATTTAAGATCTTGTAAATCATGAAAAAAGGGCCGCCTTTTGGCGACCCTTTACGATGATTTTGTTACCGCGATCAGTTAGCTTGACGCCGCAGGAAGGCCGGAATTTCGATGCGATCCTGATCCGGATCAGCCTCGTCCTGGACAGGTGCCGTGGCGTCAGCTTGGCGCATTTGCGGCTGATGACGCGGCGGTTGCGCGGGCGTATCTGCCGCGTGGCCGGTCATCCGGTCGATCAGACGATTGAACCCGAAGCGGGGGCGTTCTTCGTGTTCTGCCTGCGGCTGAGGGGCTGGTTCCTGAGGCCGAGTAGCCGTCAGGCGTTGCGCCGCTGAGGGGACATTCTGAACTGCGGCCTGAAGGCGCTGCAGCGCCTCGGGCGAGGGGGTGCCGGCAGAATGCTGATGTGGCGCGGTATAGGTTTCGGGGGTCTCTTCGACCGGTTCCGGCTGCGGCTCGAACTCGGCCACACGCGGCTGGTAGGCCGGGGGCGGAAGACCATCATCATCCTGTTCAACTTGCGGCTGGAACTGGCTCGGGGCCGGCTCTTCTGCCGCTTCGAACAGTGATGGTTCACGGTTTTCGGTCTGAACCGGCGTGGCCTCCGCTGCGACGGGTGCCTCTTCCTGCACCGGCTCTTCAGCAGAAACGGTGCGCGTCAAAGGCTCGGACATCGAACGGCGCGCGACCGGAACTTCCGAGGTCTTCTCGCTGGCGTCGATGCCGGTTGCGACGACCGAAACGCGCATGCCACCTTCCATTGCGGTATCCAGCGTCGAGCCGACGATGATGTTTGCCTCGGGGTCCACTTCCTCACGGATGCGGTTGGCGGCTTCGTCCAGTTCGAACAGGGTCAAGTCGTGCGAACCGGTGATGTTGATCAACACACCCTTCGCGCCCTTGAGGCTGATTTCGTCCAACAGCGGGTTGGCAATCGCCTTCTCGGCCGCCTGGATCGCGCGATCTTCGCCAGTGGCCTCACCCGTGCCCATCATCGCTTTGCCCATCTCATCCATCACGGCGCGCACGTCCGCGAAGTCGAGGTTGATCAGGCCCGGACGGACCATCAGATCGGTCACACCTTTGACGCCCTGATACAGGACGTCATCGGCCATCGAGAACGCCTCGGTGAAGGTGGTCTTTTCATTGGCCAGACGGAACAGGTTTTGGTTGGGGATGATGATCAGCGTGTCTACGACCTTTTGCAGCGATTCAACGCCGTCTTCCGCCTGACGCATGCGCTTGGCGCCTTCGAACTGGAAGGGCTTGGTAACAACACCAACCGTGAGCACGCCCAGCTCACGCGCGGCTTGCGCGATTATCGGAGCAGCACCCGTCCCGGTGCCACCGCCCATGCCGGCAGTGATGAAGCACATGTGCGCGCCCGCGAGATGGTCGACAATCTGTTCAATGCTTTCTTCTGCGGCAGCGGCGCCAACGGTCGGACGGGCCCCTGCCCCCAAACCTTCGGTGACCTTTACACCCAGCTGCACCCGCGCCGAGGACTGGCTTTGCTGCAGCGCCTGCGCGTCGGTGTTCGCGACGACGAAATCCACGCCGTCCAGCTGCTTTTCAATCATGTTGTTGACCGCGTTACCGCCCGCGCCGCCAACGCCAAATACTGTAATCCGAGGCTTCAGTTCGTCGTGCCCGGGCATCGAAAGATTCAATGTCATGCTCTGTCCGCCTGTATTTTTGTTCCGCCAAAGCGGTGTTTTTCTTTACCTATCCATCTTCGATTCTAGCGATGTGATGCGTAAAGGTCACGTCAAAAATCACGCGATTCTACAAAATATGGACGAAATAAGGCAGCAACCGGCGGCATTTCGCAGGCTTTGCCAAATATAGCGGAAACAACGCGGATCACTACAAGACACAGAGCATCCGAACAGTGAACGACATACGCGTCACGCCCCGGATTCAAATCAAAACTAGTGCGGAAAACTGCTCAATGTCCTGCCGCAAGACCTCTGACGGGTCCTGTGGATATCTTGAGGGATAAATCAGGCCTTCGCAAGGTGTTTTTCAACTGATTGGGGCACTTGGACAATTCAGGCTGTGATTGGTCATGCTGCGCACTTCCTGGATTTCACCATTGCTGAGTTCTGCCAACCGAACCATCAAACGGCCCTGGTACTCGAACGGCCACCAGCAGACGGGAATGCCGTCTGTATCATCATCATAGAGAAAACAGATCTGCCCATTCGGCGTCGTGATCTGACCATAGACGCATCCCCCACCTTCGACCCGCCAGACCGAGGTTTTGCGGTTCAGGAACTGCTCAGTTCCCACCAGATCTCCGCTGCGGATTTCGTGGAACTGCACCGTTTTGCCAAGCACAGCATCCAGAAACGTCTCAGGTGAGATGACGGACTGCGCCGAAGCGAGGCCGGGCGCAAGCGCCACGCACAAGGCGCGGCGCAAGGCTCTACCAATTGTCACGGAACCACCGAACGGCGCGCTTAAACGGGCGCGCGGCATAGGTGTCGACGGGGATCTCGAAATCCCACCACTCGTCCTGCGGATGCGCCGCGAACAGGCTGAGACCCACCGCAGATGAGAATCCCGGACCCGTCGCCGATTGCGGCAGGCCGTGAACGCGCAGCGGGCGGCCCAGTCGGACGCGCTGGCCAAGGATACGGGTCGCGAGGCCGTCGAGCCCCATGATCTGACTGCCTCCACCGGTCAGCACGATCTGCTGGCTGGGCATGTGTTCGAACCCAGCCGCATCCAAGCGGACGCGCACCTCCTCCAGAATCTCTTCGACCCGAGGGCGCATGATCCCGATCAGCTCGGCCCGGCTGACGGTGCGGCGATCATGCTCCCAATCGCCGGTATCGCCGCCAATATCGATCAGGTCGCGATCGTCGGCTCCGGTCGCGTGGACACCACCATTGAAGGTCTTTATCCGCTCGGCCACGGCGGTCGGCACGCCAAGACCCATCGAGATATCCTGCGTGACGTGATCACCGCCCATGCGCACGCAATCGGCGTAGATCATGTGCTTCTTCATGAAGATCGATACGCTGGTGGTACCGCCGCCCATATCGATACACGCCGCGCCCAGCTCCTGCTCATCCTCGACCAGCGCCGAGATACCTGACACATAGGCCGAATTCGCAATACCTGCGAGCTCCAGATCGCACCGCTTGATGCAGCGCACGATATTCTGAATCGCGATCGCGTCGACGGTCAGCATATGCATGTCGACGGCCAGCGACTGCCCCATCTGCCCCCGCGGGTCGATCAGGCCCGAGCGGTTGTCCAATGCGAAATTCACCGGTTGGGCGTGCAGAACCTCACGCCCTGCCCCGTAATCCGGGACGTCGCAGGCGTTCAGAACACGGCCGACCTCGGCCTCGGTCACAAGCTGGCCTTCCAGATCGACCTGCGCATCCAAACCGTAGGAACGTGGGTTCGCACCCGAGAAACAAGCGATCACATGATCGACTCGGATATCGGCCATCTTCTGCGCGGCTTGCAGGGCGGTGCGGATCGCACGCTCGGTTTCCTGCATGGCCGTGACTTCGCCGAACTGCACCCCGCGCGAGCGGGTGGTCGCCGCGCCAATGACCCGGAACCCGGTCTGCCCGGCCATCGAGCCGATGGTGTTATCCTCACTCAGCCGCCCGGTGCCATCAAACCGCAGCACGAGGCACGAGATTTTCGAGCTACCCACATCCAGAATGGCGATAACGCCCCGCTGCATCGCTTGTCTGCGCATTTGCCGCATGGCGCGTTGGGACTGATAAAGATCGGTCATCATGGTCGTTACTGCCCGTTACCCACTGTCACTTTTGTATTCCACCAGTCTTCGCTGGCGGCTTTGGTCATTCTGATTGTTGGCCGCTGTCCGAGGCGCATATCCACCACGGCCACGTCACGCTCCAACAGGTCCTGCACTTCGTTCACGGCCAGCACCCGTTCGAGCGCGCGCACTGGCCGGTCCGTCGGCAGCATGATGCGCTGGCCGCGATCCAGCACCAGATCCCAGCGCCGTTCGCCAATACGCAAAAGGCCCCGCACACGGGTGCCAAGGCTGCGCGAGGTGTGGAAAATCTCAAGCGCTTCGGCGACATGCTCATCCGCGCCCTTGCCCGCGATCAAGGGCAGGTCGCTGTGATCCTTGCGTGAGGCGATCAGGTCCACATGAACGCCGGTCTCATCCAAAAGCTCGATAGACTCTCGGGTGCGCCACACGATGACAGGCTGACGCTCGACAACGTCCACCTGCAGGATGCCACCGGGCCGAATGCGCACAGTGGCCGATTTCACCGGATCAAGCCCGGTGATCGTGTCGCGCATCTGCTCGACATCCAGATCCCAAGAACTGATCGGGAAATCCAAAGGCACCACTTCGCGAATGTCGTCCGACAGGCCGGGACCTGCACCATCAATGGCCATCAGATTGACCATGAACTCAGGACGATCCTGAATCGAGGTGCGTATGTCGGCGATATAGGTATTGAGCGCCTCGCGTCGCTCCTCGGACGCAAAGTAAAGCCCAACGGTCGCCGCAACAGCGCAGACCGGCAAACCCAGCTTGACACCCATGCGGATGCCCGGCGTCAGCATCCAGCGCTGGAACCGGTAGCTGAGGCGCGAGGGTGCCGGATCAGACCGACGCGCGGTGCGGTTGAACAGCTTCACCCCGCCCAAGCGCAGAACAGGCTGCGTTTCATGGGATTCGGTATCAGCGGATTCGAAATCGGCATCTGGCCCGGCCAGAGGTTTGGCCCGATGGATTACCGGCGCGCGGGAGGCCCTTAGCGGTCGCATGAGGCGTCCTCCACCATCCAGGCGCAAAGCTGGCCGAATGTCATACCGCAATGTTCCGCCTGTTCCGGCACAAGAGAGGTTGGCGTCATACCGGGCTGCGTGTTGGTTTCCAGCAGGAACAAACCATCCGCGCCTATGGTGTCGTCCCACCGGTAATCGGTACGGGTCACGCCGCGACAGCCCAAAGCGTTATGCGCTTTCAAAGCGTAGTCCATGCAACGGTCAAAAATATCCTGCGGGATGTCTGCGGGCAGCACATGCCACGAACCGCCGGGCTTGTATTTGGCATCGTAGTCGTACCAACCGCCATCCGTCATGATCTCGGTCACGGTTAGGGCGCGATCACCCATCACGGTCACAGTCAACTCGCGACCCGCCACGTATTTCTCGACCATGATGTGATCAGGCATATCCTCCGACAATTGCGGAGGGCCATTCGACCCTTCGTGGACGATATAGATTCCGACGCTGGAACCTTCGTTGTTCGGCTTGGCGACGTAAGGCGGCTCCATCACGTGAACCTCAACCACTTCGACCTTGGGCACGATCACGCTGGGGACAATGGGCAGTCCTTCGGCCTGATAGACCTCTTTGCTGCGCTGCTTGTCCATTGCAAGCGCCGAGGCCAGCACACCCGAATGGGTATAGGGAATACGCATCCACTCCAACAGACCCTGCACGCAGCCATCCTCGCCCCAGCGGCCATGCAGAGCGTTGAAAACCACATCTGGCTTGATATCCAAAAGGCGCGTGTAGAGGTCGGGACCTGCGTCCAGTTCAACTACTTCAAAGCCTTCTCCCACAAGGGCGGCTGCGCATTCGCGCCCAGAGCTGAGAGACACCTCGCGTTCCGCCGAGGGGCCACCCATCAATACCGCCACTTTGGGGTTTGTCTTGCTCGACATACCCAACGTGCGCCTCAATGTCCCCGGACCTTATGTGGTGGTCCGTGCTGCGTTTATGCCTTTGATCCGTCGCCGTTAATTGCCTGTTATGGTCTGACGGTTGGGGCTTTATTCTTCCAGCGGATCACCGACCCGCATGATTTCCCACTCTAGCGTGATGCCGCTTGTTTCGTAAACCTTTTTTCGCACCGCTTCACCCAGACCTTCGAGGTCCGCGGCGGTCGCCTCGCCCGTATTGATCAGGAAATTCGAGTGCTTGGGGCTCATCTGCGCGCCGCCTTTCGTGGCCCCACGCATGCCCGCGTCGTCGATCACTTTCCATGCCTTCAGGTGATGCACATCATCCGCCTTCCCCGTCGAGGAGAACCCGGCCGGATTGCGGAAGGTCGAACCGGCGCTGCGGTCTTTGGTGGGCTGGGTCTCGTCGCGTTTTTGCAACTGCGCCGTCATTCGTGCATGAAGCGCGTCGGAGTCACCTTTGGGACCTTCGAAGGTTGCCGAGATCAGCACAGCGCCGTCAGGCAGGTCGGATTGACGGTAGCGAAAGTTCAGATCCTCGGGGCCAAGATCCATCACCTCACCCTGCCGTGTGACGACAGTGGCCCTTTTCAGAACATCCGCCGTGTAACTGCCATAACACCCTGCGTTCATGCGCACGGCGCCACCGATTGACCCCGGAATCGTGCGCAAAAAGGTCAGATCCACACCGGCATCCGCCGCTTTACGCGCCACATGCGCATCCAAAGCCGCCGCACCTGCGGTGACTGAAGTGCCCTCGATCTCGATCCCATTGAAGCCCCGCCCCAGCCGGATCACCACTGCACGCAATCCGCCGTCGCGCACGATGAGGTTCGACCCGACCCCCATCGGGAACGTCACGACATCATCGGGAAGTTCGCGCAAAAAGCCCTGCAGATCTTCAACATCCGCAGGTTGGAACAAATAGTCTGCCGGACCGCCGACACGCAGCCATGTCAGGTCGCTGAGACTTCGGTTTTCGGACAGTTTGCCACGAGGCACAGGAAGAACAGTCATAGCTGCTAACTCGCGGATTCAGAGGGAGTTGGCAACCTGTATCCGCAGCGAAACGGTCAAATCCGCCGACGAAGCCACCGCCCCAGATAGATCACCGGCCAGCGCAGGATCGACATACCCATCACCAGAACGATCAGCCCGACCCAAGGGCCGTTCTCATAGGTGACATATCCAAGCAGAGGGATACCGACCGCGATCAGAATATAGGCGCGGGTCCAGTGGTTGTCCTTGCTGGGGATCATCGCCAGAAGGTTCGCGACAAGGCCCCACAAGGCTGCGAGAGCAAGAGAGAGGGTCATTCCATCACCTCCCCGCGTACCCACTTGCGCCAGTAATAGCGGATCGGGTTGCGGAACATTGAGACGAAACCTCCAAAGGCGAGAGCCGACCAGACCCATCCATGATCATAGCCCAGCCAGATGATCATCACCGGCGCGCAGAACAACAGGATAATCCCCGGAGGGAATTGTAGGCGCATCGGCAGCAAGGCCACGATGGTGGCGCTGATCACCCACAGGGCGGCAAAGATGGTTGAATAGTCCATTGTCCCCTCCTGGGACGTGGTCTTGGCAATAGATCACACATCTTCAGGTTGTGCAGCAAATAAGATCCGCCGTCAAATAGCCTGTTTTCGTTGCAACCGTTGCGGCAAGCCGTTCGCCCATGCGCTGATTGTCCCTGCCCCAAGGCATACGACCATGTCGCCCGGGCGGGCTTGTTCGCGGACCAGACGCTCCAGATCGTTTTCGTCCAGCAAGGCCCGCGCATGGCGGTGGCCGTGACGGATGAGGCCCTGCACCAGATCATCGCGCGAGGCGCCCTCGATCGGGTCTTCTCCGGCGGCGAAGATATCGGCGATGGCGACCACGTCAGCGTCGTTGAAGCAGGTGCAGAAGTCATCGAACAGGTTGGACAGGCGCGAATAGCGGTGCGGCTGGTGAACGGCGATCACGCGGCCCTCGGTCGCTTGGCGGGCGGCTTTCAGGACGGCGGCGATTTCGACCGGGTGGTGGCCGTAATCGTCGATGATGGTGACGCCGTCGATCTCTCCGACCTTGGTGAAGCGGCGGTTGACGCCGCCGAAATTGGCCAGAGCCTCGCGGATTTCCGCAGCTTTCATGCCCAGATGGCGGGCGACGGCGACAGCGCTCAGCGCATTCGAGACATTGTGGTCGCCGGGCATCGGCAGGGTGCAGCCCTCGATCACCTTGTCTTCATATTGCAGGTGAATGTCGAAATGCGCGACGCCGCCCTTGTAGGTCAGGTTCTCGGCCCGCACATCGGCCTGCGCGTTGAACCCGTAGGTGCGCACGCGGCGGTCGGTGATGCGCCCGACCAAAGCCTGCACCTCGGCATGATCGGTGCAGCAGACGGCCAGACCGTAGAAGGGCAGGTTCGAGACGAACTCATAGAACCCATCGCGCAGCGTGTCGAAATCGCCCCAATGCTCCATATGCTCGGGGTCGATATTGGTGACGATGGCAATGGTTGCAGGCAGACGGTTGAACGAGCCGTCGGACTCGTCGGCCTCGACCACCATCCATTCGCCCTGCCCCATCCGCGCGTTCGAGCCATAGGCGTGGATGATGCCGCCATTGATGACGGTGGGGTCGAAATCTCCGGCCACCATCAGCTCTGCCATCATCGTGGTCGTGGTGGTTTTGCCGTGGGTTCCGGCAATGGCGATGTTTGAGCGCAGGCGCATCAGTTCGGCCAGCATATCCGCCCGGCGGACAACGGGCAGGCCTTGCGCGCGCGCCTCATCCAGTTCCGGGTTGCCCGGCTTGATCGCGGTCGAGGTGACGACGACCGCCGCGCTTTGGAGGTTCTCGGCCTTTTGCCCCACAAAGATCTCAGCCCCCAACGAGGCCAGACGGTCGGTAATCTTCGACGCTTTCAAATCCGATCCCTGCACCCGGTAGCCCAGGTTCAGTAACACCTCGGCGATCCCCGACATCCCGATCCCTCCGATCCCAACGAAATGGATCGGTCCTACGTCCTGCGGCAGTTTGGTTGCGGGGTTCATGTGGTCTCCTTCTGCGCCAGTTGCTCGACAAGGGCTGTCAGACGCTCGGTGGCGTCAGGGGCTCCGGTCGAGAGGGCGGCATGGGCCATTTTCTGTGCGGCTTCAGGGTTGGTCAAAACCGTGGTCATTTGCTCGGTCAGTGAGGGAACGTCAAGCGCCTTTTCGGGGATCATGATTGCCCCGCCTGCCTGCACCAGCCCTCGAGCATTGGCGGTTTGGTGGTCCCCTGCGGCGGCGGCGAAAGGGATCAGGATCGACGGGCGACCGATGACCGAGATGTCGGCCACGCTTGATGCGCCCGAACGGCTGATGACAAGCTGCGCATCAGACATGCGGCGCGGAACGTCGTCAAAGAACGGTTGCACATCGGCTCGAATACCGTGATCGGCGTAGAAGGCCGTGACACGCTCACCATCCTCATCGCGAGCCTGATGCGAGACGCGGATAAAACCGCGTAGAAATTCCGGGAGAGCGGCAATTGCCTCGGGCACCACTTCGCTGAGAATCCGCGCACCCTGACTGCCGCCCATCACCAGAACCGACATCGGATACTCGCCCGGCGGGATATAGGGCGCACCGGCCCGCTCCAGCACTGAGGTGCGGACCGGGTTACCGGTGTGAATGCCGCTGGACCCTTCGGGCAGATCGGTCGGCCAAACACCGCAGGCCACTTGGGCCACGCGTGTGGCGAAGAGCTGGTTCACACGCCCCAAGACGCCGTTTTGCTCATGGATCATACGCGGCAGCTTCAGCAGCGTTGCCGCGCCCAGCGCCGGGATCGACGGATAGCCGCCAAAGCCCACAACCACGTCCGGACGGTCGCGCAACATCTGCATCGCCATACTAGTCACGCCGCCCAAAATCTTTGGCCCCACCAGCGCCTTTGCGGCCAGACCGCCGCGTGCGAAAGTGGCCGAGGACGCCTCGACAATCTCGGTTGTGTGCGGGAAGCCCCCGGTATAGCGGGCGCCCCGGGGATCGGTCGACAGACGCACGCGCCAGCCTTTTTGCAACATCGCTTCGGCCAAGGCCTGCGCCGGGAACATGTGGCCTCCGGTGCCACCAGCCGCAATCAACAGGTAAGGTTTGCCCATCAGCCTCGTCCGCGCAGAATATCGCCAAGCTCACCCTGTGGGCGCGAGCGTGTGAAGGCCAGCAACATGCCGACCGCAATACCGCCCGCGATCAGGGATGAGCCGCCATAGCTGACAAAGGGCAGCGTCATGCCCTTTGCGGGCAACAGGCGCACAGCAACACCCATATTAATCATCGCCTGAACGCCAAACATACACGCCAAGCCAGTGCCAGCCAGACGGATGAACATATCCCGCTCACGCATCAGTCGCATCAGTGAGCGCACAACGATGATCGAATAAAGCGCGATGATGATCAGCACCAGGATCAGCCCATATTCCTCGGCCGCCACGGCGATGATGAAATCCGTATGCGCATCGGGTAGAGACCATTTGACCTGCCCCTCACCCACGCCAACACCGAACAAACCACCCTCACGGATGGCATTGGTGGCATAGCCGAGCTGAGTGGTCGGATCGACCTCCTGGTTCAGAAAGCCGTCGATGCGGCGGGCAAAGTGGTCCGAGTTGGAATAGGCAAACATCCCGCCCAGAACGACCACTCCGGCCATACCAACCAGCAAAAGCATCGGCGCTCCGGCCACGAAATACATAACGCCCCAGCCAAATAGGATCAGGCAGGCTTGCCCGAAATCAGGCTGCATCACCAACATGCCAACGATCGCCATGCACAGCGCAAAGGACCACAACCGCCCCGGAGGGCCGTTGATCTCTTGCGAAGCCGCCAGCAGCCACGCCGCAACGACCACAAATCCAGGCTTTAGAAACTCGGACGGTTGCAATGAGGCGAACCCCAGCGAGTACCAGCGTACGGCCCCTTTTCCGAAATCCGTCCCGAAGACCGGCAGGAACGCCAGCGCCACGAAGGCCCCCAGAAAGCCCAGCACCGCCAGACGCCGCACCAGTGTCGGAGACATCATCGAAGTCAGCAACATCGCGATCAGCGCCAATCCGCCGAAGAGCGCCTGTCGTTCGACATAGTGGAACGGATCAAACCCGTTACGCCCGGCCAGAGGCGGCGATGAGGCCAGCCCCAGCAACAATCCGATGACAAACAGAATCAGAACGCAGGACATCGTCCAGCGATCAATCGTCCGCCACCACTTTGGTAGAATCGGTTCCCCGCGCTGGTCCTGGACCGCGCCATACACCATCTCAGTCATGAGATACCGCCACTTACTGCCTCACTCGACGTCCCGTTTTCGGGATCTGTTTGAGAGTCTACAGTGAATTTGGCGTTTGGGCTAGGGGAATGAGCCGTGCAAACGAAAACGGCGCCTCAAAGAGATGTCATCCGCCCCTGTTGGCATGAGCCTTTCTTTGAACCACTGGCTTGCCGTTTTTCACGTGCCGCTGAACGAGATTGCGCATTTGCCTCCCCCTCCTCGGGACCAGTCGCGCGTGTTCAGGCTCGTGGGTGTCTAAAAACAACTGCGGGAAAATTTGCCGCAATTCTTCGACCCCATCCTTCCCGATCGCCCTAAGCGCTTCGGGACCCGTGAACAAGCTTTCCGTCGGCGCGCCCTCGGCAAAGATGACCTCGTGGCGGTCAAGGAGAAGGTGGATATACGTAACCGTCGCGCCTCCCGTCTGCACTGAAACGCCAGGCAGATCGAGCAGTTTGCAGGCCGGGACAAAGACCTCATCTTTGGCGAACATGCGCTCAGCAATGGCTGACTTGACCAGCATGCGGTGTTGTGGCGAAACGCAAAGATCACGTGCAGGCACCCCCTGCCCCAAAGCACCATGCGCGATTTGGATTGGCCTTAACTTGGGTTTCAGCGTCAGGGCGATTTTGTCGAGTTCTTGCTTGCCAATCCAACGGATCGGTTGAGCGCCGTTATCCTGAGTAAGAACCAAATCACCTGGGTTCAGATCGTCAATCAATCGTGGGCCATCAGGTGTTTCGATCAAGGTGCCGGACGTGAAACAGGGCACGACGGTGTCTATATCGATGTTCGGGCCGTTGTCGATGATCGCAGTGATCGTCAAAGTGGTGTCTAACGGCGGGACTGTACCGCCGATAAACGCCATAAAGTACCCGTCTTCACTGTCGACTCCGATTGAGTTTCCGTCGCCGTTGATATCATAGTCAAACAGGCCGATCTGATAGGTGTTAGTGCCATCCGTCACCGAAACTGTAAAATCCCAGAATATCGTATTGCCATTAAATGTTTGTGTCAGATCGTTTGCCGTTTCGTTCGACTGATCGTCTCCATCAAAGATCGTATCGTCCGCCCCATCTTCGATGGTGATCTGGCTGTAGGTCGAGATTGTGAAAGTGGAGTTCACAACGGCGCTAGACGCGCCCGCATCGCTCAAGGTGGTATCGGAGCGAAAAGCACCAAAAATCGTTGAGGGCATAAATCCAAAACTCCGCATACAATGGCAAACGCACAGTTGTTCGCCGAAACTTCGGAAAATTGGTATGAGCTCGCGTTCAAGGGGTCAAGTTCAGCCGCATTGTTTTCCTGTCACTGTGTTTACGCCACATCTTTGCCGACTGCCGATTGTGCGGCTCTTGCCATCCGGGCTAATCCGCGCCATTCGCAGCGCATGACTTACAATACGATCATCCTCGGGGCCGGTGCTGCCGGCATGATGTGCGCGGCGCATTGCGGCGGGCGGGTTCTGGTGATCGATCACGCCAAAGCACCAGGCGAGAAGATCCGTATCTCGGGCGGTGGGCGTTGCAACTTTACCAACATGAATGCGGGGCCTGCTAATTTCCTGTCGCAAAACCCGCATTTCTGCAAATCCGCCTTGGCGCGCTATACACAATGGGATTTCATCGATCTGGTCGGACGTCACGGCATCGCATGGCATGAGAAAACGCTGGGGCAGTTGTTCTGTGACGACTCATCGAAGCAGATCGTTCAGATGCTGCTGGATGAGATGAACCGCGCAGGGGCTGACTTATGGCTAAGGACCGAGGTCAAAGCGCTGCGCAAGACCGAAGCAGGGTTCGCGCTGGAGGTCGATCGCGAAGGTGCCCGGCACAGCCTGACCTGCCGCAATCTTGTGCTGGCAACAGGCGGCAAGTCGATCCCCAAAATGGGTGCGACAGGTCTCGCTTATGACATCGCGCAGCAATTCAATCTGCGCGTCACCGATACCCGTGCCGCGCTTGTCCCATTCACCTTCTCGGACGGGATGTTCAAGGAACTGTCTGGCGTCTCTCTTCCTGCGCGCCTGTCCAACGACCGCACCAGTTTTGACGAAGCACTCCTGTTCACCCATCGCGGCCTCAGTGGGCCGTCGGTGTTGCAACTCTCGTCATATTGGCATGAGGGAGAAGCGATCCGCGTCAATCTGATCCCGGACCTGCCCTTGTTCGATCTTCTGCGTGATCAGCGACAAGCCGGAGGGCGCAAGGCGCTGACCACCGAACTCGCCCGGCACCTGCCATCGCGGCTGGTGGATCACCTCTCCCAGCATATCCCGATGAAAGGCAACCTTGCCGATCAGTCGGACGCGGCGCTGAACGACCTTGTCTCGGCGCTGTCCGAATGGCAGCTGACCCCCGCAGGAACCGAAGGCTACCGCACCGCTGAGGTCACTCTGGGTGGGATTGACACAGATGACCTGTCGTCAAAAACGATGGAGGCCAGGGATGTCCCCGGCCTCTATGCGATTGGTGAAGCGGTGGATGTCACCGGTTGGCTTGGCGGCTATAACTTCCAGTGGGCGTGGTCCTCGGGCCACGCCGCCGGAAAGGCCATTTCCGCGCCTTAGCCGAAACGATTGATTGCGCGGCCTTAGCCCACGACGTTATAACCACGTCCGCGCATGCAGTTGCGCACGATGACTTCCTTGTTCTGGTTCTTTGCGATCACATCAGCCCCGGCTCCGATCAGAGCACCCGCCGCAGCAGCGCGACCCAGATTGTCGCTGCTGTCCTGAATGATAGCAGTGGTCGCCGCAGCACCGGCCGCACCAATCGCCGCGTTACCCGCGGTCGATCCATCGACCGCCGCCTGAGACGCCGCCAGTTGCTGACATTGCAGCAGGTCCGACTGGTAGTTGGGGCCAACCGGGCCATCAATAACGGGCACGTAGTTTGCGCCTGTATTCGTGCAAGCCCCAGCCAGCAGCAGAGCCGGGACGATCAGAAGGGATTTCGGGTTAGGCATATTCATGACCTCTTTTTGAATTTCCGAGCAGAAAAGCAAATTCTTAAACGGCTTCAAGCCGATACCCGCAAACTGTCGCCCAATCGGCAAGGAATTGCAAACGGGCTAGGCGTTAAGGTGTTTTTGAACCTGCGACGCGAAGTCATCCCCGCGCTGCTCGAAATTGTCATATTGGTCGAAACTGGCGGCTGCAGGGGCCAGCAAGACGGTCTCGCCTGCCTCGCTGTCGGCTATGGCCTGCTCAACGGCAGCGGCCATTGTGGTGCAGACCTGCGCCTCGACCTTTAGCTGCATTGCAAAACCCGCCGCCTCGCGCCCAATCACATAGGCCTTGATCACCTGTTCCGAGGCACCATTAAGGGCGTCGATACCGCCTTCTTTCTCCAACCCACCGCAAATCCAGCGGATCTTCTTGAACGCACTCAGAGCTTTCACCGCACTGTCCACATTCGTTGCCTTGGAGTCGTTGACGAAAGTCACCCCACCCGCTTCGGCGATAATCTGACTGCGATGCGGCAGGCCCGGATAGCTGTGCAAGGCATCCTCGATCACGCGCGGCGCAAGACCCAGAGACCGGCAAGCGGCATAGGCAGCACACGCGTTCTGGTGATTATGCGCGCCCGGCAGCCCCCTTATGTCGCGCAGATCAATCGAGCCGGCCTGCCGCCCTTTGCGATACTCCGAAAGGAAGCCTTTGCGGGCAAAGACCTGCCATCCCGGACCGGTCAGTTTGCGCTCAACCGATATGCGGATCACCCGGTCATCCGCCGGACCCTCGGCAAGTTGCCCCGCCAGGAATACGCCTTCGGCCTCATCAATGCCAATCACGGCACGGTCTGGCCCGCCCTCAGCAAAGAGTCGTCTCTTGGCAGCGAAATACCCACCCATTCCGCCGTGGCGATCCAGATGGTCCGGCGATAGGTTCGTGAAAACAGCTACATCAGGCGTCAATGCGCGGGCCAGCTCGGTCTGATAGCTCGATAGCTCCAGCACAACGACCGATCCATCGCCACCGGGGTCGATATCCAACACGCCACGCCCGATATTGCCCGCCAGTTGCGCCTCACGCCCCGCCTCGGACAGGATGTGATGGATCAGGGCCGCCGTGGTCGATTTACCGTTTGATCCGGTCACTGCGATCACGCGTGGCGGCATGTCGTAGTTGTTCCATTCCGGTCCCGCAAACGATCGAAAGAACAGACCGATATCGTTGTCCACGGGCACGCCGGCCTCCAAAGCGGCTGCGACAACCGGGTTCGGTTGAGGGTAAAGATGCGGAATACCGGGTGAGACGATCAGCGTGGCGATATCATCAAACGCCCCGTGGCGCCGCAGATCGAGGCATTGAAACCCCTCCCCTTCAGCGGTCTCGCGCGCGGCCGGATTGTCATCCCAGCAGATCGCTTCCGCCCCACCGGCACGCAACGCACGCGCGGTCGCCAAACCCGACCGACCAAGGCCCAAAACGGCGACCTTCTGCCCTGAGAAACCTTTGACCGGGATCATGCCGCCCTCTTCTTTTCAACTAGAATGCGCGCCACACTGCACCGAAGAAAAACCCGATGGCAAGGGCGCTTTCAGGCTCGCGCGCCAGCGCGAGCCGGGCCCAACAGGTGGTAAGAGGACCGCAGGCCCTCTGAACCTGGCGGGAGGGCTACCGGACTTTCAGTGTTGCCAAACCGATCATCGCGAGGATCAGCGAAATGATCCAGAACCGGATCACGATGGTAGGTTCCGCCCAGCCTTTCTTCTCATAGTGATGATGGATCGGAGCCATCAGGAACACGCGCTTACCGGTGCGTTTGAAATAGAGAACCTGAATGATCACACTCAGCGCCTCGACTACAAACAGGCCGCCAACCACCGCCAGCACCAACTCGTGCTTGGTCGCCACGGCGATCGCGCCTAACGCGCCACCCAGAGCCAACGATCCGGTATCGCCCATGAACACAGCCGCAGGCGGTGCGTTGTACCACAGGAAGCCAAGACCGCCACCAAACAGGGCCGAGGTAAAGATCAGAATCTCGCCCGTTCCGGGCACGTAGTGCACATCCAGATACTCGGTAAAGTCGACGCGACCCACCGCATAAGCGATAATCCCAAGCGTGGTGGCAGCAATCATCGCGGGCATGATCGCCAAACCGTCAAGGCCATCGGTCAGGTTCACGGCATTGGCAGAACCCACAATCACGATAACGGCAAACGGAATATAGAGGATCCCCAGATTGACCAGAGTATCCTTGAAGATCGGCACCGCCAGTTGGTTCTGCAAAGCCTCTGGATGATGCAAAGACGCCCAGAAGGCCGCCAAAACGGCAATGATGATCCCTAGCGCCAAACGCATTTTACCCGATACGCCTTTGGTGTTCTGCTTGGATACCTTCGCATAATCATCGGCGAACCCGATAGCCGCATAAGCCAACGTCACGAACAGCACCATCCAGACGTAGGGATTGTCCCAGCGCGCCCAGAGCAGCGTTGACGTGACAAGCGCCCCTACGATCAGCAAGCCCCCCATGGTCGGCGTTCCGGCCTTGGAGAAATGCCCCTCAGGCCCGTCGTCACGGATCGGTTGGCCTTTGCCCTGCCTGCGGCGCAGTACGTTGATCAGAGGTTTGCCAAACAGAAACCCAAAGATCAGCGCGGTCAAAAAGGCCCCACCCGCGCGGAACGTAATATACCGGAAGAGGTTCCAGAAATCCCCTCCGTCCGACAGGGCGGTCAACCAATACAGCATTACAGTACCTTTCTCACACGAGGCGCACGGGCGCGTTACCCGTCAAGCGCGCCCCCTTGCCCCATTTTCCGCAGACCGTCAACAATCCGGGCCAACGCCATGCTGAGCGAGCCTTTCGCCAGCACGGTATCGCCACTTTCGATCAATTCCGGCAGGTGTTCCGCCATCTCGGCGCTGGTTTCGAACCACAGGCCCCTCTTTGTACCTGGCAAAGCCTCATGCAGCGCTTTCATCAACGGGCCAATACAGTGAACCTGATCAACCTGCGCCATCGCGCTCACTTCGGCCATGCCAGCATGCATTGCCACCTCTTGTGCACCCAACTCCTTCATATCGCCCAAAAAGGCGATACGGCGCGTTCCGTTCGAGGCGGCCAACACGTCCAGCGCAGCCTCCATCGAGGTCGGGTTGGCATTGTAACTGTCGTCCAATAATTCGATCTGACCGCCAATCGCCAGCGGCAGAGTCTCCCGAACCCCGCGCCCCTTGACTGGCGACCATTGACGCAGACCGTCTATTGCCTGATCCAGGTCAACACCCATCTCAACACAAGCAGCCAACGCGCCCAGCGCATTCATCGCAAAATGAGTGCCTGCCGATTGGACGTCGAAGGTAAACAGGGTGTCACCAACTTCAGCCCGTGCTTGAACGGAGTCTGGTCCAGCCGTCACTTCGGTCAGCTTGTAGTTTGCAGCCTGCCGACCGAACTCAACGATTCCAGCGCCAAGGCCTTGTGCTGTCTGGCGCAATATCCCCGCATGTTCGATATCGGCATTCACGATGGCTGCACCACCAGGCTCCAACCCTTCAAAAATAGCCGCTTTCTCATGAGCGATCCCTGCAACGGACTCGAACGCTTCAAGGTGCACAGCGGCCACCGTCGTCACCAAACCCACATGCGGGCGCGCCTGACGGGCCAACGGAGCAATCTCGCCCTGATGGTTCATCCCGATCTCAATCACCGCAAATTCAGTGTCTTGCGGCATCCGTGCCAATGTCAGAGGCACACCCCAATGGTTGTTGTAGCTGGCGACACTGGCATGGGTTTTGCCCTGCGTTTCCAGAATGGTGGCCAGCATTTCCTTGGTTGAGGTCTTGCCAACACTCCCTGTCACGCCCAGCACACGCGCCTCGGTCCGGGCACGAGCGGCCTGTCCGAGTGCTTCCAGTCCGGATTGCACATCGTCGACAATCAGCAAAGGCGCATCTTCGGACAACCCTTCAGGGACGCAAGACACCAAAGCTGCTCCAGCGCCATTCTCCAGCGCCTGAGCTACAAAATCATGGCCGTCGCGCGCGGCCTTCAACGCGACAAACAGGTCGCCCGGTTGCAAAGTCCGCGTATCAATCGACACGCCATCCACAGTCCAATCACTAGTAGCGCGCCCGCCGGTCGCGGCGGCGGCCTCTGCCGCAGTCCAGAGCGTCATGCGACCCTCCCGTCCAGAGCGGCCACAGAAATGCTCGCCTGTTCCACATCATCAAACGGCAGGACCTGATCGCCAACGATCTGGCCGGTTTCATGGCCTTTGCCTGCAATCAGCAGCGCATCGCCGGGTTGCAAAGCGTCAATACCCCGCAAAATAGCCTCGGCCCGATCCCCTACTTCGGTCGCCTCTGGCGCACCGTCCATCACGGCGGCGCGGATAGAGGCCGGGTCTTCGCTGCGCGGATTGTCGTCGGTGACAAAGACAATATCCGCGTGGTTGGCGGCGGCCTTTCCCATCAGCGGGCGCTTGGTTGCGTCGCGATCTCCGCCCGCGCCAACAATAGCGATCAGACGGCCCATCACATGTGGGCGCAACGCTTTCAAAGCCGTGGCGACTGCATCCGGCGTATGCGCATAGTCCACAAAGACCGCCGCGCCATTGTCGCGGGTTGCGGCCAGTTGCATGCGACCCCGGACTGTTGTCAGATGCGGTAGGGTTTCAAAAACCCGCTCAGGATCGTCGCCTGCTGCGATGACCAGCCCACAGGCCAGTAGGATGTTTTCGGCCTGGAACCCTCCGATCAGGTTCAAGCGCGTCTGGAAGGTCTTGCCCTGCCACGAGAAACGCAAATCCTGCCCGGTCGAGTCAAACCGTTGGTTAATCAGACACAGATCAGCCTCACCCAGCCCAACGGTCAGCACAGACTGCCCCCGCGCCTCAGTGATCTTGCGCACCTGCGCACCCTTCGGGTCGCTCAGGTTGATGACTGCGGTGCCGTCCTGCGGCAGAACCCGGTCGAACAAGCCCATTTTGGCCGCGAAATAGGCCTCAAACGTCTCGTGATAGTCTAGGTGATCCTGCGTGAAGTTCGAGAACCCAGCAGCGGCCAGATGCACTCCGTCAAGACGGCGCTGTTCCAGCCCATGTGAGGACGCCTCCATCGCTGCATGAGTCACGCCATTCTCGGCGGCCTCGGACAGGCAGCGATGCAAAGTGATCGGTTCGGGCGTTGTATTGGCCAGCGGGGCCGTCCATGCGCCTTCGACCCCGGTGGTGCCAAGGTTGACGGCAGCGTGGCCAAGCTCGGACCAAATCTGGCGGACGAATGTTGCGACCGAGGTTTTGCCATTGGTCCCGGTGACCGCAACAATTGTCTGCGGTTGCGCACCGAACCAAAGCGCAGCTGAGCCGGCCAGTGCCTGACGCGGGTCTTCAACCACAACTAAAGCAGCGTCGAATGCGGCAAGTTCGGCCTCGGCGATCTGCGCGCCTTCAGCGTCGGTCAGAATTGCAGCAGCGCCCATGCGCAGAGCGAATTGGATAAACTCACCGCCGTGGACACGAGTACCGGGAAGCGCTGCAAACAGGAAACCGTCTTTGACCTCGCGGCTATCGACGGCCAATCCGGTGATGTCGGGATTCGCGCCTCCGCGTGCTGTCAGGGCCAGTTGGCTGAGTTTCTTTGTTCTTGCGCCCATGACCCACCTGTTCTCTGGCACCCTAATTCGAGGTCAGGGTTATAGCAGCGCTCACCTCAGGCTCAAGCCGGGGTCGCAGGCCCAAAAGCGGCGCGACACGACCGATCAACTCCGCCGCCACGGGCACTGCCGTCCAACCCGCAGTCCGACGCTTTTCGCCATAGGCCAGGATAGAGGGTTCATCCAAAGTGACGATCAGCACATACTTCGGGTCATAAGCCGGGAAGATGGTGGCAAAAGTGGCGATCACCTTGTCATCATAATACCCACCACGCGGTTTCGGCTTATCGGCCGTACCGGTCTTGCCCGCCACGTCATAGCCTTTGACCTCAGCAAAACTGGCCGTGCCGTCGGTCACCACTTTGCGCAACATCTTCTGCGCCTGACGCGCGGTATTTTCCGACATCACACGTGGGCCGTATTGAGGGCCATTGCGACGTAGAATCGTGGGGCTGACATAGTGCCCGCCATTGGCAATCGCCGCATACCCCGCCGCCAGATGCATCGGGCTGGTCGACAAACCGTGGCCGTAAGAGATGGTGACAGTGCTCAACTCTCCCCATTTCTTGGGCTTGAGGGGCGCACCACCTGCGGCTTCGACAATTTCGAACGGGGTGGGTTCGAACATACCCAGCGTTTCAAGGAAGCTCTGCTGGCGTTTCGCGCCGATCTGCAAGGCCAGCCGTCCGGTCCCCCGGTTCGAACTGTGAACGATCACATCCGCCACGCTGATCTTGCCGTAGTTCTTGCCGTTGAACTCACCAATTGGGAAACGGCCAATCTTCATCGGGCCGGAGGTGTCGATGATGGTATCGGAGTTCACCAATCCAAGCTGAACCGCCTGAGCGGCGGTGAAGATTTTGAAAACCGATCCAAGCTCATAGACACCCTGCACATAGCGATTGAACAGAGGGCTGTCGGACGGATCAAAGCCCGAGGTCGGCGGGCGTGGACGGTCATTGGGGTCAAAGGACGGCAGAGACGCGGCCGAGATCACCTCGCCCGTATGCGCATTCATCAGAACTGCCGAGGCCCCCTTGGCGTTCATGATCTTCATCCCGCCATACAACACCTGCTCGACCGCTGCCTGAATGGTCAGGTCCAGCGACAGTTGCAACGGCTTGCTGCCGTTGGCCGGGTCTCGCAGGTAGTCGTCGAACTTCTTCTCGACCCCGGCAACCCCGATCACTTCGGCAGCACTCACGCCTTCGCGGCCAAAACCCGAACCACCAAGGATATGCGCCGCCAGCTTGCCATTCGGGTAGAGGCGCATTTCTCGCGGGCCAAACAGAATGCCCGGATCGCCGATATCATGCACCGCCTGTTTCTGCTCGGGCGAGATACGTTTCTTGATCCACAGGAACTTGCGTTTACCGGTGAAGTCCTTGACCAGACGCTCTTTATCGAGATCGGGGAAGATCGCGACTAGCTGATCAGCTGCCGCAATCGGATCAATCATCAAAGGCGGCTGCGCGTAGACCGAATAGGTATCCAGATTGGTCGCCAGAATGCGCCCTTCGCGATCAACAATGTTGGCGCGTTGCATGGCGATTGAGGCACCGGGCGCGCTGGCCAGCGGCTCTTGCGCCTCGGATGTGGCCAGCATGCCCATGCGGACACCCACAACCGAGAAAGCGCAGAAGAAAAACAGACCCAAAACCAAAAGGCGCCCCTCGGCACGAGCACGGGCGCGGTCTTTCATCTTTTCATGACGTTGGCGGATGTTCTCGCGCTCAATGGCCTTTGGGTTTTCGCCCTTCGCGCGGGCATCCAGAACGCGTGCCAGAGGGCGGAGGGGAGTACGGGTCATGGAATCTGCACCTCGCCCAAAGCCTGAATGTCGGTGATCGCCTGCAGCTCTATCGGGTCAACAACCGGCAGGTCGGGGTCCTCGGCATAGGCGATCTGGTCAGCACGCCCGAATTGCTCGGCCCGCAAGGGCAGCAGGCCCATGCGTTCGAAATTCAAATCAGCCAGTTCACGCAAACGATCGGGGCGGTTCAGATAGGCCCATTCGGCATTGAGAACCGCCAGCTTAACCTGCGCCGAGCCGATCTCACCCTGCAGCGCCTGCATTTCCTTTACAACTTGCTGGGTCCGGTAGTTCTCTTGATAGGCCCACAGAGCCAATCCGAACACGGACAGAGCGGTCAACACATACAGAATACTCTTCATCTTGCCCTTCCCCCAAGTTGCGGCATCCCGATGGCGCGGGCGTCAATTTCCCCTGCCGGAGCCTCGGTACGGATCGCGACACGCAGCTTGGCCGATCGCGAACGCGGGTTTTCCTGCAATTCCTGCTCATCCGGCCCGACGGCCTTGCGGGTCTTGAGCGTGAATTGCGGCAGTTCCTGTTCCATCTCGGGCGCATAGCGGTTGGCACGACCCGTCTTACCGGCCCGAGACTGGAAGAACCGTTTAACCATGCGGTCTTCGATGGAATGAAAGGTCACAACGGCCAGTTGCCCGCCAGGCTTCAAGGCCCGCTCGGCGGCCATAAGACCCTGAAACAGCTCATCATATTCCGCGTTCACGGCAATCCGCAGACCCTGAAAACTGCGCGTCGCAGGGTGCGATTGTCCCGGCTTGGGGCGCGGCAGGCAGGATTCGATAATCTCGGCCAAACGCAAGGTCGTGGTGATCGGCTCCTCGGCGCGCGCTTTGACAATCGCCTTGGCGATACGCCGACTTGCACGCTCCTCACCGTAGTGGAACAGGATGTCGGCCAATTGCGCCTCGGTCGCCGTGTTGACCAGATCGGCGGCGCTTTCACCCTCCTGGCTCATGCGCATGTCGAGCGGGCCGTCTTTCATGAAAGAAAAGCCGCGCTCGGCCAGATCCAGCTGCATGGACGAAACCCCAAGGTCCAGCACTACACCGTCGAGATCCTGGGCATACTCATCCAAGCGCGAGAACACTCCGGGCTGCATTACTAGTCGGTCGCCATAGTCACCCGCCCAGTCTGCGGCCATCTCAAACGCAAGAGGATCGCGATCCACGCCGATCACTTTCTCAGCCCCGGCCTCAAGCAAACCCCTCGTATAACCGCCTGCGCCGAAGGTGCCGTCCAGCCAAGTGCCCTCCACCGGAGACACCGCCGCCAGCAAAGGGCGCAGCAGAACAGGAATATGTGGGTTCGAAGATGAGGAGACCGCGCCGGACATGCCGTTACGCGTCCCCAACGCCATCGAGATAGACCATCGGGTCGAAATCATCCGGCAGATCGTCCATCCAGTCCTCGGCTTTGGCAAGCTCCTCGACCTCATAGGTCTCAGGCTTCCAGATCTGGAAGGTGTCACCGGCGGCTATGAAGAAGGCCTCATTCTTAAGGTCGATCTTGTTGCGCAGCTTTGCCGGCAAAACCAGACGCCCGGTTTCATCCACATTGGTGGGAAAGGACTGACCATGGAACATACGCTGGAGCATCTTACGCTCCATCGAGCCACGCGGCAGCGCGTCGATCTTGTCGTCGACCTCATCAATCGCCTGCATGGTATAGCATTCAAGGTATTTGCGGCGGTGGTCACCATAGACAATCACAAGCTCAGGATTGTCACCGGGCTGCCAATTGGGGTCAGACGTTTCAAGCACACGGCGAAAAGAGGCCGGGATCGAGACCCTGCCCTTCGTGTCCACCTTATGGTGGCTTTCACCTCTAAACCTGCGCGCCAAGACGACTGTCCCTTTCGCTTGCGCCCCACTTGAATTTCACGTTCCCCCCGGATGAAAAACGGCGGGTTGATCTGCTGCCACTGATCAACCCGCCGCATTGGCCCGCTTTGCGGGATGTCCAGCTGCACGCGCCACCTGGGGGGATGTCTGCTCGCCCGCGCGCCGGATCTCTTGAGTGATGAAAGCGAGATGCCTGTATGAAACCTGATTATTTTTGGTTGGGGTCGTTTGCTGCCCCTGCTGCCTCGTCCTCATCGGATGCATTAGGGATGACATGGGAATTCATGGAAATCAACAGGAATTTTTGGGCAACGTCTAATATGGGCTATGAAAACAAGGCGAATTTTGAGCAAATTTTAGAACCAATACACCTTATATCGACATCAATATTCATTTGATAGCTATATATGGTGACCTCAAGAACCTCCCGCGATCACCCATGAATTCCCAAAAAAATTTCGAATTCTCGGAATTATTGCCGTCTGAGACCCACCAGCAACGCAAAAATCAAAGAATCACACAGAAGGAAACCGCGTGGAATGTGGCCGCTTTGATCTACTCCCACGAATTCCCAAGCCAAGATCCAAGATCGCTTTCTCGTGATCGAGTTGAAACAAAGCGTCCATCAAACGCACAAACTTTCGCAGCTGCGCTCAAACTCCGGGCAAGTCGAATGGTGAGAAGGACTCTTTGATCGACCAAGACTTAGCGCCCAAGGTCCCGCAAACCCCAAAAAATCATGGGTGATTTCAAACCGAGACTGACAAGGCTCTGATATCCATGCATTTGCTGCATAGCAGCATTGACGTTGCGGGCTATTGTGCAATCGCAGCATTCACTTATTTTCATCCTCAAGCAAACGCTGGCAACGGTCAGCAAGACAAGAATGAACGGAATAACAAGATGGCAATGGCAACAAACACACCGGCACTTAAAGGCACTCACTTTGGCGGTATCACCACCTTGATCGAGGCCGCAAAGACACGTTTTGCCCGCTACCGACTGTACCGCCAGACGGTAAGTGAGCTGTCCGCGCTGTCGAACCGCGAGCTGGCCGATCTCGGCCTGAGCCGCGCAATGATCCGCGGTCTGGCCCGTCAGGCCGCTGACGACTTCACAGCGCGCTAAGCGCACACGAATAATCGAGATCAGACCCTTCCTCCTCCCTTTAGGGTCTGTAATCAGCGGCGGCGTCTCTCCTCCTCCCTGACGTCGCCGCACCAAATACCGGCCTCGCAACGTCGGACCAAGGCACACCGGGCTCTCCTCCTCCCTGCTCGGTGTTGAAAGCGCGCGGTGACGTCTTCCTCCTCCCTGACGTCGCCGCGTCTTCCTCATACCGGGCTCAAACCCGGGTTCAGATACATCGGGGCTCTCCTCCTCCCTGCCCTGATGTAGAAAAGAACGGCGGTTTCCCTTCCTCCTCCCTGGGAAACCGCCGTTTTTGCTTTTTGGGCAAACGGAATAAGATCGGCGCAGTTACGTTTTTTCAGGAGTGCGCCATGGCCGCCTATTTTATCGCCCAGATTTCCATTCATGATCCAGACGGGTATCAGAAGTATCTTGAAGGTTTTATGCCTATCTTTGACCGGCACGGCGGGCGCCTGCTGACCATTTCGTCAAAACCCGTCGAGATCGTCGAAGGCAATTGGGCCGAAGAAGGCATCGTGCTGATGGAGTTCCCAGACATGGCCGCAGCCCTGGCTTGGAAAGACGACCCGGACTATATCGAGTTAGCCAAGATCAGACGCAAGACAGCAACGGCCAACCTGGTGCTAGTCGAAGGTCTCTAGCGGTCAGAACGGAACGTCTTCCTTCGCGGTCAGGAAACGGGAAACGACCTTTTTCACGCCTGCTTTGTCGAAATCGACCTCGACCTTATCACCTTCGATGCCGGTAACCGCGCCGTAGCCAAATTTCTGGTGAAACACCCGCTCACCCAAAGTGAAGCTGGCAATGGCCGTGGCATCAATCACCGTATTCCGGCTTTCTTTCGGCTGGGACATCCCATATTGGCCCTGCCGCGCCTGCATCCGCTTCCAGCCCGGAGAGTTATAGACATTCGCCTCAGCCGCGCGGGTTTCGATCGTCGCGGCTGGTTGGCCGCCGCCATAAAGCCCCGGAGGCGTCAGAACCTCCACATGATCCTCGGGCAATTCGTCGATGAAACGTGACGGCATCGCGTTCTGCCATTGCCCGAACACCCGCCGATTGGCCGCAAATGAAATCGTGCAGACCTCCTCAGCGCGGGTGATGCCCACATAGGCCAGCCGCCGTTCTTCCTCGAGGCCCTTGAGGCCCGACTCGTCCATAGACCGCTGCGAGGGGAACAAACCATCTTCCCAACCCGGCATGAACACGGCGGGAAACTCCAGCCCCTTGGCCGCGTGCAAGGTCATGATCGAAACCTTCGCCCCGTCGCCCTCTTGTTCATTGTCCATCACCAGACTGACATGCTCCAAAAACCCTTGCAGGTTCTCGAAATTGTCCAGCTGATTCACCAGTTCCTTGAGGTTCTCCAACCGGCCCGGCGCTTCGGGCGTCTTGTCGTTCTGCCAATGCCCAGTATAGCCGGATTCGTCCAAGATGATCTGCGCCAGCTCGATATGCGTGTGCTCCGGCGCACCATAGCGAATGGGCGACACCCCATCGTCGATGACCGAGTCGTCATCGACCTCGATCCGAGGCCCCCGCGTCAGCGCATTCCATCGCGCTAGCCCGTCGATCAATTCGCGCAGAGCCTTACCGCCCTTGCCCTTGATCAACTGGTTCTCTACGGCAATCCGCGCGCCTTCGACCAGAGACACACCGTTCTCACGCGCCACAACCTGAATCGTCTGCTGTGCCTTGTCGCCAAGGCCGCGTTTGGGCTTGTTCACGATCCGCTCGAACGCCAGATCGTCCTCGGGGCTGACCACCAGCCGGAAATAGGCCATGGCATCGCGAATCTCCATCCGCTCGTAGAACCGAGGGCCGCCGATCACCTTGTAAGGCAAACCAATCGTCAGAAACCGATCCTCAAACGCGCGCATCTGGTGTGAGGCGCGGACCAGAATGGCGATTTCGTCGAGGTTCATCGGACGCACACCGCGCGTGCCGCCCTGCATCGCGTCGATCTCTTCCCCGATCCAGCGCGCCTCTTCCTCACCATCCCAATGGCCGATCAGTCGAACTTTTTCACCGTCTTCGGCATCGGTCCAAAGCTCTTTGCCCAGACGGCCTTCATTGCCACGAATTACATTCGACGCAGCCGCCAGAATATGGGGGGTCGAGCGGTAATTCTGCTCCAATCGCACCACGAAGGCGCCGGGAAAGTCCTTTTCGAACCGCAGGATGTTGCCCACCTCAGCTCCGCGCCAGCCATAGATCGACTGGTCGTCATCGCCGACGCAGCAGATATTCTTGTGCCCCCCGGCCAGCAGACGCAACCAGAGGTACTGGGCGACGTTGGTATCCTGATACTCATCCACGAGGATGTAGCGGAACCAGCGCTGGTATTGCTCCAGCACGTCCTGATGGGTTTGGAAAATCGTGACCATGTGCAGCAGCAGGTCACCGAAATCCACCGCATTCAACTCGCGCAGGCGGGTCTGGTACTGGGCGTATAGCTCCACACCCTTGTTGTTATAGGCCCCGGCATCCGCGACCGGCACTTTGTCAGGCGTCAAAGCGCGGTTCTTCCAGTCGTCGATGATTCCGGCCAGCATCCGCGCAGGCCAGCGTTTGTCATCTATGTTGGCGACCCGCACTAGCTGCTTGAGCAAACGGAGCTGATCATCACTGTCCAAAATGGTGAAATTCGACTTCAGATCGACAAGTTCGGCGTGGCGACGCAGCAGCTTTACGCAGATCGCGTGGAAGGTTCCCAACCACGGCATCCCTTCGGCGGGCTGACCAAGAAGACGGCCCACCCGTTCTTTCATCTCGCGAGCAGCCTTGTTGGTGAAAGTCACAGCAAGAATCTCATTCGGACGCGCATTAGCAGTGGTCAGAAGATGCGCAATGCGCGTGGTCAGAGCCTTGGTCTTACCTGTTCCCGCGCCCGCAAGCATCAGCACCGGTCCATCCAGCTGCTCCACCGCTTCACGCTGCGCTGGATTGAGTCCGTCCAGATAGGGCATGGGCCGCGCGGCCATGGCCCGCGCTGATAGCGATGCTCCCTCAAAGGCGTCCATTTCGTCAAAACTGCTCATATCGACAAACTACGCTGGATGGACCAAAAGGAAAAGGGTTTGTTCACGCCTTGTTCGCTCGAATTTTCCTTCGGGGTCATACAAATCTTAATCATTTTCGCGCGCCCACATGCAACGAAGTTAACACTCTGTCAAAACCTCTTGCCGATGCTGCTCCGCACTTTGTGGGAGAATGTGGGTATGGAACAGACGGCAAAAGCACGCCTTATTGGCAAGCTAAAGGTCTTTGTCAGCACGGCAATTCTGATCGCTCTGACGGCTTTGGCCGGTTGGGGGATATACACACTGCCAGACCCTCTTGTAGACCGCATGCTGGAATCGGATCTGCGCCATCACGCCGTACGCTTGGAAAGGAAGGTGGAAAGCCAGCTTTTTGACGTCAAGACCAGCTTCGAACGGCATATTCTCAGCCAACATGATGAGGCTTTTCTAAGCTTGCTGCCTGAAACCTCAGATATCTACCGCTTCAAACTGTTCGATTCCTCGGGTGAGGTTTTCTGGTCCACGCGGGACGGCGATGTCGGCTCGGTCAGATATGGCGACAAATCCCTGCCGCGGATCACGATCTCGGTTGGAGTAGCGCATTACCCTGCACATGGGACGATGCCGCAAGACTTGATGCGAGCGGCCGATGATGCCCGCTATTCAGCCAAGGACAACGGCCGAAACCAGGTGCGCGTTGCAAGTGGAAATGCAGACACAGCGGCTGGGCGTCCGGGACCAACATCGCTCAATCGGAAGCCTGATGCGGCGTGATCCTCTTGCCGAATCGCAGCGCAGGTTGAATCTAGCGCCATGGACTTGCACAGCACCTATCCCGGCATTGCCGACCTGAAACGCCGCGCCCGACGACGGCTTCCGCATTTTGTTTGGGAGTATACCGAAAGCGGAACAGGGACCGAAACGGCCATGCTTCGAAACCGAACGGCACTGGACTCGGTGCGGCTACTCCCCGCGATTCTAAAAGGTGAACTGGAATACGATACCAGCACGTGCTTTCTAGGGCAGGACTGCCCGCTTCCGTTCGGAATCGCGCCGATCGGCATGTCGGGTCTGATCTGGCCGGACGCAGAGGGCATTTTGGCGCGTGCGGCTGCGCAGGCCTCTCTGCCCTACACATTGTCAACGGTAGCCAGCCAATCCCCGGAGGATCTGGCCCCTCATCTGGGTAAAAACGCCTGGTTCCAGCTTTACCCGCCTAGGGACCCCGAGATTCGAGCAGATTTTCTGGCCCGCGCCCGACAGGCAGGATTTAAAACGTTGGTCCTGACAGCAGATGTTCCTGTCGCGTCCCGCAGAGAGCGTCAGACACGCTCAGGGCTGACCCATCCGCCAAGGCTGACACCGAGATTGCTGGCACAAGTCGCGCGGCGCCCCGCTTGGGCGTTTGGGATGCTACGACAGGGCATGCCCAAAATGCGCACGTTGGACAAGTACATCGACAACACAAAATCAATGCCGCTAACAGCCCATGTCGGATACTTGCTGCGCACGTCACCGGACATGGAGTACGTCAAACGGTTGCGCGATCATTGGGATGGGCCCTTCGTGATAAAGGGAATCATGCGCCCCGACGATGCCGAAATGCTTGAACAAGCCGGGGTGGATGCGCTTTGGGTCTCGAACCACGGAGGGCGTCAATTTGACGGTGCCCCCGCCAGCATCGAAGTTTTGCCGGAGATTCGCAGCGCGACCCGCCTGCCTCTGATCTTCGACAGCGGCATCGAAGGCGGGTTGGACATCCTTCGCGCTTTGTCCAAGGGGGCCGATTTCGTCATGCTTGGACGGGCCTTTTTGTATGGCCTGGCGGCACTTGGCCCCAAAGGACCAACTCATGTGATTGATCAGTTGCGGCAGGATATGCTCGCAAATATGGGGCAGATGGGCCTTGCCGACCTGACGCAAATCAAGACGATTCATCACGAAGATTGATGCTGCGGCGCAGCAACGCTACAAGAAACGCGCGAACAATGGCCGTTTGCGAGCGTTAACATGCCGGTTATACCCAGAACCACTGATACACCTGCGCGTATTCTCCGCCTATGAACACGGCCGAAACACCAAGACCGGGACCCAAAATGACCGATTTCAAGAAGATCCTGATCGCCAATCGCGGCGAGATTGCCATTCGCGTGATGCGCGCAGCCAACGAGATGGGTAAACGCACCGTTGCGGTCTTTGCCGAAGAAGACAAGTTAGGCCTGCACCGCTTCAAGGCGGATGAAGCCTATCGCATTGGCGAAGGTCTCGGCCCCGTCGCGGCATATCTGTCGATCGACGAAATCATCCGCGTTGCCAAGGAATCGGGTGCCGACGCGATCCACCCCGGCTACGGCCTGCTGTCCGAGAACCCGGACTTTGTGGATGCCTGTGTTCAAAACGGCATCACCTTCATCGGCCCCAAGGCCGAAACCATGCGCGCCCTAGGCGACAAGGCCAGTGCCCGCAAGGTTGCCATTGCCGCCGACGTGCCGGTTATTCCCGCCACCGAAGTTCTGGGCGATGACATGGCCGCGATCAAGAAAGAGGCGGCCGAGATCGGCTACCCTTTGATGTTAAAGGCCAGCTGGGGCGGCGGTGGACGCGGCATGCGCCCGATCCTGTCCGAGGATGAGCTGGAAGAGAAAGTTCTGGAAGGCCGCCGCGAGGCCGAGGCCGCATTTGGCAACGGCGAAGGCTATCTGGAAAAGATGATCACCCGCGCCCGTCACGTCGAGGTTCAGATCCTTGGTGACAAGCATGGTGAGATCTACCACCTGTATGAACGTGACTGCTCGGTCCAACGCCGGAACCAGAAGGTCGTTGAACGCGCCCCTGCCCCGTATCTGACCGAAGAACAACGCGCCGAGATTTGTGAACTGGGCCGCCGCATCTGCGCCCATGTGAACTATGAATGCGCGGGCACCGTCGAATTCCTGATGGATATGAACACCGGCAAGTTCTACTTCATCGAGGTGAACCCGCGCGTTCAGGTAGAGCACACGGTCACCGAAGAGGTCACCGGCATCGACATCGTTCAGGCTCAGATCCTGATCGCCGAGGGCAAGACGCTGGCCGAGGCCACTGGCAAAGCCAACCAGGATGAGATCCGCCTGAACGGCCACGCGCTGCAGACCCGTGTGACCACCGAAGACCCGCTGAACAACTTCATCCCGGACTATGGCCGCATCACCGCCTACCGCTCGGCAACTGGCATGGGCATCCGTCTGGACGGCGGCACCGCCTATGCGGGCGGCGTAATCACGCGCTACTATGACTCGCTGCTGACGAAGGTCACCGCTTGGGCACCGACGCCCGAAAAGGCGATTGCTCGGATGGACCGCGCCCTGCGTGAATTCCGCGTGCGCGGTGTATCGACCAACATTGCTTTCGTGGAAAACCTGCTGAAGCACCCGACCTTCCTGTCGAATGAATATACAACCAAGTTCATCGATGAGACGCCAGACCTGTTCGCCTTTAAAAAGCGCCGTGACCGGGGCACCAAGGTTTTGACCTATATCGCGGACATCACAGTCAACGGCCATCCAGAGACCAAGGATCGCCCCGAGCCGCGCGCCGATCTGAAAGAAGCCAAGGCTCCTGCCCAGAAAGCCGAACCCCAGATGGGGTCCCGCAACCTGCTGGAGCAAAAGGGCCCGCAGGCCGTGGCCGATTGGATGAAAGCCCAGCGTCAGCTGCTGATCACCGACACCACCATGCGCGATGGTCACCAGTCGTTGCTGGCGACACGGATGCGCTCGATCGACATGATCAAGGTCGCGCCCAGCTATGCCGCAAACCTGCCGCAGCTGTTCTCGGTGGAATGCTGGGGCGGCGCGACGTTCGACGTCGCTTACCGCTTCCTGCAGGAATGCCCGTGGCAGCGCCTGCGTGACCTGCGCGAGGGGATGCCGAACCTGATGACGCAGATGCTGCTTCGCGGCGCTAACGGTGTTGGCTATACCAACTACCCAGACAATGTGGTGCAAGAGTTCGTGCGTCAGGCCTCGCAAGGGATTGATGTGTTCCGCGTGTTCGACTCTCTCAACTGGGTTGAAAACATGCGCGTGGCCATGGATGCAGTCGTTGAAAGCGGCAAGATCTGTGAAGGCACCGTTTGCTATACTGGCGACATTCTGGACCCGGATCGCTCGAAATACGACCTGAAATACTATGTCGGCATGGCGAAAGAGCTGCGCGATGCAGGCGCGCATATTCTTGGTCTGAAAGACATGGCAGGTCTGTTGAAACCGGCCTCGGCCAAGATTCTGATCCGCGCGTTGAAGGAAGAGGTCGGCCTGCCGATCCACTTCCACACGCATGACACCGCAGGCATCGCCAGCGCCACCATTCTGGCAGCGTCTGAGGCCGGCGTCGACGCGGTAGATTGCGCGATGGACAGCTTCTCAGGCAACACGTCTCAGGCGACGCTGGGCACCGTCGTCGAAGCGCTGCGCCATACCGAGCGGGATACCGGCCTCGACATCAAGGCGATCCGTGAGATCAGCGACTACTTCGAAGCAGTACGTGGCCAGTACGCCGCCTTTGAATCCAGCCTGCAGGCTCCGGCCTCTGAGGTGTATCTGCACGAGATGCCCGGAGGCCAGTTTACTAACCTCAAGGCGCAAGCGCGCTCTCTGGGGCTAGAAGAGCGCTGGCACGAGGTCGCCCAGACCTACGCTGACGTGAACCAGATGTTCGGTGACATCGTAAAGGTAACGCCATCGTCCAAGGTTGTCGGTGACATGGCGCTGATGATGGTCAGCCAGGGCCTGACGCGAGAGGAAGTGGAAAGCCCAACAACCGATGTGGCCTTTCCCGACTCGGTCGTGGACATGATGCGCGGCAATCTGGGCCAGCCTCCCGGTGGTTTCCCGCCTGCGATCCTTCATAAGGTCCTCAAGGATGAGGCCCCCAATACCGAGCGTCCGGGCAAGAACGTACCCGCCGTCGATCTGGAGGCCACCCGCGCAGACCTGTCCAAGCAACTGGACGGTAAAGAGGTCGATGACGAGGATCTGAACGGCTACCTTATGTATCCGAAGGTGTTCCTCGACTATATGGGCCGTCACCGTACCTATGGTCCGGTGCGCACCCTGCCGACCCGCACCTTTTTCTACGGAATGGAGCCGGGCGAAGAGATCACGGCCGAGATTGACCCAGGCAAGACGCTGGAAATCCGCTGTCAGGCCATTGGTGAGACCGACGAGAAAGGCGAGGTCAAAGTGTTCTTCGAACTCAACGGCCAGCCCCGTGTCATTCGAGTGCCCAACCGCCTTGTGACGGCCACCACACAGGCTCGACCAAAGGCCGAAGTCGGCAATGCCAACCACATCGGCGCACCGATGCCGGGTGTTGTGGCGACCGTTGCGGTCGCCGCAGGCCAGGAAGTCAAGGAGGGCGATCTCCTGCTGACCATCGAGGCGATGAAGATGGAAACCGGCATCCACGCCGAACGCGACGCCGTGGTCTCTGCCGTCCATGTCCAGCCCGGCGGCCAAATTGACGCAAAGGACCTGCTGGTCGAACTGGAATAACCAGTTTAGTTTTCAAAAGCACAAGGGCCGCTCGGGGAACCGGGCGGCCTTTTTCATACTCAGGAGGAACATGATGCTGACCATCACCCCAGTCTACGCCTCGTTGCTGGCGATCCTTTACATTGTGCTGAGCTTCATGGTCATAAGCCAGCGCCGCAGTGACAAGGTCTCCTATGGCGATGGTGGCAAGCCGGACATGCTCAAGGTAATTCGGACGCATTCCAACTTCATCGAATACACGCCCTTTGCACTGCTGCTGATCACCATGGTCGAGCTTCAGGGCGCCGGGGCGCTGATGCTGAACCTGTTGGGGCTCTGTCTGCTAAGCGGCCGCCTATTGCACGCATACGGCTTTGGCCGCAGCCCGCAGATCGTGATTCTGCGTCAGATCGGGATGGTCCTGACCTTCACGGCTATCCTCATTGCGGCAATTGCGAACCTCGTGCTGGCGCTTTGAGCCAAGCATCCGTTTTTTGTCGAACGCCTATTTTTTCGGCCCGTTGCGATCAAGCTACGACGGAAGATGCCAACGGTTCTATTGGCTGCTTCCAGTTAAAATCGTAGCGTATGAACAACGTTGCAAACTGTGTAAATTAGCGGGTTGCGGGCCAAAAAATTTTGCCATATACGCCTGCTCATCCAGTTGGCCGTTGCCTAACGAACATAGACCAAAATGTTCAAGGTAGCGCCCTAACTTTTGAAACTTAGCCTTTCGTGGCTTGATCTGAACAAAAAGATCTGGCTTTGCACTGAAGGACCAAGTTGAAAGAGTGCCCCTATAGCTCAGCTGGTAGAGCAACTGATTTGTAATCAGTAGGTCCGCGGTTCGAGTCCGTGTGGGGGCACCACTTACAATCATTATTTTTTTATTATTCAAGTATTTAACACCAAACTTTCCTGCTTAGACCACCTTTTCTTAACCGCTAGAGGTCGGCTGTGGAGAGCCAACAGTAGAACACGGTTTTGCAATGACTCGAACGCGAAGTAAATGGAGTTTGCAAAGCTGTTCGGTCGCTTCCGAAGCAGAACCCACATCGATTACACCAAGACACCCCAGCGGCTAAATCACAGCTCAAGCGGGCTGGGTATTGTAGGTAGATTTTCTCCAACCAAGTGTCCCCGAGTGGTCAAGCGCAGTTTTCGTTCTAGCTGCATATAAATGTCATTTGACGGGTTTATCAAAAGGATTGATTGGGCCACTTTTTGTAGGTGAGTTTTTGGTATGGAAAGATACTGGATTGTTGATTTCAAAGCATATGCGTTTGATAGTGAAGACCAAGCGCTCGAGTTTCAAGAGAAGTTGATGGACGCGTTTACTGCGATTTTGGAGGCTGAAGGCTTCGCAGCTTCAAGCATCGTGAAGGAAGAAATCGGCACGCGGCCAAACGTGTAATCGCCGAATAGCAGCGTACGGTGGATACGAGTTCCTCACGTCACTCCAAATGCCATCGAATGCTATCATGTGTTGCTGCTGCTTAGCACAGTCCAATTCCTGGATCATCCGGTTAGGCGACGTTCTGAATCTGCTTCGCACTGGTCTACCGCTTGCTTTTGTCTGATTGCTTCAAACGCTTCTTCCATTGCCATGATGGCATTCTCAACCACAATGGCAACTTCGGGATTGTCCTGTATCCAAGGATTGTCTCCTACATTGGACCTGTAGCCTTCCGTCAGGATGCCGGCGGAATACAGCGCATCGTTTGATATTTTTTTTTGATCCATGCAAATTCTCCTAAACCAGATATGTTAGAGCAATTTGGAGAATTTAAGGTAGGTAAATGGATTGTGAGTTAAGCGTGTATTAGTTTCCGTTTAGAGATTGTGGCATGTTCTATTCAAAATTTTTCATTTCAGTGTTCAAATTGGTGTCGTTTTTGACTGTCTTTGCAGTTGACGCAGATGAAATGCAGTTATCAGGCTTTGTTTCGCACTCGGATGATTTGCAGTCAGAGAAATGGTACGTCTCCAGATACGAGAACCAGGCAGCGTGGATTGATACGGCATGGAGCCGTGACGCTGTGCGCTACGATATCGAAGACAATGCGTTGGTGTTGAATCTTTACCCCTCAATAGACGAAACGGTAAAGCGGTTCGAAGGCGGTGAAGTGCAGCGTACTGGGCAATCATCCTTTGGTCGCTATGAGGTTGTGATGACCGCAGCACGCGGTGAGGGAGTAATTTCATCATTCTTCACTTATACCGGTCCGCACTTTGATGCGCCCCATGATGAAATCGACATTGAGTTCTTAGGCGGCGATACAACCCAAGTTTTGCTTGGAATTTTCGTAAATGGAGAAAGGTTGTCCGTCCGAACCGTTAGTCTTGGATTTGATGCGGCAGACGAACCACATTTGTATGCTTTTGAATGGCTGCCGGACAGTTTGACTTGGTACGCGGAAGGGCGAGAGCTTTTGCGCGTGACTTCTCAATATACGCCAATTCCATCCAATCCCCAAAAGATATTTGCCAATATCTGGGTCAGTGGCAAAGAGCATAACGATTGGTCAGGTCGTGCGCCAAAAAACTTACGTACGGAGGCCCGATACTACTGTGTTTCCTATCGCCCACTGGAGGACGATACCATTCAATGTTCTAATGCATGGCACCGCAAGAGGTAGAGTTTTTTGGTGCCTTTAATGCAGGTCGCCGAATTTGAGTTCGGCATGCCGCATTAAACTCCGAAAGTTGTTGCAGTGCCAAAGCTTCGATAGAGCAGTCAACTTGAAATGTGACGCATTGTTTGGTGTCGCACGTCAAGCTCCCCAATAGTTTCTTTGGATTGCTTCTTCCTGATTGCCCCAAGAGCCACTTCCATTGCCAGAACGGCCTTCTCTACCGCAATGGCGATTTCAGTATCGGCCCGTATCCATGGCTTGTTTCCAACGTTAGCTATGTAGCATTCCGTTAGGATACTCTTCCGTCGTCAGGGATTTTGGGACAGATTGCGCTCTGATTTAAGAGAGAGTATGGCTCATCTGGTTTGATTGACTGTGCGGCGGATTTGCGGTGAAGCAAGCGCCGGGTTTCAATGGTCCTCGGTTTGATCCTTTCGCGTTGTTTCAGAATGGTCTACCCGTCCAACGTAATACTCGACGTTTCAATCCAATTGGGGCCACTTTTGGCAGCGTAACCGATAGTATAGATTTCAACCGAGCCGTTCGCACACATCACGTAGAGCTGATGCACCCCGGAGCTGGAAAACCCAACGCTGCTACAGAACTGTCAGTGTCGTAGCTGAAATCGACCGTCGACCAATGCGCGTTGGTTAAGCTGGGAGAAGAAAAGAATGCCAACAATACAAGACCTTTGGTAACCATATTTTTCAAACCGAGACTTCCTTATTTACATAAGACCAACTTAATAAATGACTTCGGCTCACAGGTGAGCAGAAAGAGCCCACACTACCACTCAGAATTTGGGCTCGGTTGTTCGAAAACAACGTTAATCACCGTCAATATATCGTATGGTATCTCTCGTTTGTATGACGCGTTTTTGGGACCGGAAGTTGTTTCGTGCGACGCTTGGTGTAAATACTAATCAATCGTTCCTGTTTTTCGCGCTGCAGGAGTATGAAGCCAATGAATGCGAGTCGGCGATTGAGCAGCCTCATTGACTGGTCCAAATTGGTTGTTAGTGCATCATCGGTCTGTGATCCATCGGGATGATCGTTGCAGGCGCTGGCGGGCGATAGCCTAGAGCACTGCGGGGGCGTTTGGTGTTGTAGTGTCTCCTCCATTGTCCGATCAGCATTTGGGCTTCGCGTGGGCTGTAGAAGACTTCACCATTGAACAGCCCATCCCTAAACCGGCCATTGAAGCTTTCACATTGTCCGTTCTTCCAATGGCTCCCAGCTTCAATTTGAGCTTTGTTGGTACCAACTGCAGCAATCCAGTCTCGGACGGCCTGGGAAACAGTTTCCGGCCCACTATCCGAACGTGTGAAACCGCGCGCACCACGAAGGATTGACAGATCCGTCAGGGCGTCAATCACGTCAGTCGAGCTCAGCCTCCGCTCGACCTTGATTGCCAAGCATTCCCGGCTGTACTCATCAACGACGTTCAGTATCCGGAAGGCTTTGCCTTCGTCGGTTCGGCAATGGACAAAGGCATAGCTCCATACATGATTGCGATACTCCGGCCAAAGCCAGACATTCATCCGCCGTTCAGCCAGAGCCGTCCTTTCTTCGGTTGTTTTTCCGGCGCCAAAGCAGTTCTATCCGTCCGTCGCTGACAGACCACCCAGCTTCTCTCAGCAGCGCAGCGATCCTGCGATAGCCATATCGGCCATACTGACGTG